>NZ_SMKG01000349.1 GCF_004348525.1 Micromonospora sp. 15K316 | reverse complement strand
GCCGTCCCGGGCGGGGGCGCCCGGCGCGGCTCCGTTCCGGTTGCCGGTGGGCACCCGGGGGCGGTCGTCGACGGGCGGCGGCCCGGGGGTCTCCCCGGCCGGCGCGGCGCTTCCGGCGTGGACGGCGCGGTGCGGGGCGACGGCGGGCCGGCGCAGGACGCGGGCCCCGGTGAGCAGCAGCGCCACCAGCGCGATCAGGCCCAGGCCCAGCACCGCGCCGGTGCGCACGAGCACCAGCGCCGCGCCGGGGGTGGCCCGCTGCACGCTCTGCCGAGCCGTGGACCGCACCAGGTCGTCCAGCCCCGCCAGGGCCGGCCCGGACGCCTTCTGCCACTCCTGCGCGTCGGGTTCGGGGCGGGCGCCGGCCGGGTCCAGCAGCCGGTCCTCCAGCGAGCGCAGCGCGGCGAACCGGGGGCCCTGCACCAGGGTCTGGTAGGCGTCCTGATCGCTGCCGGGCAGTCCGGTGACCGCCTCGTCACCCGCGTACCGCCGGACGTCGATCAGTTCACCGAGGCGGCGTCGGTCGTCGGGGGTGACCCGGCCGCCGGTGAGCGCGGCGGTGAGCAGGGTGTCCTCCCGGGCGAGCAGCTCACGGGTGCGGGCGAGCGCCACGACCGACCGGGTCTCGGCGGCCAGGCTGCTCTCCCGCGCGCCCCATTCGGGGCCGTACACGGCGAAGGCGACGTCGATCAGCTGGTCGTAACCGGTGACCGCCTCGGGTCGCCCGGCGTCCGCCTCGGCGCGCAGATCGGCGAGCCCGTCGAGCCGACGCAGCAGGGTGTCGGCGCGGTCGCGTACCGCCCCGGCGGTGAGCAGCCGCAGGTCGGTGCCGCCGGTGGCGTCGCGGAGGGCGGCCACGCTCCGGTCGGTGCCGCTGCGCGCGTCGGCCAGGGTGGCCATCTCGCGTGGCCCGCCCGCGATCGTGCCGGCGGTGCGGTGCCGTTCGGTCTGCAGGTCGCGGATGAGTCGGTCGGTGGGCTGGCCCAGGGTCTCCGCGAGGGCCTGGACCCGGAGCAGGTCGGCGGCGTCCCGGCCGGTCAGGTACGCGGCGTAGGACCAGAGCACGATCAGCATGACCGCCGCGGCGGCGAAGAGTCGCCGGAGCGGTTCCGCGGTCGTCGTCGCGGGCCCGTTCATCGGGCCGCCCGTCCGGGCCAGGGCTGCCCGGCCGCGCTGTCCGGGCGTTGCGCCACGATGGTGCGCAGCAGCGCCAGCAGCTCCGCCCGGTTGGCGCAGTTGAGCCGGGACCGCATCCGGGCCACGTGGTGTTCGACCGTCTTCGCCGAGATGAAGAGCCGGTCGCCGATCTCCCGATAGGTCAGCCCGGTCAGCACCAGTTCGGCCACCTCTCGTTCGCGGTCGCTGAGCCGGTGCGCCGCCGGGGTGGTGAGCGCGTCGGCGACCTGCCCGTCACCGTCGTCGGTGGTCGGTTGGCTCGTGCGGGAGCCGGCGGGGCGGCCCTGGAGCGTCCGGGCGCAGTCGAGGAGGGCGGTCATGGCCCGCCGGTCCGAGGTGCGGATGGCGGCCTGGCCGGCGAGGCGGGCGCCGTCCCAGCAGAGCCCGGCGTCGTGCAGCCCGCGGGCTGCGGCCTCCACCCGGGCCGGGTCGACCACGCCTCGGAGCACGTCGACCCAGCTGGCGGCGGCCGCGGCGACCACCGTGGCGTACCGGCTGTGCGGCGCGGCGGCCTGCAGGGCGGTCACGTGCTCGTCGGCGGCGGCCGGCTCGTCGGCGAGGATCGCCGCGTGCAGGCCGCTCCAGTGCAGCGGTGTGCTCCACAGCGGTGGATCGTCGAGCCGGCCCAGCAGCGACCGGGCGCGGTGCAGGTGCGGTGCCAACCGTTCCAGGTCGCCGAGGCGGGCCGCGGCGATGGCCAGCTCGCCGAGGGGGAGGAGCGTGAACAGGTCCACCGGGTGGCGTACGACGGCCTCTAGGGCGTGCCCCCAACCGCGCTGGAGCGCGCCGAGGTCGCTGTTGCGTCGTGCGATGCCCAGCTCGAGGGCGGCGGCGAAGAGCTGGTCGCGGGATTCGAGCGGCCGGCCGCGGTCGACGACGGTGCCGAGTCGCCCGGCGGCGTCGGCCGTACGGCCGCGGACCATCAGGATCCAGGCCTGGAGCAGCCGGTGCCGGCGGGCCATCAGCGGGCCGCCGATGCCGCTGGCCGCCGCCCGGTCGAGCACCCGCTCCGCGATGTCGAGCTCACCGGCGTGCACGGCGGTCAGGGCGGCGAGGGCGGCCGGACTGTCGGGCAGGAGGACCGCCCGCCCGTCCGGTTCGAGCAGCGCCGTCGCCTGGACGAGGGTGGAGAGCGCCGAGGTCGGCGTGCCGCCGAGGCTGTCGCGTACCCCCTCGGCCATCAGCCGGGCGGCGCTGGCGTGCAGGGTCGGCGGCCCGGCACGGTCGCCCGCCCGCGCGCCGGTGGCCTCCGCGAGGTCGCCGGCGGCGAGCGCGCCGACGGCGGCGAACGCCGCGGCGGGGGCCGCTGACGACCACCGGTACAGCTCGACGCTGCGGCCGACCTGGCCGCGATGGGCGAGCGCCGTCGCGGCGACCAGCGCCGCCTCGGCTTGCTCGGTGGGCGTGGCCGAGGCGAGCAGTCGGTCGGCGAGCCGGAGGGCGACGTCGAGGTCGCCGGCGAGGGCCGCGGCGACCGCCTGCCGGGCGGCCACCGGCCGTCCGGCGGCCGACGCCGCCGCGAAGAGCTCCGCCGCGAGGGCCGGCTCGGTGGCGAGCGCCTCCTCGGCGGCGGCCTCCAGCGTCCCGGCCGGGCAGTCCGCGGCGACACCGGCGGTGAGCAGGGAGCGGACCAGCGGTAGCACCGGTCCGCCCCGGGCGAGCTGGACCTCGCTGAGCCGTCGCCAGACGGCGGTGCGTTCGGCGGCCGGGCTCAGGGCGGTCACCGCCCGGCGGACCAGTGGCGCGAGCCGTCCGTCCGTGCCGAGCAGGCCGGCGGCACGGGTCGCGGCGACGAGAGCGTCCACCTCGGCCGGTTCGCGGCCGAGCAGCGCGCCGAGCAGATCGATCGGCAACGGTACGCCCGCGGCGACGGCCAGCAGCAGTCGCCGGACGTCGGGGGAGAGGTCGTCGAGGTCCGGGCCGAACTCGAGGACGGCCTGCCGGGGTGGCTCGGTCGGGGCACCCGTTCGCGGTTCCTGCCCGCGCAGCGCCCGGGTCAGCCGCTCCACGTCGCGAGGCACCCCGGCGGTCTGCCCGTGCACGAAGTCGAGCAGGTCGGGGCGTCGGCCGAGTTCCGGGACGGCGGCGAGGTACGCGGCGGTCTGCTCCCGGACGAACGGGGTGAGCAGGATCAGCTGCCCCTCCCGCTTCACCGCGTCGGCCAGCTCGACCAGCTGGCTGGAGCGCGGCCACGGCCGGTAGGCCACGACGAGCCGGTGCCGCCGGCCGTTCACCAGCTCGCGCAGCACCCGCAACCGGACGTCGTCGAGCAGGTGCGCGTCGTCGACCAGCAGGACGGCGTCCGGGTCGGCCGCGTCCGGCCGCTCCGGGGCGGTCTCCCGCACGGTGACGCCGGCCCGCCGGTGGAGCCGGGCCAGCTCGGCGAGGTACGCGCTGCGGCCGTGCCCGTCGGGGCCGGTCACCGCGACCAGCAGCGGTTCCGCCGGGTCCGCTGCTACCCGGTCCAGCAGGTCCCGGGCGGCGCGGTCGAGGACCAGCCGGTTGCCGGCGAGGGTGCTCATGGTCATCGGGGTCATCCTTCGCGTCCCCGGCTCCGGGACAGCACGAGGCGCGACGCTCTCGGCAGCTCCAGCGGGGTGATCCGGATCGGCGGCCGGGGTGGCGGCTCGCCGTGGTTCAACCGGTCGTGGTCGGGGCGTCGGGGTGCGGGCACCGCGGGGCCGGGG
>NZ_SMKG01000348.1 GCF_004348525.1 Micromonospora sp. 15K316 | reverse complement strand
GCCCTCCCCAGGTCACGCCGCGCCACCTCGGCAGATGCCACGGCAGACGGCCCGACAGCAGCTCCTGCCCCGTCCAACGGCCGCCAACCGGCGGCTGGAGCTGCGGGCTTTGGGCGAGCCGACGCTGCTCATCGACGGCGAACCGCTGAACATCCGCCGCGGCGCCGCCGTCCAAGTCCTCGTCCTGCTCGCCACCCACCCCGACGGAGCCGACACCCGGCAGCTCACCGACGCCATCTGGCCGAGCCTGCCCCGCCGATCGCTCAGCGGCCGCCTCTACACCACCCTCAGCGAACTCCGTGGCAGCATCCGCACCGCCTGCGGGCTGAACTTCATCGATCACGCCGACGACCGCTACCGCCTCAACCCCAGCCAGATCGACGTCGACCTGTGGCGCCTATACGCCGCAGCCCAGCACGCCGCGACCGCCGTCACCGACATCACAGACGCCCGGCAGGCCGTCATCGACACCTACACCGGTGACCTCGCCGCCGGCCGCACCTGGCCCTGGCTCGACCCCATCCGCGAGAGCATCCGCCGCCACATCATCGACGCCTACGTAGCCCTCGCCGCCGCCTCCGGGCCCCACCACGCCTTGGACCTACTCCAAGGAGCTATCTGCATCGATCCCTCCAACGCCGATCTGCACGCGCGCGCGATGGAATGCCTCGCCGCGCTCGGCGAGCAGGACGCAGCTGCCGAGCTACACGAGGGCTTCACTCGGCGTCTCATGGAAGCGGGCCTGGGCCATGTTGACATGCGCGCTGGGGACGCAGGCCTTAACGGCGCCGCCGTTACCAGCTCCTAACCGTTGCCTGGCGACGGCTGAAGCACTCATGCGGCGTTGACGGCGGTTCAGCGGGGCATCGCCCGCGCGTGACGCTCCGCCAGATCCAGGAGACGCTGCCGATCGCCGTCCGGGTCGAACGCGTCGCGGTTGAGTGAGACATCCCGGTTGTCCCGTGCGATCGGCCGTCCAAGCGCCGGCACGTCACGCCCGCTGCGCTGGACCATCACGAGCGCGGCCGGTAAGTACCCCTCAAGCATCGCCGTGAGGGTGGGGTGGTTCGTCGACAGATACCGCGTCGTCAGCGCGTCCACGAACGCCGCGAAGATGTCCGGGTCGACCTCGTACTCGTCCCGCCCGGTGTCCGGTCCGACACCTGACGGACACGCGGCAACCGGCACCATCGCTTCGCTCATGCGGGCGAACAGCTGCGCGACCGTGTTCGACGGATTCCACAACACAAGCTCGCCGACCTGGAAGTACTGACTCACCGCGCCATGATCCCAGGCCAATAACGTGCCAGGGCGCCCGACTTCCGCCTGCGCGGATGAGGCCGGGTGCCGCCGTTGTCGCTACGTCATGACCTCGTGCGGCCATACCGAACGCTGTGAAATGCGGCAGGCGGCAGGTCTCAATCGCGTGGGACGGAGCGAGAAGAGTCGGCCCTCGCCTACTTTCGACGTCGCTACGTCGGGGCCAACCCGTACTCAGAACGAGCCATGTCGCCCTGCCCTGCTCCTGTGGTGCCTTCCTAGCACCCCCCTGTGACCTGCGGGTGTGAGGTCGTGTGAGGTGGTGTGAGGTCCTGTGAGACGTCATCTCGATCTCCAGCGGCATCGACAGCCGTAGCGTCACCGCATCGCATCAGCCGCAACCGTAGGCATCGGCCTTCGCCGGCTGGGCGCCAGCTGCGGGCGAAGGAGGCTAGGTGACATCACGACCTGTTGTTCCAGCCGTAGTCACGTCTGTTCTGTGCACGGCAGCCGTGCCCGTTGTCCTCGCCGCCGCCGGCGTATGGGCGCCCGAGGTCCCGTCAACGGCCGTTGTCCGGCAGTGGATCGCGAAGCCGATGGGCCCCGATCTCGTCGCGGTCCTAGCCGGTGGCGGCGTGCTCATGCTGTGGCTGCTGCTGGCCACGGCCGTCCTAACGCGCGCTTACACCGCGCTGGCCCGCCGGCTACGCGCCACACCTACGTTCCGGCTTCCGGGACCTGTGCAGGGTCTCGCCGCGGCGCTGCTCGGGACGACCGCCGTGACCACCGTCGCGGGCGCCGCCGCACACGCCGGCCCACCCGCCGCTGCCGCGACCGTCGACGGTGACGCGCAAGCCAGCCAGGCCAGCTCCACGGCCACCGCGCAGAGCCACCGAGAGCGGCAAGAGACACGACCAACAAACCAGCCATCCGTCTACACCGTCGAACGCGGCGACAGCTTGTCAAAGATCGCCAAGCGTCAGCTTGGAGACGCGGACCGGTGGCCGGAAATCTTCGCCCTCAACCGCGGTCACCGTTTCCCCGACGTCGGCGGCACACTGCGCGACCCGAATATCATCCGGCCCGGGTGGACCCTGAAACTGCCCGCCGACGGTCCGGGACAGCCCGGCCCGTCGAACGGGTCAACGCCGCAGCGGCCCTCCACCGACAGCCCCAACCCGCCACCACCCGATGGCACTGACTCGCGCCCGTCGGCCGGGCCGACGCTCGGCCCGACGCCAGGCTCCGCCACCACCACGGCCCCGACGCCATCCGGCACCGGCCTGACCGAACCTGATTGCGTGAGCGGCAACGCCGCCGACGGCACTGACCCCGCGGCGGACTCTCGCCGCGAGGCGGGAGAGACCACGCGGGGCGTGCGGCTGCCCAGTGGTAGCTGGCTCGACCTCGGTGTCGCGCTGGCCATCGCCGCCGCAGTCGCGCTCGTCTGGGCACACCGGCAACACCGCTACATGCCCGGCAAACCCTCGCCGCGGCCCCACCTCGACGACACGGACCTCAGGACCATGCCGCACGTGGTACGGCACATCCGTCGCGGCCTCCGCCGGGCCGCCAAGGGCGCTCGCATGGCACCCCAGGACGCCGGACATCCAGCCCACGATGCCGTCGATGACGGCACGCAGCCCACCCATCACGGCGACACCGGCGGCCCTCACCACGCCAACGTTCTCACCGAGGACGGCGCCCCCGGACCGGACAGCCATGACCACAACGCACCGGATGCGGACACTCCCGTGCCGGCTCTCGCATTCTCACTAGCCGCGTGGCCGCCGGCAGGGCTGGGCCTGACAGGGCCCGGCGCGGAGGCCGCCGCCCGAGGACTCCTCATCGCCGCCCTGGCAACCGACACCACGCCCGACGCCCGCACCCAGGTCGTCATGCCGGCACCGACCGCCGTGACCCTGTTGGGCGACGCCGCTGACCACCTACCCTCCACGCCGAGGCTGACCGTCACCGACGACCTCGCCGGCGCCCTGGCAATCCTCGAACAGCACACGATGCACCGCACCCGCCTGCTCGACCAGCACGACGTGCCCACCGTGGCCGACCTGCGCGCCGCCGACCCCTACGAGGAGCCTCTTCCGCCGGTCATGCTGCTGGCCGGGCCCATCGGCCGCCACGAACGTGCCCGCGTCGCCGCCCTGCTCGCCCAGGGCCACCACCTGAACATCCACGGGGTGCTACTCGGCGCATGGCCCGACGGCGACAGCATCGAGATCTCCACCGCCGGTAGGGTCACCGACAGCGCCACCCCGCGCGGCACACACACCGGCGTCGGTCGCCTCACCGTGCTCAACCCCGCCGAAACCGTCGACCTTCTCGCGACCCTCACCGAAGCCCACACCGGCCACCCGCCCGCATCAGCTCACACCGAAGCCGCACCCCACGCCCAGCCGCCCAACGGCGGCGGGACCACACCCACCGAAAATCCGCCGACACCGTCACCAGCGACCACCACCACGTGGGAGCGCTCGCCGGTCGAGCCGTCCGGCAACGACCAGCACGACATGGACCCGCGAGCACCGCACGACGCGACCGGCAACAGCCGTCGTGCGACCTCACCGGCCACCGCTGACGATCCCACCACCGCCAACCCGAGAAC
>NZ_SMKG01000347.1 GCF_004348525.1 Micromonospora sp. 15K316 | reverse complement strand
CCCGGCGACTCGACCGCACCGCCGACGCCCAGCCGGGTGGCGGGGACCGTGGAACCGGCCGCCGCGGTCGGCGTGTCGGCGGGCACCGGCTCCACGCCCACCCCGTCGAGCAGCTCGTCCACCCGCGCCACCCGCCGGCGGCGGGCGTGCAGCGCCGCCTCGAACTCCCGGCGCGCCTGCACGGCGTCGGCGTACGCCCGCTCGCGTACCTGCCGGGCCTCCTCGCGGGCGGCGTCCAGCTCCGAGCGCGCCAGCGCCAGTATCTCGGCGGCCTCCCGCTGCACCTGCCCGACGGCGAGCCCGACCACCGCCGCGTCGTCCGGATCGAGCCGGCGCAGCAGACCGCAGAGCCCGGTCGCCTCCTGCCGGATCCGGTCCCACTCTCGACCGGCTCCCCCGGCGCTCTCCGCCCACGCCGCGAGCCGGGTCAACCGCACCGCCAGCTCGTCGAGGCAGGAATCCACCTGTTGCTGGTCGTAGCCGATCTCAACGACGGGAAACCTCATGCTGTCGCCCCCCAGGCAGCTGGAAATACGTTCCCACCTGGATCCTCGACGCTGCCGCGTGCCGCCGCGGGGCTTCGGAAAAATTGTTCGGCATGCGGGCGGCAGCGAGGTGCCGCCGACGCGACCGCTCAAGCTTCCCGTCAGGGACGCTTGGGCAGCACGACCACCCGGCCGAAGAACTCGTCGATCCGGTGCACCACGCCGTTGAAGTCGTCCAGGTCGATCGGCTTCGTGACGTACGCGTTCGCCTGGAGGGTGTAGCTGCCGATCACGTCCGTGTCCGCGTTGGACGTGGTGAGCACCACTACCGGAATCGTCCGCAGATCCTCGTCCTGCTTGACCGCGCCGAGCACCTGCCGACCGTCCATCCGCGGCATGTTCAGGTCCAGCAGGATGACGTCCGGGCGCAGGGCTCCGGTGTGCCGGCCCTCACCGCGGAGGAACTCCATCGCCTCCTCGCCGTCACCCACCACGTCGATGACCTTCTCGACGTCGGACTCCTGCAGGGCCTCCTCGATCATGAGCACGTCGCCCGGGTCGTCGTCCACCACGAGGATGCGGACCGGGTTCGGGCTGTCTGCGCCCATGAGCTACCTGCCTCTGGTCTGGCGGGAACGGGACATCGCGGTCATGTGCTGGCGGGGAAATCTAGCCGATCCGGAGCCATTCCACGACATCGGGCCGACCGGGCTCCGAACCGACGTTTGCCGTTCGGCAAGTATAGGTGGCGGCCCGGACGTCGACCGATCGGCGACGAGCCCCGGCGCGGGCCGCCCCGCTGACGGGGCGGCCCGGCGCGCGGGGTGGCCCCCGACCCTGGGACCAAGGGTCAGGGGCCGGAGGAGGGCCTTCAGGTCGCGGTGACCGGTTGCAGCCGCGGACCGCCGGAGCGTTGCTCGGCCGCGGAGGGCGGCGGCTCGGCGTCCTCGGGTGGGCCGGAATCGGGCGTCTGGAACAGGTAGCGGACGAACTCCGCACCCGCCTCGTTGTCGTCCGCGCCCGGCCACTGGCCGATGCAGTCGACCCCGATGACCTCCCGGCCGGTACCGTCGGCCTCTTCCAGCAGAGCCCACAGGCTCACGGGGTAGCAGCGGGTGGCTTCGGGTGCGATCTGCCAGCGGGCGTACCAACCCGGCCGGGCCGGGACGATCTCGACGATCCGCTTCATGACGACCTTCCCTTCCGCGTACCTCGGAAGAACTCCAGGTCCTGGCCCGATCATGCGGCCCGGACGGGTGATCGCCCCTCACCCCCGCCGGATGAAGCCGCCGCCGCGAGGGACCGCGCCCGGCCGGTCGCGTCCGTTTCGTGGTCGGCGAGGCCGGGAACGCGAGGCGGAACCACGATCCCCAGGAGAAGGAGCGCCACCATGCGCAAGCAGATGGAGGGCGACAACCAGCGCCGCCGCGCCCTCGCCCGGCAGGCCCGCGAACAGGGCCGGCAGCCGAGCGAGACCGGCGTGAGCCTGAGCGCCTCCAAGCAGCTCACCAGCCTCGACCGGGGCAAGCGCGCCGGCCCGCCGCCCGCCGGCAGCCGGCACAAGCAGGACAGCACCCGGGGCGGTCCCTCCCCGCCGCAGGCCGGGGTGCCGGCGAGCCCGCCGCCCCGCCCGGCGACCGGCGCGAACGGCGGCGGTACCTCGGCGATGGGTTACCACACCCTCGTCGACGACGTTCGGCGTCGAGCGGGTGTCGACTTCCGTACCGCCAAGGTGGGCGCCGAGGCGACCGTGCTGGTGCTGGCGTTCGCGCTGGACGAGGGGGAACGGCGTCGGCTGCTCGCCGCCGTGCCCGCGTCGCTGCGCGACGTGCTGCCGGTGGACGGGATCGAGCGACACCGCGACCTGTCCGGCTTCCTGGCCGAGGTGGGGCGGATCAGCGGCAACACCCCGGAAGAGGCCCGCTACCAGGCGGAGGCGACGCTCGCCGCGCTCGCGGACGCCGACGGTGACCTGATCGAGTCGCTGCACGTCCCCGACGGCCTGCGGGAGCTGCTGGAGCCGACCCCGGTCGGCGGCGGCGTGGTCGGGGCGAACACCTCGACGCCGCCGCTCACCGAGACCGAGCTGGCGGCCGTGCTCGCCGACATGCCGTACTGGTCGGGCGGCAGCGAGGGGTTGCACCGGGTGGTCGCGCTGCCCGCGGACAACCTCGACCGCGTGCTGGCGCGCATCGATCGACTCCGGCAGGAGACCGGGCGCGCGCCGGCGATCGCCCGGCCCGGCCCGACGGCGGCCGTGCTGACCGTACGGTCCCGGCAGGCCGGCGCGGTGACCGCACAGGACGTCGACCTCGCCCGGCAGATCGACGCCGCCATCGACGAGGCGGGCGCCGGGATGGCCAGCGGCTGACCGCGCGGACCGGCGGGCCGAAACCGGCCCGCCGGTTCCGTCACCGCGGTGCTCCCGCCGTCGGATAGCGTGCCCGGATGGACCGCACCGACCGGCTGGAGCTGGTCACCGACCCGGTGCGGCGCACCGGGCGCCTGCTCCTCGCCGCCGGCGTCGAGCAGTCGTACGTCGACGTCGACGACCCCCGGTACCTGCACTTCGAGTACGTCCGCCGGATGGCCGCGGTGGCGGACCTCGCCGCCCCCACCGGCGCCGCCGTCAGCGCGCTGCACCTCGGCGGTGGCGCGCTCACCCTCCCCCGATACCTGGCGGCGACCCGGCCGGGCTCGACCCAGCTGGTGATCGAGCGGGACCCCGCGGTGGTCGAACTGGTCGCCCGGGGGTTGCCCGCGCTCCCGCCGGAGGTGCACGTCCGGGTCGACGACGCGCGGGCGGCCGTCGCCGCCGAGGCCCCGGACCGGTACGACCTGGTCTTCGCCGACATCTTCCGGGGCGCCCGGATGCCGGCGCACGTGCGCACCGTCGAGTTCGTCACCGAGGTGGCCCGGGCGCTACGCCCCGACGGCGGCTACCTGGTCAACGTCACCGACCTGCCGCCGCTGGTGCAGACCCGGGTGCACGTCGCCACGCTGCGCGCGGTCTTCGCCGACGTCTGCCTGATCGCCGACCGCCGGATGCTGCGCGGCCGCCGGTACGGCAACCTGGTGCTCGCGGCCAGCCCACGCCCCGGCCGGCTGCCGGTGGCTCGGCTCTCCGCCGTCGCCGCCCGCGACCCCCTGCCGGGCGTCGTGCTGCACGGCACGGCGCTCGACTCCTTCGTCGCGGGCGCGCGCCCCGCCACCGACTGAGCCCCTCGGGTTTCCGGCTCCCCGGCTCGGGTAGCCGCGCCGGATGAGGGACGCCGACGACCGCCGGACCCGCTCCACGGCGGCGTCGAGCGGATCGGGTACGCCCAGCCACCACACGTCGGTGCGGGCGTTGACGAACAGGTCCGGCACCGCGGCCTTGACCGCCGCCACCTTGCCCGCGGTCGTCTCG
>NZ_SMKG01000346.1 GCF_004348525.1 Micromonospora sp. 15K316 | reverse complement strand
CCCCACCCACCCCCGGTGATCAAGAGCCTTGCGTCAGATCAGGCGCCCGCCGTGACGGCGACCTCTTGATCACCGGGATGGGGTCAGGCGTGGGAGTGGGCCCAGTCGACGAGCTGCTCCGCCGGCCAGGTGTTGATCACGCGGTCGGCGGGGACGCCGCAGCGGGCCGCGCGCTCGCAGCCGAACCGCTGCCAGTCCAGCTGACCGGGCGCGTGGGCGTCGGTGTTGATGGCGAAGCGGCAGCCCGCCTCCAGCGCGCGGCGGATCAGCCGCTTCGGTGGGTCCTGCCGCTCCGGCCGTGAGTTGATCTCCACGGCCACGTCGTGCTCCGCGCAGGCGGCGAAGACGGCGTCCGCGTCGAAGTCGCTCTCCTTGCGGGTACGGGCCCGGTGCCCACGGTCGCCCGGCCCGGTGACACCGGCCGGTCGGGAGGAGACCATCCGCCCCGTGCAGTGCCCGAGGACGTCCAGGTGCGGGTTGGCGATCGCGGTCAGCATCCGCCGGGTCATCTTCGCCCGCTCGTCGTTCAGGCCGCTGTGCACCGAGCCGACCACCACGTCGAGTCGCGCCAGCAGCTTCTCGTCCTGGTCGAGGGAGCCGTCGGCGAGGATGTCCACCTCGATGCCGGTGAGGATCCGGAACCCCTCGGGAAGCGCCTCGTTCACCTTCCGCACGTGGTCGAGCTGGCGGCGCAGCCGGTCGGCGGTCAGCCCCCTGGCAACCGTCAACCGGGGCGAGTGGTCGGTCAGCACCACGTACTCGTGCCCCAGCTCCACCGCGGCCAGCGCCATCTCCTCGATCGGCGATCCGCCGTCCGACCAGTCGGAGTGCGTGTGGCAGTCGCCGCGCAGCGCCGTACGCAGGGCGGTCGCCTCGGCGTCCAGGTCGCTGCCCTCGGTGGCGAGCAGTCGGCGCAGGTAGACCGGTTCCTCGCCGGTGAGCGACTCGGCCACGCAACGGGCCGTGACGTCGCCGACGCCGGAGAGTTCGGTGAGGGTGCCGGCCCTCGCCCGCTCGGCCACCTCCGTCGCCGGCAGGGCGGCGAGCGTCTTGGCCGCGGACCGGAACGCCCGCACCCGGTAGGTCGCCTCGTTCGCCCGCTCCAGGAGGAACGCGATCCGCCGCAGGTCGGCGATGGGGTCCCGGGCTTTCATTCCGTCGAACCTAGTCGCCGCGGCGTCGATCAGGGAGCCTTCGGGCAGCCGTGCCGCCGCTGCCAGGCGGTGACCTCGGCGGCCGGGCCCCGGTTGCCACCCTTTCGCCACGAGTCGAGGTAGCGCGCCGGCCAGATCACGCCACGCCGGATCCACCAACCGTCCTGACCCGAGCAGCGCGGGGAGATGCCGAAGTGCAGGTGGCAAACGTTGTTCGCATTTCCCGTCCGGCCCACCTCACCCAGCTTCTGACCGGCGCCGACCCGGACGCCGGCGGCCACGCCACCCGCGATCGCGCTCAGGTGCGAGCCGTAGTACCGCACCCCGTCGTCACCGAGCAGGGACACCGACAGCCCGCCGTTGTTCGGCCCGAGCGGGCCCCGCTTGTCGAACCGGTCCACCCGGCTCACCTCGAGGATCGTCCCGTCGGTGACCGCGACGACCGGCTCACCGCAGTCGGCGAAGATGTCCGTCGCCGGGTAGCCGGAGTGGGTCTTGTGGTAGGCGACCTTGCCGGAGCGGACCGGGAAGACGTGCCGGGAGTCGAGGCGGGGGGTAGCCGGCGGCGCCGCAGTGCTGCGCGGCGGGACCGAGCCGGTCGGATCCGGTGCGGCGGGCTGGTCCGCGCTGGCCGGTGCGCCCGGTGGGCTCGGTGTCGTGCCGCCGGGCGGCACCCCCGGTCGGGTCGACGCGCAGCCCGCCGCGAGGAGCGCGGTGAGGAGCAGCGGGACCGGGTACGCGCGGCGTCTGATCGTCGGCGACGGCATCCGGTCATCCTGGCAGAGTCGGTACGGTGGAACGAGCGTTCCGGCCGAGGGGAGGCGAGGCGTGACGAGCGGGCAGCAGCCCCTTCCGTACGACCCGGGTGCCGGGTACCGGCCACCGGCGCGTATCCCCTCGGGGCTCTTTCCGGCCGGGCCGCCCGCCCGGCCCACCTACCGCGAGCCGCACCCGGTCACCGGGATCGGCGTGGCGGTGGGGGGCGGCGCGACCGCCGTCTGGCTGGTGCTGTTCGGGCTGCTCGGCACCGATGTCGCGAGCTACGCCTGGTGGACGTTGCTGGCCGGGCTGCTGGCCTGGCTCGCGGCCCTGGTGCTGGTCCGCCACGGCGATCGGGGGGCTGCCGCCGGGATCGCCATCGTGACCGCCGGCGGGTGGAGCATCGCCGCCGCGGTGGTGGCCGTACGGTGGGCGACCAGCGGGAACTGGCCGCTCTGGTGACTGCGTCGCGTGGTCGGTCGGCTGCGCTCCGGAACCCGGCTTGACGTGCGCCGGTGGACTCGGCACGCTCGGCGTCATGGCCTGGACCACACCGCGGCTCGACCCCGAACGCAGCCGCCGCCGCCTGCAACTCCTCGCCGATCTGGCCGGGGCCCGGGCGGTACGCCAGCGCGAACGCCCGCAACGGCTGCGTACCGAGCGGCTGCGGCAGCTCATCGCCACGAGGCGGCGGCTGGCCGGCTGAGACGGCCATGACTTTGTCAGGATTGACAGGCCCTTCGGGGCGTTGACCGGCCGCCCGCCGACCCGACCGGCTAACGTGCACGCGTAACGAGGCGGCGTGCTGTGCCGAGGTAATTGGGGGGAACGTGTCGTACTTCGCTGCGGCCGTGGTGCGCGTTGAGGGCGACTGGACGGCCGCCGAGGTGAACCTGCGAGGGGCCGCCGACATCGACGAGGTCGCGGATCGGCTGCGGGACGTCGATCAGGACGCCGACCTGTCGCTGCTCTTCGTCGAGGCCGACGACACATACCTGGTGATCATGCGTCTCGACGAGGGTGAGGACCTGCGCGTCTTCGGCTCCGACTCGGCGTACGCGGAGGAGTCCCGGCTGGGCGCGCTGCTCGTCGGTGACCTGAAGACCTCCGTCACCGGGCTGGACGAGGTGGACGAGCCCCGCTCCGGCGGCGGTGGCGAGGAGGAGAGCGAGCAGCCGGCCGTCGACCCCGAGGCCGATCCGGTCGGCGACGCGGACCTCCTCGCCGACCTCGGGATCTCCGCGCAGAAGCTGCTCTCGCTCTGCGCCGAGGAGGGGCTGCTGCCCGCTGACGTGACCGCCGAGGTCTGCCAGGTGCTGGGCTGCGCCGACGAGGTCGAGGAGCTGCGTGAGGTCTGAGCCGGCGGGTGACGCGCCGCTTCTCCCCTCGGGTGGTGAACCGGCGGACGCCACCGATCCGGCCTTCGAGACCGTACGCCCCGGGCAGCCCACGCCCGGCCGCGTCGGGCGGGTCGGGCCGGGTGCCGACGAGGGACTGGCCGATCCGGGCGAGCCGGGACGGCGGCAGCGACACGAGCTGTGGATGCGCCGGGCGCTGGAGGTCGCGGTCACCGGCCCGGCGACCGGCGGCCCCGGTGACGGCGACACCGCCGTCGAGGACGTGCCGGTCGGCGCGGTGCTCTACGGGCCGGACGGGACCGAGCTGGCCGTCGGGCGTAACGAGCGCGAGCTGACCGGCGACCCGACCGCGCACGCCGAGGTGCTGGCGCTGCGTCGGGCGGCGCAGCGACTGCGGCGGTGGCGGCTGGAGGGCTGCACGCTGGTGGTCACGCTGGAGCCCTGCACGATGTGCGCCGGCGCGTTGGCGCTGGCCCGGGTCTCGACAGTGGTCTTCGGCGCCTGGGAGCCGAAGACCGGCGCGGTGGGCTCGCTCTGGGACGTGCTGCGCGATCGCCGGCTCAACCACCGTCCCGAGGTCTACGGCGGAGTGCTGGAGAACGAGACCTCCGCCGTGCTCCGCGCCTTCTTCCGCTGAACCCCGCCCTACCC
>NZ_SMKG01000345.1 GCF_004348525.1 Micromonospora sp. 15K316 | reverse complement strand
CAGCGTCATCGTCGAGACCCCCGCCAACCCCACCTGCGACCTCGTCGACATCGCCGCCCTCGCCCAGGCCGCCGGCGACGTCCCACTCCTGGTCGACAACACCGTCGCCACCCCGGTGCTCCAGCGGCCCGCCCGGCACGGTGCCACCCTCGTCCTGCACAGCGCCACCAAGAGCATCGGCGGCCACGGCGACGTCCTCGCCGGCGTCGTCGCCTGCGACACCGACTGGGCGGCCCGGCTCCGGCAGGTCCGCGCGGTCACCGGCGCGATCCTCCACCCGCTCGGGGCGTACCTGCTCCACCGTGGCCTGCAGACCCTGCCGATCCGGGTACGCGCCCAACAGGCCGCCGCGGAGAAACTCGCCGGCTGGTGCGCCGACCACCCCGCCGTCGAGCAGGCGTACCACCCGTCCCTGCACGACCCGGCCGGGCTCGTCGGTCGGCAGATGAGCGGCACCGGCAGCCTCCTCGCCATCGACGTACGCGGCGGCGCGCCCGCCGCCGCGACCGTCGCCGGCGCCTGCCGCCTGATCACCCACGCGGTCTCCCTCGGCGGCGTGGACACCCTCATCCAGCACCCCGCCTCCCTCACCCACCGTCCGGTGGCCGGCGACGCCAAGCCGAACGGGGGACTACTGCGGATCTCGGTCGGCCTCGAGGACCCGGAGGACCTCCGGGCCGACCTGGCGCAGGCGCTCGCCCTGATCGGCTGACCGCCGGGCGCACCATCCGCCACCCGCCGGTCAGGCCAGATCGGGGCCGGTCAGCACCCGCCGGGGCGAGCCCTGCCGGGCCACCCGCAGCATCGCCCGACCGAGCCGGTCCGTGGTGGTCACCTGGTTCGGGAAGAGCCGGCGCAGCACCGGGAAGAGCGGCCGGGTGATCGCGTACCCGAGCCGGTACCAGCGGGTCTTCGACACCACGCCGTGGGTCGGCTGGATGAAGCCGGGCCGCGCCGCGTAGCCGTTGGGCAGCAGATCGAGCACGGCGTTCTCGGCGCGGCCCTTGACCCGCGCCCACATCACCCGCCCCCGCTCGGAAGAGTCGGTGCCGACCCCGGAGACGTAGACGAACGTCGCGGCGGGGCTCACCTCGACCAGCAGCCGGGCCGCCGCCACCGGGTAGTCGTGGCTGATCCGGGTGTAGGTCGCCTCGTCCACGCCGAGCGAGGAGACGCCCAGGCAGTAGAAGCAGGCGTCGACCCCGGAGAGTTCGTCGCGGACCCCGGCCAGCTCGCCGACGTCGGGCACCGTGATCTCGCGGAGCTTCGGGTGTCGCCGGCCGGTCGGCGTCCGCCCGATCACCAGCACACTCGTCACGTCGTCGGCGAGCAGGCACTCCCGCAGCACACCCTGCCCCACCATGCCGGTCGCGCCGAAGACGACAACCCTCACCGCCGCACCTCCGCCCGTTCCTCGCCCGGCTCACCCTGCGCGAGCCAGTGGCCGGGCAGGACGCGGTGGCATGCCCTGCCGCCGCTACGCCACCAGCCTGCCCGACGGCCGGCGACGAATAAATACCACCGCCCGGACATCCGGCTGAACTCACGACTTGGGACCGACGTGCCGGTCGAGCGTCGCGACCGCCTCCCGCCGGGCCACCGACAGCGAGTTGCGCCGGTTCATCCGCCAGGCGACGCCGAGCAGGTCGAGGGCCCACCGGCAGAGGTCGATGATGTCGGCCGACTCGTTGGTGAACAGGTAGCGCGGGTAGACGTACTCCCTTCCTCGCACCGTCACCCGGTTGCCGACCCGGCAGCCGTCGGAGTGGAACAGCCCCCGCGCGAAGTCGCCCGGGTGGGCGGCCACGATCTCCCGCTGCCACCCGGCCAGCACGATGGGCCGCTCGTGCTTCTTGCCCGGCCCGTGCTGCGGAAGCAGACAGGGCCAGTGGGTGCCGTAGCTCTGCACGCCGACGCACCCCTGCTTCTGGACGCGTTGCACGGCCCCGGCCAGCACCGCCTTCATGGCCTGCTCGCACGCGTCGATCAAATTGGGCCAACTGTTACTGCAAATGATCCGCAGCACCGGCACGCGGGCGGTGGTGACGAGATGGCCGTCGCCCAGATAGAGACCGAGCAAATACGCGTACGCTCGTTGATCTGTCGGATTGTGGTCAGGCCGACAGCGGAAGCAGCGGAGGGCCGTTCCCTGGAGCGCCGGCTCCGGTCGTGTCCGGCACCAGTCCCACACCGTGCGGTAGGAGACACCAACGCTCCGGGCCACGTCCGCCACGTTCGCGCCGGAGAGGTAGAGCCTTCGTGCGTGAGCGCGGATTTCAGGAGGATGCACGAATCCATCCTCGAACGGATGTACGACATTTCGGTGTCCCCGGTGGGATTCGAACCCACACTGTCGGAGGTTTGAGCTCCGTTTCTCTACCGGTTGGAATACGGGGACATCCGCGCGGAATGCTCTGGCGGCCACTCATAGGGTACCCACTACGCTAAGGGCGGCGACACCCGGCTGGGCGGGTGTCGCGTGCGACTGGTGGGGGTAGGGGTGGCCGAGACGCAGACGGATGCCGAGCGCAGGCGGGTACTGATCGCCGAGGACGAGGCGCTCATCCGGCTGGACCTCGCCGAGATGCTGGTCGAGGAGGGCTACGAGGTCGTGGGCGAGGCCGGTGACGGCGAGACCGCCGTCCGCCTCGCCGAGGAACTCAAGCCCGACCTGGTGATCCTCGACATCAAGATGCCGATCATGGATGGGCTGGCGGCGGCCGAGCGGATCGCCGGCGCCCGGATCGCCCCGGTGATCATCCTGACCGCGTTCAGCCAGCGGGATCTGGTCGAGCGGGCCCGGGCGGCCGGCGCGATGGCGTACCTCGTCAAGCCCTTCCAGAAGAGTGACCTGGTCCCGGCGGTGGAGATCGCGCTCTCCCGCTACTCCGAGGTCGCCGCGCTGGAGGCGGAGGTGGCCGGGCTGACCGACCGCCTGGAGGTCCGCAAGGCGGTGGAGCGGGCCAAGGGGGCCCTGATGACCACCTACGGGATGACCGAGCCGCAGGCGTTCAAGTGGATCCAGCGCACCGCGATGGACCACCGGATGACCATGAAGGAGGTCGCCGAGCGGATCCTCGTGGAGACCGCCGGCGGCGAGGCGCCGCGCCCAGCGTCCTGATCGACGGTCGGCCCGGCCTCGGAGCCGGGTCGACCGGGCGGGGGAGCGCGCGGCCGATCCCGATCGATAGCATCTGATGCGGCGTCGATCTCGCGGCCGAGCAGGAGGCAGCGTGTCCGTCCGGCCCGTGATGGTGGTGCTCGGCCTGATCGCCGTGCTCCTCACCGGCTGCGGGCACGCCACCTCGGTCGACGGCGACGTTCCGCGACCGGTTCACCCGACCTGGCGGCCGGTGACGCTGCCGGCGCCGCCGGGTGTGCCGGGCCGGCCGCTGCTGCGGGACGCGACGGCGTGTGCGGGCCGGTGGTACGTGGTGGGCGGGGTGGCGGATCCGGCGGGGGCGACCCGGCCGGCGGTCTGGTCGAGCGCCGATGGCGTGACCTGGTCGGTGTCGCGGCTGGTGCCGTCGAGCTTCTACGGCCGGCGGCACGTGCTCTACGCCGCCGCGTGCCGAGACGCCCGGCTGGCGGCGCTCGGGACGGTGAGCGGCGGGGTGCACGGCAATCCGCGGATCGGCGGTTGGGTCGAGGGTGCCGACGGGGCGGTCCGGGAGGTGGCGGCGCCGTTCGAGCGGTTCGGTGGTCCCCGGGCGGTGAGCGCGGCCCGGTTGGTGGCCGGTCCGTGCGGCTGGCTGATCGTCGGGTCGCGGGTCGACGGGGCGGCGGTATGGGCCTCCCCGGACGGCCGGGAGTTCACGTTGCGTGAGGGGCTGCCCGAGCTGGCCGGTGACCGGCGGGGCCGGACGGCGGCGTACGACGGGTTGGCCACCGGTTCGGGTTGGCTGGTGGTGGGTGCGGTGTCGCCGGCCGGCGGGACGGCGTTGGCGCCGCTGGCGTGGACCTCCCCGGACGGGTTGGTGTGGCGGCGGGCGGAGCTGCCGGCGCCGGGCGGTCGGGGGCAGGCGCAGCGGGTGGTGTCGGTGGGCGACGCGGTGG
>NZ_SMKG01000344.1 GCF_004348525.1 Micromonospora sp. 15K316 | reverse complement strand
GCCCCGGACGGCATCGAGCCGGTCCCGCTCCCGGCCCCGGACGGCATCGAGCCGGTAGCGCCCCCGGCCCCGGACGGCATCGAGCCGGTCCCGCTCCCGGCCGCGCCGGCCCTGCCCGGACCGGTCGAAGCCGAGTCGGTCCCGGTGGCGGTGACCCTGCCGCAGGCGGCGGCCATGCCGGTTCCGCCACCGCTGGTCGTCGCGCTGCCACCGGAGACTGCGGCCGTCGCGCAGCCCGAGCCGACCGAGGCGGTCCCCGCGTCGGAGCCGGCCGGGGCGGCGCCGGCGCCGCGGGTGGTACCCGCCCGGTGGCCGGACGGGGGACCGTGGTGGCTCGTGTCCCGGGAGGACGGCGTCGTCGCCCTGCCGCGTGAACGTCCGCCCCTCGTCTGGCTGCCGCCCCGTTCCACGCCCAATCGGCTGCCGCCGGGCGAGGCCGCCGCCCCGCCACCCGACCTCCCGGGTGTTCGTACCCGTGCGGGCTGGTCGTTCGTGGACGAACCGACCGACCCGCCCGCCCCGGCGCTTGTCGGCTTCCTCGTCGAGGTGACAGTCGACGCGACCGGCTTCCGGGTCGGTGGCCGGCCGACCCCGCCGCGAAGCTTCGCGAAGCTGGTCGCGGCCTGCCGCCCGGACCCGCGCCGACCGGTCGTGCTCCTGTCCCGCGGCGTGACCGTCGCCGGGCCGGCGGCCGACCTGCTCTACGGCGGCCTGGCGGACGCGCTGGCGGTCGAGGTCTACGCCGCCGACGCGGAGGTGCAGCACGCCAGCAGCGGGCTGCTGCGCACCACCGGCGTCTTCCGCCGGTGGAGTCCCCGGCGCGCCCGATCGGGCGACGGGCGACCGACGCGGCAGGTCCGAGAGGTCGGCCAGGTGCTGCCGCCGCTGCCCGGTACGGTCGGCCGTCGCCTCACCCCCGCCGACCGGCCGCCCACCGCGGCGGGCCGGACCGTTCCGCCCGCCGTCGCCCCGCGGTCGGCCGGCGCACCCGTCACCGATCCGGCCCTGGCGGACGGGAAGGCCGCGGCACCGGACATGCCGAGCCGGCCGGATTCGACGGTCCGGCCGGGCCCGTCCGCCCGGCCGAACTCGTCCGAACCGTCCGGCCGGCAGCCGGAACCCGGAACGGGCCCGGGAACGGGCCACGAGCCCGCAACGGTGTCCGGAGTGGACCCGGAGCACCCGCCGCTCGACGACCGTCCGGAGACCGGATCAGCCGTCGCGGACCGGCCCTCGGCCGGAGCGACCGACGAGAAGGGCGCCGAACCCGGGCCGGAGGCCGAGCCCGCTGCCGGGCCGGAGGCCGGTCCTGCTCCCGGGCCGGGCGCCGAGCCCGAGGCCGACCCCGCTCCCGGACCGGGCGCCGAGCCCGAGGCCGAGCCCGCTCCCGAGCCGGAGCCGGTGACCGCCACGGCGGCGGTGCTGCTGGATCCGGAGCGCTGGCGCGATCGCGCGGCGGTACCACCGATCGCGGCGCCTCTGATCCTGCTGCCGCCCGCACCGCCATCGGCGGCGGACCCGGCGCGACCAGCGCCGATCTCCGCCGCCGCGACCGCCGGGCCGCCCGCCACGTCGGCCGGCACGGCGTCCCAGGCCGTGCCGGCGGCCTCCGCCGAGGCGCCGGCCGCCCGCGCGGTGGCCGGCGACGCGCCCGGGCCGGTCCCGGTCGTGCCGGTCGCCGGGACGGCCGCGCCGCAGGCCGACGCGGTGGACGATCCCGACCCGGTCGGCCCGGTCCGGGTGAGCCTCCCCGGTCCACCGGCGGCCGTCCCCGGCCCACCCGCCGGGGTGGTCGCGCCCACCACCGGCCCGCTCGACACCGGCGCCGGCGATTCTCCGGCGGACGTCGCCGAGCCCGCCGATGCGGGCTCCGGGCACGCCGGTGTCCCCGACGCGGCGGCGCACGCGCCCGAGGCGCATTCCGCCCCGGTCTCCGTACGCCCGCGAGCACGCTGGCTCCCGAGCGCCGACCCGGAGTTGACTGTCGCGAACCGGGCGGCGCTGCGGCAGGCGGTCGGCGGCCGGTACGACGCGTACGCGCGGGTGGTCACCCGGACCCTGGCCGAGTCGCCGGGGCTGCGGGCCGCGGTGGGCGCCGTCGCCGACCTCGCGGCCGGCCTGGTCGCCGTGCGGGCGTACTGCGACGGGGAACGCGAGCACGTCAACGAGGTGCTCCGTGGTGGCGGCGACGAGGAGGAAGCCGGTCGGGTCGAGCTGCTGACCCGCTGGGCCACGTACGGGCTGCGCCGGTTGCCGTCGGTCTTCGGCCCGGTCTTCCGGCCCGGCCCCGCCGATTTCGCACAGCTGCGCGCGTACCGCCCCGGTGACGTGCTCGCCGAACCGGCGTTCGTCGACGTGGACCTGGCCGCCGGTCCGGTGCCCCCGTCCGGGGTGGAGTTCGCCATCTGGTCGGTGAGCGCCCACCGGCTCGGCGGGCTGGCAGCCGACACCGCGCCCGGGGGCGCCGTCTTCCAACCGGGCAGCCGGTTCCTGGTGCTCGCGGTCGAGGAGCCGTCCGGGGGTGACGCGCCGGTGCGGGTGATGCTGCAGGATCTCGCCGCCGCGCATCGGGGCGAGCCGCGTCGTGGCGGGCGCGACGACTCGGAGCGGATCCTGGCCAAGCTGCGGGCGGTGCCGCGTACCGGGGCGAGCCGGACGACGAGCTTCGCGCCCGGGCTGGACGACGAGGGCCGTCCTTTCCAGCCGCCGGCGGAGCTGGCCGGCGCCGCCGTGCCGAACAAGGGTGGGAGAGCGTGAGCAACGGCATGCTGCTGGTGTCCCAGACGGATCCGGGATACCTGTCGACGATTGAGGAGGCCGTGCGGGCCGCCGCGCCCGGGGCGACCATCGTCGTCCAGCCGGGCACGTACCGCGAGCAGCTGCGGCTGACGCGGGACGTCGTCGTCACCGCGGAGGACGGGCCGGGCACGGTCACCGTCGACGGTGGGGACGGCGTGGCGGTCTTCGCCGCCCGAGGCACCGCGACGCTGCGCGGCCTCACCGTTCGCGGGGGCGGCGCCGACCTGCCCGCCGTCCAGGTGGGGCAGGGCCGGCTCGACCTCGCCGACTGCGAGGTCGTCGGGCAGGGCATCGTGGCGGTGCACGTGCCAGGCGGCACGTTCGCGCTGCACGACTGTCGGGTCAGCAACCCGGCCGGCGCGGGTTTCCTGGTCGACGGGAACGCCACCGGCGAAGTCGTCCGGACCACGGTGCGCGACGTCGGCAGCGCCGCGATCGTGATCACCGGTGGCGCCGACCCGGTGTTCCGCGACTGCACCCTGGCGGAGGTGCGCGGCGCGGGGGTGCTCGCCACGAAGGGCGGCCGGGGCAGCGTCGAGGCGTGCGACATCAGTGCCGTCGAGGGTCCGGCCGTGGCCGTCGAGGAGAACGCCGCGGTTCGGGTGGTGCGTACCACCGTGCACGACACCGCAGGCGCGGGCGCCTTCGTCGCCGGTGGCACCCCGACCTTCGAGGAGTGCGAGTTCCGCGGCGTCGGAGGGCACGGCGTGGTCCTCTCCGGCACCGCCGATCCGGTGCTCACCCGCTGCCGGGTCAGCGGCAGCGCCGGCCACGGGCTCTACGCGCTGGAGAACGCGACAGGCGTGTTCAGCGACGGGGAGATCAGCGCCACCGAGTCCGCCGCGGTGGCCGTGACCGGCTCGGCCGCGCCGCGGATCGAGGGGGGCCGGGTGTCCGCCGAGGGCGGCGTGGCGCTGCTCTTCGACGGGGAGGCCGCCGGCACCGTACGCGGCGTGACCGTCCACGGCGTACGCGACGGCCTGTTGGTGCAGGGCGGGGCCCGTCCGGGGATCGAGAACGTCACGATCACCGACTGCGCGGAGTACGGCCTGCGGGTCGCCGACCGGGCCGGCCCGACCGTGAGCGGCGCGCGGATCGACGGGGCCCGCGGCGGTGGCGCTCTGGTCTCCCGCGGCGCGACCCTCACGATGCGGGAGACGACCGTCCGGGGCGGTGCGAACGGGCTGCTGGTCGCCGCGGGCGGCGCCGCCACGGTCACCGCCTGCGAGTTCGGCGGGGCACGGCAGGCGGGCATCCTCGTGCAGCAGGAGGCCACCCTGACGGTGGCCCGTACCCGGGTGCGGGGCAGCGG
>NZ_SMKG01000343.1 GCF_004348525.1 Micromonospora sp. 15K316 | reverse complement strand
CGACTCCCCCGACGTGCTGCCGGGCACGACCGGTACGGCAGGGGCGGCCGGCTCGCCGATCGCGCGGCCGAGCAGGTCGAGGCGCTTCCCCTGCGCCGTCAAGCGGCCGTCGAGGATGTCGGCGGCGGCGTGCAGGTCGCGGTGGGGCTCGGCGGCGGCGGAACCCCGGTCGCCGGAGCGCCGCCGCTCGGCGAGCTGGCGGGCCAGCTGCGCGTACTCCTCGAAGGTCACCGCTCAGCCTCCACCGGCGAGGTCGTGCGCGGGCCGGGCGAAGGGCACGATGAGCCGCACCCGCCGGTCGTGCCGGTCCACCAGCAGCGCCCGGTCCGGTCGGGGCGTGTAGGTGACGTCGCGGAGCCCGAGGTGCCGTCGCAGCTCCCCGCCGGAGACGTCGAGGGCGACCAGGCAGGCGACGCCGTCGCCGTCCCGGGCGTCGCCCACGTCGTCGGCGAGCCGGCGCGCGTCGCGCCACCAGCCGAGCAGGTGCACCCCGCGGCCCGGACCGTGCCGGAGCACGGCACGCAGGTCGTCCCGGCCGTGCCGGGAGGTCCGCGCGGTCGCCGCGCCGAGCACCGTCGCGGCACCGTCCATCCCGAACGCGACGAGGAAGGTCCGGCCCGCCGGAGGCGGGTCCGGCGGGGTCGGGTCCGCCAGCGTGGCGAGGCGTGCCCGCAGGCCGTCCGCGTCGAGCTGCTCGACAGGGTGGCCGCCGGCGGTCAGCGCGGCGGTGGTCTCGTCGGCCACCGGGTCGGCGCCGGCCACCAGCGGGGCGAGCAGGAACCGGCACTGTCCCGGCAGGTGCTGGCGGGCCAGGCTCAGCGTCGCGGCGCGCAGCACGTCCGCGCCGGCCGGTGCGGAGCCCACCACGCCCAGATGCCGCCCCGGTGTGGTGTCCATGATGAACATCGCGCTGCTGACGTGCACGTCGACGGTCCGCCCGACCAGGGCCAGCGGGCGGCGTCCGCCCGGCCGCAGCCCGGCGTAGGTGGCGTCCTGCTCGATCCGGGTGTTCTCGTAACCCCGGAAGACGGCGGGTGGGGACGATCCGGACGGCCGGGCCCGCCACAGCTCGTGCCGGAGCCGGGTCACCGTCGCGGCGGTGGCGTCCGCGCCGGGGAGGCGGACGACGGTGTCGGCGCCGGCCGCGCCCGCGCCGACGTTGACCACGGCCACGCCGTGCGGCAGCCCCTCGGCCGCCTCGTTGGCCGGGTCGAGCACCCCGGCGCCGCCGAGCGCGACCCGGCCGGCCGGCGCCGCGCTGTCTCCTCGCAGCGCCGCCACACCCGCCGCGTCGCGGCCGGCCAGCACGAGGTGTACCCCGCACCCGCCGCCGCCGCGCAGCAGCTCCCCCAGCAGGCTCGCCGACTCGCGGGCCGGTTCGTCGCCGCCGGCGAGCAGGACGGGGAACTCGTCGATCACCGCCACGATCCGCGGCAGCGGGGGGTCGCGGGGCAGGTCGGCGAAGCGGGTGACGCCCTGCCGCTTGAGCACTGTGGCCCGACGGCGCACCTCCCGCCGCAGCTCACGCAGGACCGTCACCGCGTACTCGCGGTCGGACTCGACACCGAGCGCCCGCACGTGGGGCAGCCAGGACGGGTCGCGTCCGGTCGGCCCGAACTCGGCGAAGCTCACGCCCCCGGGGAAGCCGAGCAGGTAGAGCTGGAGCTCGGTCGGGGCGTGGCGGGCGGCCAGCCCGTGGAGCAGACCGGTCAGGAAGGAGTCCGTGGTGGCGAGCTCTCCGCCGCCGACCAGCCAGTGCGGTGTGGTGTCGTCGAACGTGACGGTCACCGGAGCGGGACCGCTGCGACCGACGACGGTCTGCAGGCCCGCGCCGGACGACTCCACCCACCGCCGCTCGGGTAGCAGCTCGGCGAAGCGCCTCTCGTCGGCGCGGCGCGCGGCCTCGCCGAGCCGCCCGGCCAGCGCGCGCACGGTGGCGACCGGTGGGTCGCCGTCGAGCAGCACGGGGGCCGCGAGACCGCCGCCGTCGGCGCTGAACGGGGTGCCGGGCGGATCGCCGACGTAGGCGTACCGCTCGGTCAGCCGCACGAGGGTGGCGGAGCCGAGCGACGGCGCCGGTTCGCCGTCGGGTCGGCGCTGCCGGCCGGCGGCCAGGACGCAGAGCGCGGCCCGGGCGTCGGCCTGGGTGAGCGCGGCGAGCCGGTCCGGCTCCCGCGCCGCCGGGCCGGCCGCGACCACCAGCAGCAGGCCGCCACCGGGGGCGAGCCGGGCGGTGCGGGCGTGCCGCTCGGCGGTGTCGAGCAGCGCGCCCACCTCGGCGTCGGTGCAGGCCGGCGGGGCGAGCACACCGGCGTCGACAAGCGGGCGCAGCGGCCCGAACATGTTCGGCGCCGAGGTGTCGATGCCGACCACGTGGACCTCACCGGGCGGCGCGGCGGCCAGCAGCCGCACCACCAGCGACCGCAGCAGCCGGGCCACCCGGGGATCGCGGGCGTCGGTGTCGATGGCCAGGTGCCGGCCGCCACCGAGCGGGACCAGCGCCGGGAACGCGCCCTCCGGGGTGAACGCCGCTCCGAGCCGGATGGCGACCGCCGTGTCGGCGAGCGGGGCCGTCCCGGAGTCCGGGGCGGTGACCGCGGCGCCGACCTCGCCGAGTCGGCTGACCAGTTCGCCGACGCCCGGCGCGGGGGCCGGCACGGGCACGGCCCGCAGCGCGTCGCGGACCACGTCGAGGTGGGCGCGGGCCGCGTGGTGCGCCGCGACCGCCTGCCGGTACGTCGACGCGAGCCTGCCCACTGTCCGCCTCCCACGCCACGGCCGTCCGCGACGACCATAACGGACGGTGGCGGTGCCGCCACCGCACAGCGGGTGCGCGTCGCGGCGGCCGGCGGCCACCCCGGGCCGCCGACCGCCGTCGCGGATCAGCCGGTGACCGAGTTCAACGCCGCCAGGTAGCCGTGGCGGTAGCCGTCGGCATCCGGGTGGTACGCCTCGATGACACCGCTGATGTCGTGGATCCACGGGTCGCCCGCGCAGACGCCGTGCCCGGCGAAGTAGGGCCGGGTGTCGACGAACGTGGCGCCGGCCGCGGCCGCCCGGCCGGCGATGACCGTGGCGAGCAGGTCGGCGGCCTGGTTGAGGATGGTTCGCTTGTAGACGCTCATGGCGAGCCAGCCGCAGGAGTTCAGCTCGAACAACCGTGGATAGCCGAGCACGATCAGCCGGGCGTTGGGCGCCCGGTCACGGATGGCCGCGTACGTGGTGTCGAGCCGGCCGGGCAGCGTGCCGGTGGTGAACGCGCGCGCCTCGTTCACCGCGTTCGTGCAGGTCGCGGTGGTGCCGAACCGACAACTGGTGATGACGTCGACGAAGCCGGCGTCGTTGCCGCCGATGGTGATGGTGACCATGGTGGTGCTCGCGCCGAGCGCGTCGACCTGGCCGCCGATCACGTCGGCGGTGACCGCGCCACCGCAGGCGGGGAACGCGAAGCTGTTCGCGCCGTGGGCGGCGGCCCAGAGCGGGGGGTACGACTTCTGGCTGCGCAGGCAGGTGGACCAGTCGTACGGGCCGGCGCCGACGCCGGAGGAGTACGAGTCGCCGAGCGCGACGTAGTTGACGGCGGCGGCCTGCGCCGTGCCGGGTACGACGAACACCGCGGCGAGAGCGGTGGCGACCAGGGTGGCCAGCGCGGCGAGGGCGCGCGCCAGCGGGCGGTGTGACATGACGGACCTCCACAGGGCAGGGGTGGTGGGATCCGTGACCGCGCGCGTGGCCAGGGGTGGACCGGTTGTTACCAGGCGGTAATGCTATCGAAATTCTTCGATCGGGGGAACCGGCGGTCAGCCGGCGTCGACGAGCGCCCGGCCGGCTACCGCCCGGCCCCGGTCGCCGAGGCCGGCCGGGCGCGCACCGGCAGCTACCGCCCGGCCGGGGTCACGTCCCGGGCAGCCGCGACACCGAGGGCGCCGCTCGGCAGCACGGCGGCCCCGAGCGGCGGGGCGGGGTGCACCGCCGGAGGCCGGTGCGGAAGGTGCGCGGGTGCGGGTCGGCCGGCGGCGGGACGTGGCACCGGCCGTCGGCCGGCCCCGCCGGCGGTGACCGGGCGCGGCACCGGAACGACGGTCCGGGCGGGCCGCACCGCGCGGGCCAGGGTCGCCGCCGGGCGTACCACCCGGGCCGCCGAGGAGGCGACCCGGCGCATCGGGCGCCGCACCGCGGGTAC
>NZ_SMKG01000342.1 GCF_004348525.1 Micromonospora sp. 15K316 | reverse complement strand
CCGCCCGCCCGTTCCGGCGTAGGCGCTCGCGCCCGCGGTCGCCAGCAGCTCGGCGAAGCGCGCCGACTCCCGCAGCGGACCGGCCTCCAGCACCTCGCCGTCGGCGAGCACCACCACCTCGTCGCAGCGGCGAACCGAGGAGAGCCGGTGCGCGATGACGATGCCGATGCGGCCGGCGAGCAGCCGCTCGGTGGCCTGCCGTACGCGGGTCTCGGTGACCGGGTCCAGCCGCGCGGTCGCCTCGTCGAGGATCACCACCTGGGGGTCACGGACCAGGATCCGGGCGAACGCGACCAGCTGTTCCTGCCCGGCGGAGAGCACGTGGCCGCCCTCGCCGAGCCGGGTGTGCACCCCGTCGGGCAGCTCGGCGATCCACCCGGCCAGCCCGAGCTCCGCGAGCGCCCGCTCGGCGTCGTCGAGCAGGTCCGGGTCGAAGAGCGCGACGTTCTCGGCAAGCGTTCCGGCGAGGATCTCGGTGCGTTGCGGCACCACGGCGATCCACCGGCGCAGCAGCTCGACGTCCAGGTCGACGAGGTCGGTGTCGCCGAGGAAGACGGTTCCCCGGGGCACGTCCACGGCCCGGGTGAGCACCTTGGCCAGCGTGGACTTACCCGAGCCGGTGCGTCCGACCAGGGCGTACGACCGCCCGCGGACGAAGGTCAGCCGGACGTTCCGCAACGCGGCGCCGCGCTCGTCGTCGGAGGCGTATCGGAAGGTCAGGCCGCGGAGGCTGAGGTCGCCATCGGTCGGCTCCACCCCGCCGGTCGGCTCCTGGACCGCGGCGGAGAGCAGCTGCACCCGGGCCCAGGCGCCGAGCGCGTACTGCAGGTGCGGCACCCAGCGGGCCATGTGCTCGACCGTCGCGCCGAAGGCGATCGCGAGCAGCCAGATCGCCGTCAACCGGGCGCCGTCGACACGACCGCTGGCCAGGGCCCATGCTCCGGCCAGCACCACGACGGCGATGCCGGCCCGGATCCCGCCGGCGGCGATGGCGGTCACCCGGGCCGACATCCGGAACACCCGCCCCGCCCGCGCGATCACCTCGGCGGCCCGTCGCGCGTAGAGACGCAGCACGTAGGGCCGGGCCAGGCTGGTCCGTACGTCGTCCTGGCCGTGCACCGCCTCCTCCATCACGGCGGCGAGGTCGGACCAGGCCTCCTCCTCGGCCATCCGGGCCGGGGCGATGAGCCCGGTGGGTCGGCGCAGGACGACCGCGAGCAGCGTGGTCAGGACGACCATTCCGACGCCGGCCGGCCACCAGACGAAGAGCGCGCTCACGGTCGCGAGCAGGCAGACCGCGACGCCCTGCACCAGCCGTACGCCGGTGTTCCGCAGCTCGGCGGCGACCTGGTAGACGTCGTTGTCGATGCGGTCGAGCAGTTCGCCGACGGGGGTGGTCTCCAGGGTGGGCAGGTCCTGCCCGAGCGCCACCCGGCAGAGGCGTCGCCGCACGTCGGCGGACCAGTCGGCGGTCAGCCCGGCCATCAGCAGGCCGACCACGAGATCGGTGACGACCGCGGCGACCAGCGCGACGGCCAGGGCGGCGAACCAGCCCGAGGAGCGGTACACCAGCACCGGACCGGCGAGCGCGGAGGCGGCCGCCTGACCACCGGCGCCGACCACGACGAGCAGGAGAACCGCCCACATCCGGTGCGGTGCGGTGGCCCAGAGGTCTCGGACCAGGCGCATGACAGTCCTCCGGACTCTGCTGGGTGGGGGGCGGTGCTGCCAGACTCACCCAGCCGAGCCCGGCGTTCAACACATTTTTCGCAGGTGCGGACCCGCACGGGGGCCGCGCTATCGACGTGGATCAGCGCTCCGGGTGCAGACCGGCATCCCGCGTGCGGGCCGGGCTTCGGCGGTCAGAAGAGCACGGTGGCGAGCGTGCCGACCGGGCGGAAGCCGCACCGTTCGTAGACCCGGCGCGCGGGCAGGTTGAAGTCGTTGACGTAGAGGCTGACGGTCGGCGCGACGCGCAGCAGGGCGTCGCGGACCACTGCCGCCATGGCCGCCGTGGCTATGCCCCGCCCACGCCACTCGGGGGCCACCCAGACGCCCTGGATCTGTGCGGTCCGCCGGGTCACCACCGCCAGCTCGGCCTTGAAGATCACCCGGCCGTCGACGAAGCGGGCGTACGCCCGGCCGCCGCGCACCAGTTCGCTGACCCGCCGGCGGTAGCTGCGCCCGCCATCCTCGGCCAGGGGCGAGACCCCGACCTCCTCGGTGTACATCGCCACGGCGGCCGGGAAGAGCCGGTCGACCTCCCCGACGCGGACGCGGCGCACCTCCGGGTCGGCGGGCACCACCGGCAGCGCCTCGGTGGCCAGCAACGGCTGGTTGGGGCGTACGTCCCGGGCCGGCCCCCACACGTCGCAGAGGCGGTCCCAGAGCCCGAGGACGGCGTCGGCCCGGCCGACGATCGACGAGCAGAGCCGCTCCTCGCCGGCGAGCAGGTCGGCGAACGCGTCGACGGCCGGTTCGGTGGCGAGCACCGGGGTCAGGTTGCCGCCCAGCCAGCAGATCGACTCGAGGTTGCGCCGGGCTCCGTAGCCGAGGATGCGTCCCTCGGCCCGCCACCAGGAGAGTCCGCGCGCGGCGATCCGCTCGGCGACCTGCGCGCCCGCGTACGGGTCGAGGTCGAGCAGGCGCTCGACCGCGCGTCGTTCCGATTCCCCCAGTTGCCGTACCGGCACCGTCAGCACGCCTCCAGCGTGCCAGATCCGCCCCCCGGCTCGCGGGCTGAGTACCGACTCCGCGTCACGCGGCCACCGGCTGCGCCGTCCGGGTGCCCTCGGCCCAGCGCACCACCGGGGGCACCAGCGCACCGACGGACAGGAAGAACACAGCGAGGACCAACCAGCCCGGTACGCCCCAGCCGACCGCGAGCGTGGTCACCACGGCGGGTGCCACCATCGACCCGAGCTGCATGCCCATCCCGTACGCGCCCTGGTACTGCCCCTGCGCGTCCGCCGGGGCGAGACCGAACGAGATGCCCCAGCCGGCGGCGGAGTGCCACAGTTCGCCCACCACGTGCACCAGCGACCCGGCGAGCAGCAGCGCCACGGCGGCCGGCCCGGGGACCGTGCCACTGGCGGCGAAGAGCAGGCAGGCGACGGCGATCACCGCGCCCGCGCGGCGGGCGGCCCGGCCGGCCCCGGCGAGTTCCTCGGTGCCCCGCGAGGCACGGACCTGGAAGAGCACCACCATCACCGTGTTGACCAGCATGCAGGCGGAGATCAGCCAGTGCGGCGCGGCGGTGTGCTCGGCGATCCAGAGCGGCAGGGCGATGTTCAGCAGCCCGAAGTGCATCGACATCAACCCGTCGAGCACGGTGAAGGCGAGGAACGGTCGGTCGCGCAGGGCCACCAGCCGTGGCCCGTGCGTGGGCGCGGGGACCGGCGGTACGACCGGCAGCCGGAGCAGGACCACCGCCGCGAGCAGGTAGGTCGCGCAGTCCAGCAGGATCAGCGCCACGTACGCGGCCCGGGTGTCGGCGGCGAGTCCGACACCGGCGACCACCGCGCCGACCGAGATCCCCACGTTGGTGACGGCGCGCAGGTAGGCGCGGGTGCGTACGCGCTGTTCGGCGGGGACGGCACCGGCGATCAGCGCGCCCCGGGCGCCCCGGTTGGCCGCGTCGGCAATCGCCATCAGCATGCCGACCAGGAGGAAGGTCGGGAAGGAGTGCACGGCGACCAGGGCGGCGGTGCACGCGGCGGAGGCGAGCAGCGCGGTGAGCTGGACGCCACGCGGGCCGCGCCGGTCGGCGAGGTAGCCCATCGGGGTGCTGGCGACCAGGCTGACCAGCGCGGTGAGGGTGAGGCCGAGGCCGACCTGGGCCACGGTCAGGCCGACCGAGCGGGTCAGGAACAGGGCGCTGGCGGTCAGCCAGGTGCCCCGGCCGACGGTGTTGATCAGGCTCGAGAGGGCGAGGGTCCGGGCCGGTCCGGGGTCGGGAAGCAGTCGCACGGCCCGCAGCCTAGCAAGACGTACGTACGGTTTGCAGCCCCGTCTTGTCGCCGACACATTGCCGATATATCGTTGATGCATCAGCGATACTTAGACAGGGAGATGAACATGCGATTCCACCGCGGGCACCACGTGATGCACGAGGCGATGCACGGCGCCATGCACGGGGCAGTGCACGGCGCGATGCGGGAGGTCCGGATGCGGGGCGGCGGCTTCGGCTTCCCACCCGTCC
>NZ_SMKG01000341.1 GCF_004348525.1 Micromonospora sp. 15K316 | reverse complement strand
GGCGAGGGGCAGCCGGGCGGGGCCGGGTGGCCGGTGCCGAACCCGGGCGACCTTGCCGAGCAGGCCGGTGACGCGCTGCGGCAGGTGGGCCGGAGCGTCTGGGACGCGATACGGGCCGGAATGGCCCAACACGGCTCGGAGTCGAAGGACCGATCCTCGTAGCCGGGCCGTCCCTGGGGAGGCCCGACCTCGACGAGCTGAGAATGGGCTCGACGGCCGGCGGCGGCCCGGGAGGCGGCGAGCGAAGGCCCGACCGCCGCAGTGCGCGACGTCAGGAGCTGCGCGGGGCGTACATGATGACGGCGACGCCGACGAGGCAGATGGCCGCGCCGATGACGTCGTAGCGGTCGGGACGGAACTTGTCGACGACCATGCCCCAGGCGAGGGAACCGGCGACGAAGATGCCGCCGTAGGCGGCGAGGATCCGGCCGAAGTTGGGGTCGGGCTGGAAGGTGGCGACGAAGCCGTAGAGGCCGAGCGCGATGATCCCGGCGGCGATCCAGAGCAGCCCGCGGTGCTCCCGCCAGCCCTGCCAGACCAGCCAGGCCCCGCCGATCTCGGCGAGCGCGGCGATGACGAAGAGCAGGATCGAGCGGGCAATCGTCATGCGTCGGACCCTATCCGCGTCACCTGGTGGATCGCGCCGGTCACGCCGCCTCGCAAAAAGCAAGATCCCCACCGCGTCTCCGCTGGTGGGGATCTCTGTAGCCCGGCGAAAGGCTATGTGGCCAGGGGCGGGGTCGAACCGCCGACCTTCCGATTTTCAGGCACCCACATTTCCGCAGGTCAGACGGCCGCCGCAGCTCGTCGTGCGATGGACCGTGCGATTAGCTCCGCATTGTGATGTGGCGGGGCAGTCGCGCGACATCACCGTGCGCGGCGAGTTCTGATAGAGCCTTGGCGATCTCTCGGTCGCGTCCGTCGACGGCGTGCAGGTACCGGCGAGCTGCCGCCATGGACGAGTGCCCGAGCCGCTTCATGAGGTCGGCCAAGGTCGCGCCGGTTTGGGCGGCGAGGGTCTGACCGGTGTGCCGCAGGTCATGGAAGGTCAGGTCATCGAGGCCGACTTGCTTCCGCGCCCGGACGAACGCCTGATACAAGGTGTTTCCACGTAGCGGAGTTCCGTCACGGCTCACGAACAGCCGATCTTTACCCGCGTAGGTGTCGACGTGGAGCCGAACCAGCGGCACGACGTGCGGCGGAATAGTGATCGTGCGCTTCCCTGCCTCTGACTTGGGATCTTTGTCGAACGCTTGCCCAGGAGCGTGCAGCGGTTCCACACGCGCCTTGCGCACGGTGATCGTGTGCTCCGTCAGGTCCACGTCCGCGACGCGCAGACCAGCGATCTCGCCGCGCCGCAGGCCGCACCACGCAGCGATCAAAACAGCGGTGCGGTAGCGCGGGGTGATGGCTTCGACCAGGGCGACGACCTGAGCCGGCGTGGCAATCGGCCGTTCCGCGCATCTTACCAGATCGGTCGCCTTGCGCCGAATGGTCGACTTGTCAAAGCTTAATTTTTCCTCAAGGTGGCAGGAACGGCGGCGTCCTGCAGCACAGATAACTGTTAGTGAGCAAAATATTTGCATGAGTGGATTGCATCACGGCCAGATGGTTGACTGAGGCAAGGGATTGATGGAAGTGTGGTCCCTCGAAGGGCGAAAGTCGCTCGTCATGGTTCCTGGGGAGGCTTACCATGAGTATCACTAAGCGCTTGATCGCGCTGGTCGGAGTGCTATTGTTCTCCGCCCTCGGACTCGTCGTCACGACCAGTCCGGCTTCCGCTGCCTACGGGAATGCGAGCTGTCCGACCAGTCAGCCTCGCGTTTCTCGCAGGTCACTTTCGGAGCTTTCCTGTTCCACAACGTGGTCACCAAGGCCCCCGTATGCAAGCTTCAGGGTCCCCTGACGGGCTACGTCTACGTGGGGGATCTGTCGGTGGCCTTGCCGACCACGATCCCAGGCGGCGGCATCGGCGAGGAAGTGTCGGTCGTTTCGGGGCCGACGCTGGTCACCGCCCAGAACAACAACGTGACCTACCGGTTCACCGTCAAGCAGGTTGTGGCGAAGGTTGGCGGAAGTCAGAACTTCACGTTCGACACTTCCTACCAAATTTCCGGCCAGACCTACCGGGTGCGCACCTGCTTCGTGAACGGCGGCGGCTCATGTAGCTCGTGGGTCAATTTCTAGACACCTAGACTTGATCAGCAGGAGCATCTAGAAAGGGTCGGGCAAGTAATGCCCGACCCTTTCCAGCCCTCTATGCAGGCTATTTAGTGATCCGACGAACGATCGCACCTACTGCCAATAGTACGGCGCCAACGAGCGAGACGATCCCAAGCGCTCGGATAGTCGACATTACGCCGCCATCGATACCATCTGCAACGAGTCGTGGGTATATGGCGACCGCCAAAATGGCAACAGCTAATAGTACGGCAGCGGTCACCAGCATCACTTTGGGGGTAAGACGCTGCCTCGTGGGGGAACCTGCCTCGTTCATGGCTCCAAGTCTTTCAGAAGCCGTCCATGATCGTTGATGCGACCCGGTCTCCGCGCCGTCCCGCATCGCCCTGCCACCTCTTGACGCTACAAGCCGGCACCTGTTGTACGGAGCCCCTCCGTCGCACGTTGATCGATGCGGGCAGTGAGGAAGAGCGATGTTCGAGCCGGCCGAGAGGCAAACCGCGGACCGGTGAAGCAGTCGGCCAGGCTGCAGCGCGTGACGCGTTCGACGGTCCCACGGCAGGCACACGAGGTAGAGGCCGAAAGTTCCGTGGCGGCTCTTACAGTTGGCGATGACCGAGAGTCGATGTGTCGTGCCGGTCAGGTCGCCCGGGCGCTACCGGTGGTCCGTTGCCGAATTTGCCTGTACTAGATGTACTGACCAGGCACGTTGGTTGAGGTCGTGTGACGACATGACCTGACGGATCTTGATTGGCGAGGACCTCCTGTCGTGGAGTGGAGCTGCTGAAGGCAACCACACCACAGACCAGGAGGTCCTCGTGTCTCACGCTAGCGCAGCGCTGACTCCGCGTGCCCGGCTGCGTCTGGCCAAGCTCGTGGTGGACCAGGGCTGGCCAATCGCGCGGGCGGCCGAACGCTACGACGTGTCATGGCCGACCGCGAAGCGGTGGGCTGACCGCTACCGGTTGGCCGGCGAGGCCGGCATGCAGGACCGTTCGTCACGGCCCGCGTCGCAGCCAAGGAAGACACCGCAACCACTTGTCCGCAAGGTCGTGCACCTACGGTGGAAACACCGCCTGGGACCGGTCGCGATCGCCGACCGGCTCGGCATGGCCTCATCAACCGTGCATGCCGTGCTGACGCGATGCCGGCTCAATCGGCTCTCGCACGTCGATCGCGTCACCGGCGAACCGGTACGCCGCTACGAGCACCCGACTCCCGGCGCGCTGCTGCACGTCGACGTCAAGAAGCTCGGGAACATCCCCGACGGTGGTGGCTGGCGCTACGTCGGTCGTGTCGAAGGCAAGAAGAACCGCGCGGCTACCGCCGGCAAGCCACGCAACAAGCACCACAACCCGAAGATCGGCACCGCCTTCGTGCACAACGCCATCGACGACCACAGCCGCGTCGCCTACGCCGAGGTCCACGACGACGAGACCGCCGCCACCGCCGTCGCCGTCCTGCGCCGGGCCGCCATCTGGTTCAGCGACCGCGGCGTGGTCATTCAACGAGTGCTGTCCGACAACGGCAGCTGCTACCGCAGCCACGCTTGGCGCGACGCCTGCACCGAGCTTGGCATCACCGCCAAACGCACCCGCCCCTACCGCCCGCAGACCAACGGCAAGATCGAACGCTTCCACCGCACCATGGCCCACGGCTGGGCGTTCAAACGGATGTACTCCAGCGAGTCAGCCCGACGAAAAGCCCTGCCCGCCTGGCTCCACGAGTACAACCATCACAGGCCCCACACCGCGATCGGCAAACGCCCACCCATCAACCGCTTAACCAACCTCCCTGGGCAGTACAACTAGATCAAGACGCTCCGCGCGGCGCGGGCCGGGGCGCGGCAAACGGCTCCTGCGGAGCCGCCGCCCCGGCCGCCTACGGCGCCGGGGCGGAAAGTCAGCCGGCCCGAAACCCACGCCCCGCCCCGCGCGTCCGCCTCGATAGGCAGGGAGATCCGGTGACGAGTCCCAGGGGTGACCGGGGCCAGGCGGACATACCTTCACCCGTTCTTCGCAACCAGGAGGCGCACGAAGGCCCGTAGCCCACTGCGAGGGCAGGGCCGGTGTTGCCGAACGGCCCACGCGGGCCGCAGGGGGCCGCAGGAGGTGAGAAG
>NZ_SMKG01000340.1 GCF_004348525.1 Micromonospora sp. 15K316 | reverse complement strand
GGTCAGAGTTGGGCCTGGGCCTTCAGGCGTAGGTAGGTGTCGGCCAGGTGGGTGGCGAGGGTGCCGGCGGGAGCGTCCACCACGGTGACGCCGTAGCGGGTCAACGCCGTCCGCACCCGGTCCCGCTCGGCCAGCGCCCGCCACCCCGCCGCCGCCGCGTAGGCGTCGCCCGGGCGGGCCGGCGTGCCCGTGGTCATCGCGGTGAGCACCGGATCGTGGACCGCCGCGATGACCACCCGGTGCCGGGCGGCCAGCCGGGGCAGCACCGGTAGCAGGCCCTCGCCGAGGGCGCCCGCCTCCAGCGCGGTGAAGAGCACCACCAGGCTGCGCTGGCGCTGCCGGCGCAGGATCTCACTCGCGATCAGCTCGAAGTTCGTCTCGACCAGGGCCGGTTGGAGGGGAGCGAGCGCGTGCACCAGTCGGGGGAGCAGCGCCGGTCGGCCGCTGCCGGTCATCGTGGCGCGTACCGCGGTGTCCGCGGCGAGCAGGTCGACCCGGTCGCCGGCCCGCACGGCGAGTGCCGTGAGCAGCAACGCGGCGTCGATGGCGGTGTCCAGCCGGGGCTCGTCGCCGACCCGTACGGCCGAGGTGCGGCCGGTGTCGAGCACGCAGACCAGCCGCCGGTCCCGCTCCGGCCGCCAGGTACGCACCAGCACGTCGGCCTGCCGGGCGCTGGCCCGCCAGTCGATCGACCGGACGTCGTCGCCGACGACGTACTCGCGCAGGGTGTCGAACTCGGTGCCCTGGCCGCGTCCGCGGGTGACCTGGGTGCCGTCGATGATCCGCAGTCGGGCCAGCTTCTCGGGCAGGTGCCGGCGGGAGTCGAAGGGGGGCAGCACGCGCAGCGTCCACGGTGGCGTGGCGGGGCGGCCCGAGCGTTGCCGGAACGCCAGCCGCAGCGGCCCGTACGAGCGGACGGTCAGGGTCAGCGCCGGCCGGTCACCGCGCCGGGTCGGGGTCAGCCGGGTGGGCAGCACCAGCGTCTCGCCGGGCGCCACCGTGACGACCCGGTTCGGGGGCACCTCCGGGTGGGCGCCGGCCGAGGGCACCCAGGCGTCGCGGACCTGGGCGCGCAGCGTACGCCCGGAGGAGTTGCCGAGCCGGAGCGCGACGGTGGCGGTGCCGCCGAGCCGGACCGTCCTGTCACCCTCGCGCTCCGCGGTGAGCGCGGCCGGCGGCACCGCCCGCATCCGGTCCACGAGCACGAGCAGCAGCACGCCTCCGGCCATCACCAGGACGCCCGCGAACGGCGACGGCCAGAGCGGCAGGGTCAGCGCCCCGGCCGCGAGCAGCAGCGCCGCCCGCCAGGTCATCGCGGCGTCGGCACGGTGGCGAGCACCGCGTCCAGCACCGAGTCCACCCCCACGCCGTCCAGCTCGACCTCCGGTCGCAGCCGCAGCCGGTGCCGCAGCGTGGGCCGGGCGACCGCCTTCACGTCGTCGGGCACCACGTGGTCGCGTCCGGCCAGCCAGGCCCACGCCTTCGCGGTGTTGAGCAGCGCGGTCGCGCCCCGAGGTGAGGCGCCGAGCTCCAGCGCGGGGGTGTTACGGGTGGCCCGGCAGAGGTCGACGAGGTACCCGAGGAGCGGTTCGGCCACGTGGACGCGGCCGACGGCGGCCCGGGCGGCCGCCAGGTCCGCCGCGCTCGCCACCGGCCGTACGCCGGCCGCGGCCAGGTCCCGCGGGTCGAAACCGGCGTGGTGCGCCCGCAGCACGCCCAGCTCCTCCTCCCGGGTGGGCAGCGGCACGGTGAGTTTGAGCAGGAAGCGGTCCAGCTGGGCCTCGGGCAGCGGGTAGGTGCCCTCGTACTCGACGGGGTTCTGGGTGGCGGCCACGATGAACGGGTCCGGCAGCGGGCGTCGGGCGCCCTCCACCGACACCTGCCGCTCCTCCATGACCTCCAGGAGCGCGGACTGGGTCTTCGGCGGCGTGCGGTTGATCTCGTCGGCGAGCAGGAGGTTGGTGAAGACCGGGCCCTCGCGGAAGGTGAACGCGGCGGTGTGCGGGTCGAAGATCAGCGAGCCGGTGACGTCGCCGGGCATCAGGTCGGGAGTGAACTGGACCCGCTTGGAGTCCAGCTCCAGGGCGGTCGCCACGGTGCGGATGAGCAGGGTCTTGGCGACTCCCGGTACGCCCTCGAGCAGCACGTGGCCGCGGCAGAGCAGGGCGATCACCAGCCCGCTGACCACCGAGTCCTGGCCGACGACCGCCTTGCCGACCTCGGTGCGCAGCCGGTGCAGGGCGGCGCGGGCCTCGTCGGGGTCGGTGGTCGGCGGCTCGGCGGTTGCGGCGGGTCGGGTCACCGGGGTCCTCCTTCGGTCGGTTCGGTTCCGGTCGGCGTGACCCCGCGCGTCGGTCCGGGCGGGGTCGCCGTGACGGCGCGGGTGACCGCGTCGAGCGAACGGGCGAGGTCGAGCAGCTCCTCGTCGGTGGCCGGGTCGTCGCCGTAGAGCAGCTCCTCGACCTGCTCCGGCTCGCCTCCGGCGCGGGCCGCGACGGCCGTGGCCACCTGGTCCTGCGGCGTGTCGGCCGTCAGGTTCAGCCAGGGCAGCAGGCGGGCCAGAGTGGCCGAGCGGAGGGTCCGCCCGGCCGGTCCGCGGGCGCCGGCCCGTTGGTACAGCCGGGCCCGGCCGAGCGCGGTCTCGGCGGAGCGTACGGCGACCGGCAGCGGCTCCGGCGCGGGCGGCCCGAGCCGGCGGGCCCGCCACAGCGCGGCGAGCAGCAGTGCCAGCGCGAGTTGGACGAGCATCGCCCAGAACCAGAGCGGGAAGGCGCTCCAGAGCGGGTTCGGCGCCGGTCCGTCGTCCGGGTCGGCGGGCCCCCGGTTCCCGGAGCCGTCGCCCGGCGAACCGGGCCGGCCCTGTGCGGTGCCCCCCGGCGGCACGGTCTCCGCACGGGGTCGTTCGGTGGGTGAGGCGGCGTCCGGCGGCGTGCTGCTGCGGGTCGGTGGGGGTGGCTCGGGCCCGTCCAGGTCCAGCCAGACGACGCGCGGGTGCACGCCGAGCAGCGCGGTGGCGAGCGCCTCGTTGTCGTGCTCGGCGATCCGGTCGTTGCGGAACGGGTCGTCGGCTCCGACGAGGACTGTGTCGACGGCGCCCGGCACGCGGGCCAGCCCCGCGGAGAAGCAGAGCTGCACGGGTGCCTCCGCGTCCGGCGCGTACCGCTGGCGCTGCGCGGCGGCGTGACGCACCGGGCGCAGCTCGTCGAGCGGGCAGGGGCGGTCGCCGGCCTGCGGGCCCACGACCTTCGTCGCCCAGCGCCGACCGTGGTGGTCCACAGGTACTCCGGCGGCGTGGAGGGCCCGGACGGACGGGTCGACCAGCACCACCCGGGTCCCGACGGGGAGCCGGGTCAGGCGGCTCAGGGTCTCGGATCGCAGCAGGTCGGGCGCTGGCACGAAGAGGGTGGCCGGTGGCCCGGTGCGGGCGGCCAGCAGCGCCGCCCGCGAATCGGTCTCCCGCGCGACGCCGGCGCCGCGCCGGCGCAGGGCCTCGGCGAGCCGGCTGCCGCCGTGGTCACCAATTTCCAGGGGGGAGAGGTAACCCGGGTCGTCGGGGTCGGGCCGGTCGAGTGTCTGCGCGACCAGGGTGGTGGTGATCAGGGCGGCGACCAACCCGAGCGGGATGACCAGCCGGTGCCACCGCCGTCGCCGCTTCGCGGTGGGTCGGGGCGGCGCGGCGGCCGGACGAGGGCCGGCCGGATTCGCCGTCTGCGCGGCGGCGGTCACGGTCGCTCCTCCCGGGCGTCGGCCGGCCGCCCGCCGGGGGCGGACTGCTCGGGTACGAGACTCGTGGGCCCGCTGACGATCCGCGCCCGGTCGAGTGGGTCGACGGCCTGCGGCGCGGCGAGCGCTCGGTGCAGCTCGGCGGCGAGTTCCCGCATCCGCCGGTCGTGGTCGGCGGAGGCCGGCCGCTGCGCGTACCAGAGTTCGGAGAAGATCAGACCGGCGGCGGTCACCGGGGGGCCGGTGGGCGGCAGGTTCCGGGCGGCCGTCGAGCCGACCTCGACAACCGTCAGCCCCGGCTGGGCGGGTACCACCTGCCGCGCCGCCAGTTCACGGATCATGTCGCGCAGCCGCTCCCGGACCGCCTCGGCGTAGCGCCCCTCGGCGGCCAGCCGGTCGGCGGGCGAGAGGTGGGCGTCGAGTCGGTCGGGCGTCTCGTCGGGCGGCGACGGAGACGCGCCCTCCGCCGCCACGACGTCGGCCCCGCGCCGGCGGCGTCGCAGTCGCAGCCGGGGCAGCCGCGGTCGGGGCAGCCGCAGCCGGGGCAGGCGGAGCCGCAACCGCGGCAGGGTGAGCCGGGGCAGGCGCGCCCGCGGGCGGGGG
>NZ_SMKG01000033.1 GCF_004348525.1 Micromonospora sp. 15K316 | reverse complement strand
CGCCCGTCCGGCCCGACCACCACCGCCGAGTTGTTGGACATGTTCTGCGCCTTGTAGGGCGCCACCTTCACGCCCTGCCGGTACAGCCAGCGGCAGATGCCGGCGGTGAGGACGCTCTTTCCGGCGTCGGAGGTGGTGCCGGCCACCAGCAGCCCGCCGCTCATCGCCGCCACCGCCACCCGGTCACCGCCGCGCCGCCACCGCTGACGGCGTGCGGGTCACCGGCTCGCCCGACCCGCGGGCGGGCCGCTGCGCCACCGGTAGCGGCCGGCGGCCGTGGCAGCGCGCGCAGGGCCCGCCGACCGGCGGCGGAGACCAGCCGACCGAGGGTCACCGGGTAGGCGGTCGCCACGGCGAGCGCGGCCAATCCGACCGCGCCGGAGATGCGGGCGGTACGGGCGAGGTGCCGCGCCTCGGGACGCGGACCGTCACCGAGGAACGGCCGCACCTCCGACCGCCCGAAGTAGACGTTGCGCCCGCCGAGTCGTACGCCGAGCGCCCCGGCCATCGCCGCCTCGCACTGGCCGGCGTTGGGGCTGGGGTGGTCGTTCCGGTCGCGCCGCCACACCCGCCACGCCTGCTCGCGATCGCCGTCGGCGACCGGGGCGACGGCCACGGTGAGCAGACCGGTCAGCCGGGCCGGCACCAGGTTGAGCAGGTCGTCCAGCCGGGCGGCGGGCGTACCGAACCGGGCGTAGCGCGGCGAGCGGTGCCCCACCATCGCGTCGAGCGTGTTCGCCGCGCGGTAGCCGAGCAGTCCGGGCAGGCCCGCCACCGCGCCCCAGAGCAGCGGGGCGACCACCGCGTCGGAGGTGTTCTCGGCGACCGACTCGACGGTGGCGCGGGCCAGCTCCGGCTCGTCCAGCGCCGACGGGTCGCGACCGCAGAGGTGGCTCAGCCGCTGCCGGGCGGCCGGCAGGTCGCCGTCGCGCAGCGCCTCACCCATCACCTCGGCCTCGTGCCGCAGGGTGCGGCCGCCCAACGCCGTCCAGGTGCCGGCCGCGACGAGCGCCGCCCGGGCGATCGGCCGGTGCCGGGTGGCCGACGTGGCCGCCACACCGAGCAGCACCGGCATGCCGACGGCGAGGGTGGTGAACACCGCGCCCGCGCGTTGCTCCGGGCGGTAGAGACGCTGTTCCAGCACGCCGGCCGCGCGGCCGAACCCCGCGACCGGGTGCCAGCGGCGCGGATCGCCGAGGAGCCTGTCCAGGGCGTATCCCGCTACCAGTCCCGCCGCGTTCGCCAACGGCGCCGCATGCCGCACGCGCACCACCTCCGGCCGGCCAGCCTAGACGAAAGCCTTCCTCGGATTCGCTCGCGCGGACCCTGGTCACGCGGGGTGACGGCGACAGAGGCCGCCGTCACCCCACCCCCCGTTGCGGCGGCGGAGCCGCCGGTGCGCCCGCCCGTCGACGCCCCCGGCGTGGTGCCGGGAGCACGCCCGGTCACGCCGGTTGCGGCACCCGTCCACGACGGCCGCGGCCCGACGCCCTACCCGTCGACGGCGGTTCGACGGACGGCGGGGAGAGCTCGCCGTCGCCGTCTTCGGCGCCGTCGACCAGCGGCGCGAGTTCGTCGTCGGCGTCGTCGGGGCTCGCCGCGGGATCGGTCGCGCCGCCGTCGAAGTCCCCGTCGTCCAGGGCGAAGGCAGCCGTGCCCATCCCGCCGGGCAGCTCACGGGCGGCCCGCGGCAGGGCGAACTCCGGCAGCTCGAAGTCCTCGTCGAGCGGCCGGTCGTCGGGCAACGCCGGGGCCTGCTCGTCGGGCACCGGCTCGGTCGGCTCCCCCTTCACCCGGCTCTCCGCTTCCGCGTCCTCGACGGTGCTGGTGGTGACGCTCGGCCGGTTACGCAGGAACCGGGCCCGACCGCGGGACAGATCGTGCCCGACGGCCACCGCCTCCAGCTCGTAGAGGGTGCGGTGGTTGCCGGCGTCGTCGGTCCAGTCCCGCGTGTAGAGACGCCCGCAGACGACCACGGGGTCGCCGACCATCACCGAGGCGGCCACCCCCTCGGCGAGCTTCCGCCAGCAGTTCACCCGGACGCGGAGGCTGTTTCCGTCGATCCAGCGACCACTCTCCCGGTCCAGGCGGCGGGCCGTCGAGGCGACCTTGAAGTTGGCCACCAGCGTGTTGCTCTGGGTCGTACGCCGCCATTCCGGGGCGGTCAGCACGTTTCCGACGATCGTGACGTAGGTGTCGAACATCGTCCCTCCAGGGGATCGGGGCTGCCATCGCGAGTCGACTCGTGCCGAGCCTGCGTGCGGAAGCGGCGGCACGCCACCGGTGCCGGCCGTACCTGTGGACGCTGCGGGCTCCTGTGGAAAACACCCTGATCAAGCTCACATCTGCTAAGCGAGCGGTTCCGGATCCGGCCCAGCTGGGTAAGGAGTTGATCAAGCGGCCCTGGCGGCCCGCCGGTCCCGGCGAGGGGCGCCCGGGCAACGTCCGACGAGAGGACAGCGAGCATGACGACGAGCACCATTCCCACCCGTGTCGCGGCGCAGGTGCGGCCATGAGCGCCGTGACCAACCCGGCCACCGTGGCCGAGTGCCTGCGGGTCGGCGCCGGGTTCTCGCAGGGCGACCGGAACTGGATCGTGGAGCAGTTCGCCACCCTGGACGCCCGGCTCGCCACGTTCCACGCCGACGCCACCGAGCTGGAGGTGTCGGTCAAGGAGCGCAACGCCCGTGGGCAGAAGGTCACCCTGGAGTGCTGGATCGCCGGCCGGCAGAAGATCGTCACCACCTCGTCCGAGGAGGACCTGCGGGCCGCGCTCAACGACGCCCGCGACGACCTCCGCCGGCGACTGAACGACGCGAAGACCCGGCAGGAGCCGAGACACAACAAGCACGTACGCGAGATCGGCCAGCCGGAGGCCGGGGAGGTCGCCGTCGACGCCGAGCGCGCCGACGCGGAGACCGTCTGAGCCGTACGCCGTGGCCCCCGGTGGGACCGTGGGGGCCACGGCGCGGAGGCGCGAGAGAGGGCTACCGCCCGGTAGCCCGCCGGCGTACCGTCGGGTCGTGGAACCGGACGTGCTGGGCCCGCCCTACGAGCGGCAGACGATCGACCTGGGCGTCGACGACGAGGGGCCTGTCGTCGCCACCCTGGTCCGCCGGCGCGCCGACCGTCCCACCCGACGCGCCGTGCTCTACGTGCACGGCTTCGTCGACTACTTCTTCCAGACCCACCTGGCCGACTTCTTCGCCGAACGGGGCTGGGACTTCTACGCGCTCGACCTGCGGAAGTACGGTCGCAGCCTGCTGACCCACCAGACCCCGAACTTCTGCCGCGACCTCACCGACTACCACCCGGAGCTGGACGCCGCCGCGAAGATCATCCGCGAGGACGACGGGCACGACATGCTGCTCGCCGTGGGTCACTCCACGGGCGGCCTGATCATCTCGCTCTGGGCGCACGCCCGACGCGACGCGGGGATCGTCGACGGGATCGTCCTCAACAGCCCGTTCTTCGACATCAACGCACCCTGGCTGGTGCGGCGGCCGCTCCTCGCCGCCGTCTCCCGGCTGGGCCGCCGCGCGCCGCACCGGGTCGTCCCCTTCGACCTCGGCACCGCGTACGGCGAGAGCATCCACGCCGACCACCGGGGCGAGTGGAGCTACGACCTGGCGTGGAAGCCGCTCGCCGGATTTCCGGTCCGGGCCGGCTGGCTCGGCGCGATCCGCACCGCGCAGCGGCAACTGCGCACCGGACTGGACATCCCCGTACCCGTGTTGCTCGCCTGCTCGACCCGCTCCTTCCGGGGCCGGCGGTGGCACGAGTCGGCCGGGCTGGCCGACGCCGTCCTGGACCCCGAGCACATGGTCCGGTACGCCCCTCGCCTCGGCCGGCACGTCACCCTGGCCCGCTTCGACGGCGGCCTGCACGACCTCACCCTCAGCGGAACCGCCGTCCGGGAGCAGGTCTTCACCGAGGTCGGCCGCTGGGCGGAGGCGTTCCTCGGCGCGGGCCCGACGGCCCCGGCCGACGGCACCGACACCGCGGGCCGGGACGCGGGCGCCATCCGCACGGCACGGGCCGGCGTGACCACGGGCCCGGTACCGCACAGCCGCCGCCCCGCCGATCCGGCGAACAGCACCCCGAGCTGAGGCGGGTCGCTCAGGCCGCGCCGCCCGCCGGAAGCATCGCGCGGATCCGGTCGAAGGTGGCCACCGGGTGGCTCTCCGCGCCCGGCAGCACCAGGCCGAGGCAGTGCAGGGCCGTCCCACCGTCGGCGGCCGCCTCGACGCCGAAGACCGGCGCCCCGACGTAGCCCGCCGGCAGACCCGCACCGATCCGCACCTCGTCGCCGACACCGGCCACCCGCTCGATCGCCACCTCCAGCGGCCGGTCGCCCTCCGCGGACAGGCCGTGCGCGAGCACGAAGGCCGAGCCCGGCGCCGCACCGATCCGGGCGATCACGGCGGCGTCCGCCGCGACGACGTCCACCACCGGTTGCGTACGCCACGCCCAACCGCCCGCCGCCGCCACGGCGTGCAGGCCGGTCGTCGGCAGCACCGCCACCCCCACCTCCGGGCGGCGGATCCAACCCGTGACGGGCAGGACCTCCGGGGCCGGACCGACCGGTTCGGTGACGCTCGCCCGCAGGCCGAGATCCCCCGCTGCGCCGGCCACCCCGTCGGCGGTCAGCAGGTACTCGCCGCCGGAGTCCTGGAAGAAGAAGGCGGTGCCGGCGCCGTCGGGGTCGGTCCCACCGGCGCGGCGGTACGGCAGGATCGCGCGGCCGACGAGCTGGCAGAGTTCGTAGGCGACGTCGTTCTCCACGTCGGGGTCGAGCAGCACCCGCCGAGAGTACGTCGCGCCCGACCCCGCCTCCGGTGGGTGACCCGCTCGTCCCGTCGACTCGTTGCCGGGCGGCGTCCGGTCAGCGGCCGATGTGCTCCGGCTCACGTCCGGTCCGTGGACGCCGACGACCCGGAAACCCGATGCCGGGCCTCGGTGGCTCGTGCGAACCTTGTCGGCGTACGACGCCAGGACGGTACGTCGGTCAGCCGCAGAGCGGGCGGTACCCTCTTGGCGCGACACCACGCCACGCGCCCGTAGCTCAGCGGATAGAGCAGGGGACTTCTAATCCCAAGGCCGCAGGTTCGAATCCTGCCGGGCGCACCCTTCCCACCACCGATCAGCGGCTCTCCGCTCCCGGTCGAGACGCTCGCCACGGCCTCGGTACAACCCATTCCTACCGCCAATTCAGCGAAGAGGCGCCGAGCCCGAGCAGTCTCCCGCGGATCACCTCATGGCTGTGCATGTTGCCACCGTGCGGGCGGGACGGCCTTGCCGCCATCTTCTAGCCCGCCGTCGACTGGCGCCTTGCCGATCGGCTCCACAGGCGGGCCTCGGCCGACAACTGTGTCATCATCTCTTCCTTCGCGGCGCCGTACTGCGCTCGGCTGTGGGGATGCAACTCGGCCGCACGTCTCTTTGCCGCCTCGTAGCGGCGGGCAGCGTCGGGATTGGCCGCGATGTAGGCGCGGAAGACTCGGTTCGCCTCCGGCACCAGCGACGTCACGCCGAAGACGTGTAGGTGGTGGCTCCGCTTCCCGTGGGTGTCTCTCGCGAAGAACAAGTGATCATCGTCCTCCGGGAAGGCCATCGGACGATAGACGTACCCGAGCTCCTCAAGTGGCCGGAGGTCGGCGACGACCTCGGCAACCTCGGCTACTACCGCGAGAATGTCAATGATGGGCTTGGCCGCCACTCCGGGAATGCTGGTAGAGCCAAAGTGCTCGACGCTCAGCGCCGCGGGCAGCACCTCCGACAACAGCCGTTGTTCGACCTGGAATCGCTCCGACCATGCCGGGTCGTAGGGCACCACCTCGACTACTGGCGCTTCGTCCTCCACGTCGGCCACCGTAACGGCTCCGTACCGCCATCCGTGCCGGCAAGCACGCCCGGCCCCGTCGATCACCGCGACTCCCGTACCGCGGAGTCAGCCGGGGAACCGTCTTGGTTGTGTCGCCGCGCTGCTTGTGGTCGCCGACGAGGGAGATCTGCCGGTCGGTCCGGTGGGAGGAGTCATCGGTTGCGTCACCAGGGCTGAGCGCCGGCGTCGCTGAAACATCCGCCGCTCGGGCCGTCGGCGGGCAGCGCCGCCAGGTCGACGATGATCCGGGCGCCCTCGGCGGCGGTCCGGGTGCTGGCGTGGTGGGTGAGGTCGGTGGCGACATGACCGGGCGACGCCGAATTGATCTTCAGGTTCTCGTACCCGGGAGTCCGGTGGAACGCCTGCGCGTAGCGCACCGTGACCATGTTCAACGCCGCCTTCGACGAGGAGTAGGGCAGGATGTGCTCCGCGGCGGCGTAGGGCGAGTCGATCTCGCCGGTCAACGCGAACGACGCCGTGGTGCTGGCGACGTTGACGATGCGGCCGGCGGTCGAGGCCCGGAGCAGCGGCAGCATCGCGTGGGTCACCTCGACGACCGCGAAGACGTTCGTCTCGTACGTGCGGCGCATCTGCTCCGCCGAGACGTCCAGGATCGATGTCTCGTCGATGCTGCCCGCGTTGTTCACCAGGACGTCGAGCCGGCCGTACTCGGCGCTCAGTCGGTCGGCCAGCGCGCGGACCGTGACCGCGTCGGTGACGTCGAGGGCGACCGGGGTCACGTCGAGCCCCTCCTCGCGGAGGAGGGTGGCGGCGGCTTCGCCCCGGCCGGGGTCGCGGCTGCCGAGCAGGACCGTCGCCCCGCGCTGGGCGAGTTGCCGCGTCGTCTCGAAGCCGAGTCCCTTGTTCGCGCCGGTCACGAGCGCGACGGTGGTGCTGGCCATGATCTTCCCTTCTTGTCCAATGGATAAGAGGTATATTAGCCAGCGGACAAGAAGCCGCCACGGGATGTGACACGTCTCGCGGAGGAGCAGGCGAACGGGAGCGAGCGTGCGAACGACGCGGGAGGCCGTCGTCCAGGCGGCCCTGCACGTGCTCGACGAGGACGGCCTCGACGGGCTCACCATGCGCGCGGTCGCCCAGCGGCTCGGCGTGCAGCACAACACCGTGCGGTGGCACGCCGCGAGCAAGCAGCGGCTACTCGAACTGGTATCCGACGAGTTGCTGGCGCACTGCGCCGACGAGCCGTTGCCACCGGCCTGGGACGAGCGGATCCGGACGCTGAGCCGACGGTGCCGAACGGCCCTGCTCGCCCACCGCGACGCGGCCCGGATGCTCACCGTGGCGTGCGGCCCGGAACCGCACTCGCTGCGCTACGCGGAGACGGTCGTCGCCACCCTGCTCGACGCCGGCTTCGACGGGCGGACCGCCGCCTGGGCGCACTGGTCCCTCTTCTATCTCATCCTCGGCATCACGCAGGAACAGCAGGCCGGCACGGCCGTCCCGGTGCGCGCCGACCAGGTTCCGCAGGATCGGTACCCGGCGCTGGCAGCGACCCTGCCGCACGTCGGCTCCGGCGAGTTCGACGAGCGCTTCGACTTCGCGATACAGCTCATCATCGAGGCCCTGACCGCGAGGCGGCGGCCGGCGGAGTGACGGCTCCACGGCGTTCCGACCCTCGGAAGCCTGAGGCTCCCGCGATGCCCGCCCCTGGCCGCCGGCCACCCTGTGCCCGAGTTGCGGGCCGAGCCGAAGTAGTGGTGGAAGCTCCGCACGATTCACGGGGTACCCGCATCTCGGGGTGTGCGGGCCGCACGATGGCCCGACTTCATGGAACCCGAGTCGATCATCGGGCGCGCCTGGGGCGAATGGTGGCCCAGGTCCGGTCCGGCGTGCGCCCGGCATGAACCCCTCCAGCAGCCGCTGCGCGTCGCACCGGGCCACACCTGTGACCATCGACATAGTTCGCCCCGACGGCATCTGGCGCATGATCGTTCGGCGGGGTCGACCGACGACCGGACACAGCGGGAACGGGACGGCCCTGCCCCCTCGTTCCTAAGGAGAGCGCCATGCCCACCGCCGAGTCCGTACCCGCCCCTGAGCACGTCGCCGTCATCGGTGCGGGGATGGTCGGGCTGGCCACCGCCTGGTTCCTCCAGGAGCGGGGCGTACGGGTCACCGTGCTCGACCGGAGCGGCGTGGCCGCGGGCGCGTCGTGGGGCAACGCGGGCTGGCTCACCCCCGGCATCACCACTCCCCTGCCGGAGCCGGCCGTGCTCCGGTACGGACTGCGCGCCCTGCTCAGCCCGTCGTCACCGGTGTACGTGCCGCCACGTGCGGACCCCCGGCTGCTGCGGTTCCTGACCTCCTTCGCCCGGCACAGCACCCAGTCGAGGTGGCGGTCCGCCATGGCGGCCTACATCCCGATGAACCGGCGCGCCTTCGAGGCGTACGACACGCTGACGGCCGGCGGGGTCGGGTCGGTGACGTACGAGGCGAAGTCGTTCATGGCGGCGTACCGGACCGAGGCCGAGCGGTCGGTCCTCCTGGAGGAGCTGGGACACATCCGTTCCGCCGGCCAGGAGATAGAGTTCGACGTTCTCACCGGCGCCGAGGCGCGGGAGGTGGAGCCCTCGCTGGCGGACGCCGTCGGCGCCGCCATCCGCCTGCACGGCCAGCGGTTCGTCAACCCGGGGCAGTACGTCCACGCGCTCGCCGAAGCCGTCCGCGCCCGGGGCGCGACGATCGTGACCGGGGCCGAGGTGGTGGACGTACGCGACGAGGGCAGCAGGGTGCGGGTGGTGACCGCCGCCGGCGCGGACGACCGGTACGACGCCACGGTGCTCGCGACCGGCACGTGGCTGGGCGCGCTCGCGCGCCGCTACGGGGTGCGGACCGTCGTGCAGGCCGGCCGTGGGTACAGCTTCAGTGTGGCGATCGAGCACCTGCCGGCCGGCCCGGTGTACTTCCCCGCGCAGCGCGTCGCGTGCACGCCCCTGGGAGACCGGCTCCGCGTCGCCGGGATGATGGAGTTCCGCAGCGCCGAGGCGCCGCTCGACCCTCGCCGGATCCGGGCGATCACCGAGGCGGCCCGTCCGCTGCTGCGCGGGGCGGACCTCGACGACCGCGTCGACGAATGGGTCGGCTCGCGCCCCTGCACCCCGGACGGTCTGCCGCTGATCGGTCGCACCCGGTCGCCGCGCGTCTTCGCGGCAGGCGGCCACGGCATGTGGGGCATCACCCTCGGCCCGCTCACCGGCGAGCTGCTCGCCGAGCAGATCACCACCGGGCGGCAGCCTGCGGAGCTCCGCCCCTTCGACCCGCTGCGCTGACGAACCTGGCAACTCGAACGCCGCAGTAGCAAATCAGGTGACGGCGGCGAGGGCACGAGCAAGGTTGCACTCGGCGATCTTCCGCATTCGGTCGGCATCCGGGAAGCCGGTCTCCAGCAGTCGCAGCGGGCCTTCCACCAGCGAGATGCACAACGCCAGCCGGTACAGCTGCAACCGGGCTTCATCGAGGCCCGAGGCTCGAAGAACGGCGTAGTGCTGGCCGAAACGCAGTTCCAGGAAGGCGTGCTCCCACTCCACGTCGGCCCACATCAGTCCCTCGATGTCGATGAGGACGGGGCGGCCGTCCCGGTCGACACGGACGTGGTCCGGTCCCAGCTCGCCGTGCACCAAGCGGTAGCCGGCCCGTGGCAACACCGACGCGGCACGTTTGCGCAGCTCGTTCTTGAGCCGCTCCGCAGCTGCGGCGATTCGAGGTGCACGAACGGCGGCGGAGTCGACGTGGCGCAACGCACGATCCAGCACCACGCTCGGAAAACTTGCCAGGGCGGTACCGCACGGCAGGCCGGCCCTGCCGAACGTCGGACGGGACGCCGCGTGCATCCGGCGCAGCGTCAGTCGCAGGCCTTCGAGCACGAGCCCAGCCGCAGCCGTATCCGTAGCCATCAGCTCTGCCAAGGCCGGCCCGGCGATGTCCTCGACGAGCGCCACATCGGCAGGCAGGTGGGTTCCCGAATCGTCGACCAGCAGCAGCTCGGGGACCGCGACGCCGAGTCCGGCGAGCTGCCGGTGCGCCGGCAGGAACAACGCGAGACCGCTGGCATCCGCGAAGAGATCGGGCGCGGAGTCGCCAGCGACGGCGCTCCACCAGTTCTGGCTCTCGTGCCAGAGGTAGAGCACCACCGACGCGCCGTCGGTCAGCCGCAGACGGAACACGCCCTTTTTCGAGCCACCGCGCAGGCGCTCCACCTCCGACACAGCGACTGAGCGCCCCAAGGCGGCCCTCACGAGGCCGAGGAGAGCGCCCGGCGACAGCAGTTCGCCGGTCACGTGCGGCCTCCCGAGAGCGGGAGCGAACTCGGCGGCTGACGCAGTTGAACTCCACGGACGATGCCACGGTGATCGATCCGACCGGTACCCTCACTGCCGTGAAGAAGCGCACTCTGGTGCTGGTGGCCGTGCTCGGTGCCCCTCTCGCGTTGCTGCCGGCCGGCGCGGTCACGGCCGGCTACCTGGTGGTTCGCGACGGCTGGAAGCGTCAATCGACCTGCCAGGAGTTGCTGCCGATCGAGGAGGCGAAGGTGCGCACCGACCGGTGGGATCCGCCGGAGGATCTGCCGGGCCTCGACGACTACCCCGCGATCCACTGGCAGGTCCGGGCGAAGGGCAATCCGTGCACCTGGGGGCCGGGTCCGACGGACTGGGCTTACCAGGGCGTGGTGAAGCTCCGCCCGGAGGACGCGCGCGCGTTCGCGGAGCGGTACGACTTCGTCGCGTACGACCCCGTCGTCGCCGAGGAGTACGCAGCCAACCGGACCCCCGAGGACGTGTGGCCGGCCCTGGCAGGATTCCTGCCGCCCGAGCCGCGGTGGCTGACCAGCCGGGTCTACGACGAGTTGGACACGTCCAGCCGGTGGCGGACCGGGTACCTCGACGTCGAGCACGCGACGCTCCTGTTCATGCTCGACGACCACTGACCGGTGGCCCGGCCGACCGGGCGAGCCAGCAAATCGACGGGCCCGACGATCATCCCGGCGGGATGCGGTAGACGGAGACGTGGGAACGCGAGTCGGCGGTGAACTCGGCGCCGGCCCAGTCGGCGTGCCGGGTCTCCAGCTCGAAACCGGCGAGCTGGGCCATGAGGTCGAGTTCGGCGGGCCAGATGTAGCGGTGCGGGCTGCGACTCAACCGCGCCTGCCCGCTCTCGTCGAACCGGAAGTGGTACGACTCGGCGTACTGGTGGAGCACGTCGTACGTGTCCAGGCCGACGTAGCCGGGCTCGGTGTGCCAGACCACCGCCTGCTGGCCCGGCGGAAGCTTGCGCAGCTCCGGCACCCAGAGCTCGATCACGAACCGTCCACCCGGTACGAGGTGACGGGCGGCGTTGCGGAAGCACTCGACCTGCTCGGCCTGGGTCAGCAGGTTCGAGATCGTGTTGAAGACGAGATAGACGAGGGTGTACTCACCTGGCGCGGCCGTGGTCGCCATGTCCCCGGCGATCACCGGGATCGCCGCCTCGTCCACCTTGGTCCGCAGCCGATCGATCATCGGACCGGACAGCTCGATGCCGGTGACGGGCACTCCACGCTCGGCGAGCGGGACGGCCACCCGCCCGGTGCCGACGGCGAACTCGAGGGCCCGCCCGCCGGCCGCCAGCTCGGCGAGACGGTCGACTGTGGGTCCGACCACGTCCGGGGCGAACATGCCGGTTCCCGGGGTGTCGTAGCGTTCGGCGGTCTCCGCGTCCCAGATCGGTGCCCGTAGCATGCCGGTAAGCCTGCCCCCGGGCGACGGCATCGTTCAATGCGTTTTCCGCGTCGCCGCCGAGGGGTGGGCCGGCGGACCGGTGCGGGGTAAAGGCCCCGGCGGACCGGTGCGGCGAGCGCCGCCGGACCAGCGCGGGCGCCGCGGGCGCGGCCGGTAGCGGCTGTCCGGAGGGCGGCCGGTCGCGCCGGTGCCCTATGCTCCGCCGTGTCACGGGGGACCTGCGGGAGGGTGACATGCGACGCCGTCGGCTCGCGGCGATCTGGGCTGCGCTCCTCGTCGCGGCTTCGGCCGGCTGCGGCACGTCGGCGGGCACCGACGGTGACCTGACGGACGACTGGCGGCCGGCGACCGAGGCGAGACGGTTCACCCCGCGCGTCGGCGAGTGCTACGGGGCGCTGAGCGCGCACACCAGCCATCCGCCGGTCGACTGCGCGGCTCCGCACCTGGTCGAGGCGTTCCATGTCGGAACGTTCGGCGCCGACGTGGCGCGGCGCTCCGCGCCGCCGCCGCCCACTTCCGCCGCCGTGCGAGCGGCCTTCGTCGAGTGCGATCGCCGGGGCCGGGAGTTCGCCGGGGGTGACTGGCGGGGCGGCCGGCTGTCGGTGCGGGTGCTGCCGGTCGCGGCGGCCGGCTGGCAGGTAGGCAGTCGCTGGTTTCGCTGCGACATGTTCGAGTTGAACGCGGTGACCGGCCTCAACGGGGAGGACGACGAGCCGGTGAGCCGGGTCGGCAGCCTGCGGGGCGTGCTGCGGGACGACTCCGCGGTGCGGCTCGGCTGCATGAACTCCGACGACTGGGCCCGGTTGGCGCCGACCGCCTGCTCCGTCCCGCACCAGTTCGAGTACGCGGGGGTCTGGACGGCGCCGGAGCGCTCGTACGAGGATGCGCGGCGCGACGAGGCGACCGTCCATGATCGTTGTCGTACGGTCGTCGCGCGCTACGCGCGGGTGCCGGCGGACAGCATGCTGCGCTACCGCACCGGCACCGCGTTCCGCTTCCCGTCGAAGGAGGCGTGGGGGCGGGGCGATCGGGGCGTCCGCTGCTACTTCTGGTCGGGCGGCCGCAGGCTCACCCGGTCGATCGCCGGGGGTGGGCCGGCGATCCTGCCGATCAATTGATCGGCGACGCCGATCGACAGGGGGTAACCGGTTCCCGCTCGGCGCGTGTCGCTGACCAGGGCCGACGGGTGAGAGATCACCTGTCGCACACCGTGTGTGACGACATGCATCGCTCCCGTGTTATTCTTGCTCGTCGATCTATGCCGCGCGACCCCGGGTCGGGTCGTCGCCGGAAGGACACTTCTCCCGATGCCGGCCGTTCCCGTTCGGACCGTGCCACCCGCCGTGCTGGACAGCCCGGCCGGCGGCGCGCTCAGCCTCATCTTCACCACGTTGCCGGCCATGCTCCGGCTGACCTGCGGGCTCGTCGGCGCGATCGTGGCCGTCTCGGTCCGTACGCCCCCGGTGCAGGCGGCGTTGCTCTTCGCCGGCGTCACCGCGTTGACCGCCTGGTCCATCTGGTACGCGGCACGCGCCCTGCGCCACGGCGTCACGCCGCCCCTGATCGCCGGGGACGTGGCACTCACCACGGGCGCCTGCCTGCTCATCCCCCGGTTGGTGGCCCCCGAGGTGCTGCCCGGCGAGGGGAGCTGGATCGCGGTGCTCGCCAGCACCACGGTGATCAACACGCAGGTCACCGCCCCGGCCCGCTGGTCGATCCCGGCCGGCCTGCTGGTCACGGCAGGCTACGCGACCGGCGCGCACGCAGCGGGCAACCCGCGGGAGGCCGCCGCGCACACCGCGACCCTGCTGGTGCAGATCGGCTGCACGGCGATGATGAGCGCGGTCATGCGTCGCCGGATCGCCCGCGCCGACCGGGCCTTCGCCGCACACCAACGGTTGGCGCGGGAGGCGCTGGTCGCCCGGACGGCGTGGGAGTCCGAGCGCCGGCAGAACCGCGACCTGCACGACACCGTGCTCGGCACGCTCACCATGGTCGGGCTCGGCGCGGTCACCGGCCCATCGGTGGAGCTGCGTCGGCGGTGCGCCGCCGACCTGCGTACCCTCGCCGCTCTCGCCGACGCCCGCACCGTCCCCGCCGACGGCCCGGCGTCGCTGGACGACCGGCTGCGGTCGGTACGCGACCGGATGCCGGCGCTGCCGATCCACGTCGAGCTGGAACCGTGCGCGGTGCCGGCGGCGGTGGCCGACGCGATCGCGGAGAGCGTCTACGCGGCACTGTCCAACGTGGTCCGGCACGCCCCGGGCGCGGTGGCCGAGCTGCGCCTGCGCCGGTCGGCGATCGGCGTCGTGGTCGAGGTGGTCGACGACGGCCCCGGCTTCGACCCCGCCGCCGTCCCCCCGCACCGGTACGGGCTGCGCGAGTCGGTCCGGGGGCGGATGGCGGCGATCGGCGGGAGCGCTCGCATCCACTCCGCTCCGGGCGCGGGCACCCGGATCAGCCTGGAGTGGCCCGGTGTCGGCTGAACTCGACGCCGCCGTCCGGCAGGGGTACGCCCCGGCGACGGCGCTCACCGTCGCGGCACCGCCCGCCCCGTCCCGGGGTACGGCCGGGGAGGTCACGCCGCAGACGGCGGCGGGCCAGGTCGCAGCCGCGGTGGGGCGGGCCTCGGACCGCGGCGCCCGGATCGCGGCGGTCGCCATCGCGCTGGCCTGGCACTGCGTGATCGGGCTGCCGGCGGTGCTGGCCAACCGGGCGGAGTTGGCGGCGCCCGGTGTGGTGCTCGCGGCCTGGGCGGTCGTGGCCGTGGTCGGGGTGCTGGCCGGGTTCCGGCTGCTGCGTCACGCCCCGCTGCCGGCCTGGCCGCTGGCCGGGCTGCTGCTCGCGGTCGACGCGACGGTCTTCGCCGCCGCCGGCGAGCGGCAGCTCTTCACCACCGCGAACTGGGTCTGGGGCACGCTCGGTTGGTTCTTCATGCTGGCGCTCTGGGGGCGGCGGGTGCGGGGGCTGATCGCCCTGCTCACCGCGCACTCGCTCATCGCCCTCGTGGCGGTCGTCGGGTACGGCGCGACCGCCCCCGCCGACCTGGCCCGGTTCGCGATGTACGTCTACGGCACCTCGTCCCTGCCGATCGCGGCGTACGTCGGCAGCGCGGTCGTCGCCGTGCTGGCGCGGGAGCGGGCCACCACCTCCGCGGCCACCCACGCGATGGCGGCGGAGCGGGACGCCGCCGAACGGGCCCGGCGGGACCGGCGGGACCGGCTGGCCCTGGTCGGCGGCGCCGCGGGGGCGGTGCTCGCCGAGTTGGCCGACGGACGTGCCGACCCCGCCGATCCCGTCGTGCAGCGTCGGGCGGTGCTGGCGGCGGCCCGGCTACGGCGGTTGATCGCCGAGTCGGACGACGTGCCCGATGCCCTGCTGCACGAGCTGCGCGCCGCCGCCGACCTGGCCGAACGTAACGGGCTGCCGATCGACCTGGTGACCATCGGCACGCCACCGCCGCTGCCGGTGCAGGTCCGCCGGCAGCTCGCCGACCCGCTCACGGCGACGCTGGCGGACGCGCGGGGCTGGGCCCGGTTGACGGTCGTGTCGGATCCGGGCGAGGTGGTGGTCAGCCTCGTCACCCCCGACCGGAACGGCCCCGACGCGACCGGCCCGCCCGAGTGGGACGACGGGTCGCACGAGGGCCGGGTTGATCGGATCTACGAGCGGGACGGGGAGATCAGATGGGTGCAGACCCGGTGGCGGCGATGAGCGGTGGACGGCCCATCGGGGTGGCCATCGTGGACGACCACCCGGTGGTGGTCGACGGGGTACGCGCCTGGCTCTCCACCGAGCCGCTGCTGACCGTACTGGCCACCGGTGACGATCCGGACGAGGTGCTGCGGGCCGCCCCGGACGCCGACGTCGTCCTGCTCGACCTGCGACTGCACGGCCGGATGGCGTTGGGCAAGCTGGCCGAACTGAGCGCCGCGGGACGCCGGGTGGTGGTCTACTCGGAGCACACCGACCCGGAGACGATGCTCGCCGCCCTGGACGCCGGCGCGGTGGCCTTCCTCGCCAAGCACGAGGGTCGGGAGCACTGCGTCGCCACGGTACTCGCGGCGGCGAGCGACCGCCCGTACGTGCCACCGGCGCTGGCCGGGGCGATGGTCGGTGACCCCCGGCCGGATCGCCCGGTCCTCTCCGACAAGGAGCGGGAGGCGCTGCTGCTCTGGTTCCAGTCGATGTCGAAGGCGTCGGTGGCCCGTCGGATGCGGATCAGCGAACACACGGTCAAGCAGTACGTCGACCGGGCGCGGATCAAGTACACCCGGGCGGGTCGGCCGGCCGCCACAAAGGCGGCGCTGCTCGCCCGCGCGATCGAGGACGGCCTCATCCGGCCGGAAGAGATCGGCATCTACCGGTCACAGGCGAGGTACGACCGGCCGACCCCCTAACGGGTGTCATGACACCCGGTCGGCCATCCGCCACGCTCGACATCAGGGGTGAGCTCTGTGGGAGGTCGTGACGATGCAGGGTGACACGTCGCCCTTCTTCATCGGTCCGCACCGGTTCGATGCGCCGGACGATGAGATGGGTCCGTTGCTCGACCGCCGGTACGAGCTGGTGCCGGCCCTGGGCGAGCAGGTGCTCTGGCGGCACCGGGTGGAGGTGTCGGGGCATCTACTCGGGCCGACCGAGGTCCGGCGGGTGTGGACGCTGCCCGGCCCGGTGACCGTGACCCTCACGGATCAGCGGATCGTCTGGGTGGGTGAGGGCTCGCAGCTCGCGGTGCTCGCCGGCGGGCGGGCCGTCGGCATCGCCCGGCACCGCCCGCCGGTCCGGCTGTCCGGCCTGCTCAGCGGGCAGATCCGCTGGCAGTGGCCGTCCCGCCTGGAGCTGGCGCCGGCCGACCCGGACGACCCGGCCCGGCTGCTGATCGTCTGCGACGCGCTGCGGACCATCCAGCAGCCGGCCCTCGCGCTGGGCGGCCCGCCCGACGAGATCGCCAAGCTGGCCCGCCAGGTGTGCCGGGCGGTGGCCGCCTTCCGGTTGGGCCGGCCCCAGCTCGTCGACCTCTCCCCGCAGGAACGCGACGTGCTGGCACTGCGGTCGGCGGGGCGGCTCGTCGGGGAGGCCCGGATCACCCTGCCCGGGTCGCTGCCGGTCGAGTTCCGGTCCCGGGACGACTACTACCGGCGGGCCGCGGGTCCGGTGCCCGGCCCGTCCGGGCGCGCAGGCGACGCAGCATTCGGGCATCGGTGAAGCCGACGGTCCGGGCGGCCGCCTCCACCGTCGCGCCGTGCCCGATCAGGTGCTCCGCCCGTTCGACTCGCAGGAGTTGCTGGTAGCCGAGCGGGGTGAGGCCGGTGGCCTGCCGGAACAGGCGGGTCAGCGTCCGCTCGGCGACGCCGCCGGCGGCGGCCAGGTCCGCCAGCGGCAGCCGTTCGGCGTAGCGGCGGTCGATCAGGTCCTGTACCCGGTGCACCGCGTCGGAGACGTGCGAGCGGTGTCGCAGCATCACGCTGGCCTGCTGTTCGAGGCCGTTGCGGCGGGCGTACACCACCAGCTCGCGGGCGACGTCGGCGGCGGCGGCGGGGCCGTGCCGGACGGCCACCAGGTGCAGCGCGACGTCGATGCCGCTGGCGATCCCGGCGGAGGTGACCACCCGGTCGTCGACCACGTAGAGCACGTCCCGGATCACCCGCGCCGCCGGATGCCGGCGGGCCAGGTCCTCCTGCACGTCGTGGTGGGTGGTGCAGCGGCGGCCGTCGAGCAGGCCGGCTCGGCCGAGGGCGTACGCGCCGGCGCAGACGCTGGCCACGGTGCCGCCGGCCGCGTGGTGCGCGGCGAGCCGGCGCAAGTCGTCCGGGCCGACCGGGCCCGCCGGCCCGTGCGCGCCGGGCCGCCAACCGGGCACCATCAGCAGGTCGTCGGGGGTGAGGTCGGGCCATCGGGTACGGGCGACCAGCGGCACCCCCTGCACGGTGGGCACCTGTTCCCGCTCGGCCACGTAGTGCAGCTCGTAGTCGTGGCCGAGGTCGGCGGCGCTGGAGAAGACCTGGGCCGGTCCGGCGAGATCCAGCAGGTGCAGCTGCGGGACGAGCAGGAAGACGACCCGGGTCACCGTCAGCTCCGCGCCCGGGCGAGGGCCGCTCCGGTCACCTCGTCCACCGTGCGAACGGTGGCGAACCGGCCGGCCAGCACGTACTCGGTGCGGCGGATGATCTCGTCGTTCGTGAGGGTGCGCGGGTCGGCGAGGATCTCCGCCGGGCCGGCCGTCTCCGGGAGGTCCCGGTGCGGGATCGGGAAGGTCATCGTCGCGTCGGTCACGAACGTCATCCGGTAGCCGAGGTCGGCGCCGACCCGGGTGGTGGTCTCCACGCACTGTTCGGTGCGGATCCCGCAGACGGTGACGTCGCGGACCCCGGCGAGCGTGAGCAGCTGCTGGAGGTTGGTGGTGGTGAAGGCGTTGTGCGCGGTCTTCACCAGCGTCGGCTCACCGTCGGCCACCGCCAACCCGTCGATCAGCCGGACGTGCCCGAGGGCCGGGTCGAAGACGCCGCCGGTGCCGGGCTCGGCGTGCAGGACCCAGAGCACCAGGTCACCCCGCTCGCGGGCGGCGGCCACCAGCCGGTTCACCTGGCCGACGAGGTCGGGGTTCGAGCCGTACGCCCAGATCGGGCGCTGGCGGAAGGACTCCTGGACGTCGATCACGACGAGGGCTGCTCTGTTCATGGGAAGAATCCTGGCCGGGCGGGAGCCGCGACGGCAGACACCATCATGCCCCGATGCGGAACGATCCGGCCGCCGGGGTGCCCGAGGCGCCCCTGGTCCGGTCGGCGCCGCGGCCCGGCCGCCCGGCCGTGGATCTTCTGCCGAGAGCGAAGAAGCTGGTCGTCGGCCGGCCGGCACAGCAGCATGGCGGGCATGACCGAACGCGGCGTACTGCTCTGGATCCACGGCGGCGGTTGGCGCGCCGAGCGACCGAGGACGGCGCCGCGCTGGCCGCGCACGGACTGCGGGTGGTCCCGGCCGACTACCGGTTCGTGCACGAGGCGCGCTGGCCGGCCCAGCTGGAGGACGTCCGGGCCGCAGCCCGACGGGCCCGGGCCGAGGCGGACGGCCTGCCGCTGCTGGTGGCGGGGGACTCGGCCGGTGGGATGCTCGCCCTGCAGCTCGCGTTGCGCGGGGTGGACCGCCCGGACGACGTCGCGGGTGTGCTGTCGTACTGGGCGCCGGTGGACCCGCTCGGCGCGGACTGGCGGCGGCTGCGCGCCGGCGACGACCCGTGGGCGGACCTGCTCGGCCATCCGCCCGCACCCGGCGACCCGGCGACCGTCGACGCGACGGTCACCACCCACGTCGGGAACGCGGTGCCGGTGCTGCTGGTTCAGGGCGCCGACGACCGGTCGGTGCCGGCGAGTCAGGTCGTGGGGCTCACCGGGGCGCTGCTGGCCGCCGGGCATCCGGTGCACAGCTGGCTCACCCACGGCGGCCACGCGCTCGCCCTGGACCGGCCCGACCTGCACGCGGTGACCGCCGCCTTCCTCGACACCGTCCTGCCCCCGGGCTGAACCGGCCGTCCTGCCGGAGGGCCGACCCGGCCGCCCTGCCTCCGGGCTGAACCGGCCGTCCTGCCGAGGGCCGAACCGGTGAGGCATCGAGGTGTGGCGGCGGCGCCGCGGGCGGTCAGTCGATCAGGTTGTGCACCTCCAGCCGGCCACGGGCGAAGGCGTCCACCCGGCCCCAACGACCCGGGATGTCCAGCACCTCGATCCGGCCCATGCCGACCGGCAGGCGCGGATCCACCGAGAGGTGCCCCTCGTGCGGTTCCAGCCCGAGCATGGTCCGCAGCAGCAGCAACGGCGTCCCGGTCGACCACGCCTGCGGGCTGCACGCGGTGGGGTACTCCACCGGGAACTTGGTGAGCTCCCGCTGGTATCCGCCGAACGCCTCCGGCAGCCGGCCGCTGAAGTACGTCGCCGCGTCCAGGATGCCGCTGGCGATGATGGCCGCCTCCTCGGCGAAGTCGTACCGGCGCAGACCCCAGGCGATGAAGGAGTTGTCGAACGGCCAGATCGTGCCGTTGTGGTAGCCGATCGGGTTGTAGCGGATCTCCCCCTCGGCGAGGGTACGCACGCCCCAGCCGGAGAAGAGCCGCGGACCCACCAGATGCTGGGCGATCTTCTCGGCCCGCTCGTGGGAGACGATGCCGCTCCAGAGCAGGTGGCCGATGTTCGAGCTCAACACGTCGCACTGGCGTCCGTCGGGGTCGAGCGCGAGCGCGAAGTACTCGCCGTCCTCGACCCAGAAGTCGCGGTTGAACCGCTCCTTCAGCTGCCTCGCCTCCTGCTCTAGCTGGTCGGCGTACGCCGGGTCGTTCCAGAACTCCCGGGCCAGGCGCGCCCCGCGGACCTTCGCGTCGTACGCGTACCCCTGCACCTCGCAGGTGGCCCGGGGGAACGGCGGCAGCTTGCCGTCCGAGTAGGAGATCGAGTCCCAGGAGTCCTTCCAGCACTGGTTCTCCAGGCCGGTGTCGGTGTTGCGCCGCTCGTACCAGATGTAGCCGGTGCCGACCAGGTCCGCGTACTCGTCGATCCACCGCAGCGCGGCCCGCGACTCCTGTTCCAGCTCCTTGACCAGCGCGGCGTCCCCGGTCCACCGCTCGTACTCGTCGAGCAGGACCACGAAGAGCGGGGTGGCGTCCACCGACCCGTAGTACGGCGAGTGCGGTTGCTCCTCGAAGGCCGCGGTCTCGCCGTACCGCATCTCGTGCAGGATCCGGCCGGGATCCTCGTCGCGGAAGTCGTCGAACCGGGCGCCCTGCAGCGACGCCAGGATCCGCAGCGTGGTCTTCGACAGCGCCGGGGTGAACGGCAACGTCTGCAGGCAGGTCAGGATGCTGTCCCGGCCGAACATGGTCATGAACCACGGCAGACCGGCGGCGGGCAGCGTCGCCCCGCCGAGGGAGAGCGGTGAGAAGCGCAGCGCCGCCAGGTCGACCAGGCTGCGCCGGTACGTCGAGGCGAGCGCCTCGTGCTGGCTGTTCAGCTTGGGCGCGTCGTTGATCCACTTCTCCAGGTCGTGCTGCAGCGCCAGCCGTTCCGCGCTGTGCGTGCTCACGCCCAGCCGCAGGTCGCGCCCGCCCGGCCCGACCGCCGTGGTGTGGACGTCGATGCGGGTCTCCCACTGCTCGTTCGGTTCCAGGTGAATGGAGTAGGCGAACCCCTCCCGGTCGTACCGGGCGGGGGCGGAGGAGACGATCGCGGTCTCCCGGACGAAGTTGCCGCGGCGGTAGCCGAGCCGGAGGCAGTCGGCCTCAACCTCGCTGTAGATTTCGCCCTTCTTGTTCAGAATCTCGTCCTTGACCTGGAACAGGTCGGCGAAGTCGGAGCCGGCGTCGATCCGGATCTCCAGGTCGACGGGCTTCTCGTCGTGGTTCAGGATGATGATCTGTTCCCGGAAGCTGCCGCCGACGGCCCGCTCCCGGATGATCGACAGTTTCGCGTCGATGTAGTGGGTCGCCATGCCCGGCACCAGGAAGAACCGCGCCTCGTAGTACTGGAGGTCGTCGAAGGAGAGCGCGTTGAGCCGCTCACCGTTGACGGTCAGCACCCACTTCGACAGGAACCGCGTGTCGAGTGAGAAGAGCCCGGTCGGTTCGCTCGGCGTCGCCTCGATGTCCCCGGTGTCCTCCGAGACCACGAAGGTGTTGCCGTCCAGGATCCGGATCGTGCCGTTCGAAGCCATCACCGCACCTCCCGCTCGAACTTCCGGCGGGGCCCACGGGCATCCGGGTCGCCGGGGAAGATCCGCTCCACCTGCACCAGCAGGCGCGCGTCGCCGGAGACCGTCATGTCGCCGCGCAGGATCGCCGCGATCCCGTGCTCGCGCCCGGCCGCGATGTCCTCGAAGAGCCCCGGGCTGGTGCCGATCACCGTGTCGGCCTCCTGGTTCTCCCGGGTCACCGCGATCTGGCCGTGCTCGATCCTCAGGAACCAGTGCGTGGTGTGCGGTCCCTCCTGCAGGTCCACCCGCATGGTGCCGGCGGTCTTGGCGAGCCTCGGCTCGTACCCTCGCCGGTCGATCTCCTCGAAGAACCTCGTGGTGGCGTCCAAGGGTCCCCTCCTCCCGCGGTCCGTCGCACCTGGCCTCCGCCCGGTCGGGTGGTCTCCGGCCCTCGGGGCGCCGGCCGTTCGGCGTCCGAGCACGGGTGCCCGTCCGGTGAGCCGTCAACCTCGCCCGGATGGGGTGAGCCGCGCCGGGCACGTCTCGCGGCGACGGACACGACACGCCGGCCTCCCGGATTCCCGGGAGGCCGGCGCACGCCCGCGGCGGACGTCAGTTGTTCGGGTCGTCGGCGCTGATGTCGGCGAGCACCGACTGGGGCTCGCGCTCCACGGCCAGGTCGCCCATCGAGACGAGGCCGATCAGCCGGCCGTCCTCGACGACGGGCAGTCGTCGCACCGCGTAGGTACGCATCAGGTCCGCGGCGGCGACCGCGTCGTCGTACTGGCTCACCGTGATCACGTCCTTGGTGGTGATCTCGTTGAGCCGGGTCGTCGCGGGATTCATGTTCTCCGCCACGGCACGGACCGTGATGTCCCGGTCCGTCACGATGCCGACCACGTTGTCGCCATCGGTGACCACCACGTCGCCGATCGCCATGTCACGCATCTCCTGCGCCGCGGCGGTGAGTGTGTCGCTGCCGTCCATCGTCACCAACCGGGTCGTCATGAACTCTCCGACCGTTGTCATGGTGCCCCCTCTCGGTGTCGGCACCGGCGGTCTACCCGCCGCTCCCGCCGGGGTAACACCGGCCGGTCGTCGTTCGGTCGGCGCTCGGCGCTCAGCGTTCAGCGTTCAGCGTTCAGCGGGGGATCCCCGACGTCGCAGGCGGTGCAGCTCGCCCACGGTGGTCGCGGAGACGGCGAAGACCACCGGCAGTAAGAGGTAGATCCCGAGCGCGACCGGCGGGCTACCCAGGAAACCCACCAGACCCGCCGTTCCGAACGCGACCACGCCGAAGATCCCACGCCCGCGCTCCAGCCTGAAGCGGCGTAGCGCCGCCTCGGGGCGCAGCAACCGGGGATTCCGGACGACATGGTGGTAGAGGTTGAGCCAGCTGATCGAGATCAGCACGCCGACCACGCCGAAGATCGCGGTGGAGATCCGCTCGTCCGCCTGGTCCCCGTGCCGCAGCGACCGCGAGACGACCGCGGTGGCGAACGGCAGCAGCGCGGTCGTGAACAGCACGCCGAGATTGGTGACGTGCAGCAACGGGTCGCTGCGGTGGATCTGGCGGAACGTGCCCTTGTGGTTGTACCAGGTCACCGCGATCAGCAGATAGGACGTGACGTACGCGAGGTACGCCGGCCACTGGTCGAGCAGCGCGGGCGCCAGTTCGCCCGGCGGCGCCTCCGGGGCGCGCAGGTCGAGCACGAGGAGCGTGATGACGATGGCGAAGACCGCGTCGCTGAACGCAAGCAGGCGCCCGTTCTCCGACCGCATCTCGCCGCCGACGACCCGGTCGGCCACCACCGCGTCCACGCCGTACTCGGCACCGTCGCCCGGCTCGTCGCCGCCGTCCCGCTCCGCCCGCATCACGCCCTCCCCTGGCGCGACCCGTATACCCGTCCCGGTCGTCCCTACTGCCGGGCGTCGTATCCGATGAGCGGGCCGGGCCGCCCCACGGGTTCGGGTGACCGGGCCGGGTCGCCCGAGGGCTCGGGTAGCGGGGCGGGGCCGCCCCCGGGCTCCGGTGACCGGGCCGGGCCGCTCCACGGCTCAGGCGACCGGCCAGGGCGGCCACGGCTTCGGCGACCCGGCAGGGTCACCCGGGGTGAGAGTAAGCCGCCGCGGCGTTCCAGGGCCCGGGTCAGCCAGCCGGTGGCAGGCCGTAGATCCGCTCGACGTGCAGGCGCAGCACAAGGCGAGCGTCGGCGACCATGGCCCGCCGATAGTCGTCCCAGTCGGGGTGCTCGCCCTCAATCGCCCGGTAGACCTCGATCAACTCCTCCACCGTGGCGTCGCCCGGCTCGGCGGCCGCCGGGGTCAGCTCGGCGCGCGCCTCGACCACCGCGTACGCCCAACCGTCCTCGCTGCTCACGTGGAAGGTCGCCCGCGGGTCACGCCGCAGGTTGGCCGTCTTCGCGCGGTCGCCGGTCACCGAGACCCGGATCAGGCCCGCTTCCCGGTCGAACGAGTAGATGACGGTGGACAGTTGCGGCCGGCCGTCCCGCTTGAGGGTCGCCAGCACGCCCAGCCGGCGCGCGGCGATCAGGTCCGTCAGTGCCTGCTGCGTACGTTCGTCCGGCACGGTTTCCTCCACCTCGCCCTGGTCGGGCTTCTCATCCAAGCATGGTCCCCAGGTGGACGCCCGCGGTGGTCGACCCGGCCGGCACCCGGTCCGGCCCAGGGGCCAAGGCCAGGCCAGGCCAGGGTGGGTGCCGCCGGGGCCGGTGTCGCTCAGCCGAGCTCGGCGGCGACCAGCTCGGCGACCTGCACGGCGTTGAGCGCGGCGCCCTTGCGCAGGTTGTCGTTCGCGCAGAACAAAGCCAACCCGTGCTCGACCGTCTCGTCGACCCGGATCCGCCCGACGTAGACCGGGTCCTTGCCCGCCGCCCGCAGCGGGGTGGGCACGTCGGTCAGCGCCACGCCGGGGGCGTCGGCGAGCAGTTCCCGGGCCCGCTGCGGCGTGATCGGCCGGGCGAACCGGGCGTTCATCTGAAGTGAGTGGCCGGTGAAGACGGGCACCCGCACACAGGTGCCGGAGACCTTGAGCCCGGGGATCTCCAGGATCTTTCGGCTCTCGTTGCGCAGCTTCTGCTCCTCGTCGGTCTCGAACGAGCCGTCGTCGACGAGCGCGCCGGCGAGCGGGAGCACGTTGTACGCGACGGGCTCGGCGAACGAGCGCGGCGCGGGGAACTCGACGGCCGAACCGTCGAAGGTGAGCCCGGTGGCGTGCTCGGAGACCTTGCGGACCTGCTCGTCCAGTTCGGCGACACCGGCCAGGCCGGCACCGGAGACCGCCTGGTACGTCGAGGCGACCAGACCGACCAGCTCCGCCTCGGCGTGCAGCGGACGCAGCACCGGCATGGCGGCCATCGTGGTGCAGTTCGGGTTGGCGATGATGCCCTTGGGTCGCGCGGCAGCGGCGTGCGGGTTGACCTCGGCGACGACCAGCGGCACGTCCGGATCCAACCGGAAGGCCGACGAGTTGTCGATCACCACTGCGCCGGCCCCGGCGACCCGGGGTGCGAGTTCCTTGGAGGTGTGCTTGCCGGCCGAGAAGAGGACGATGTCCAGCCCGGAGTAGTCGGCCACGGCCGCGTCCTCGACGGTGATCTCCTCGTCGCCCCAGGGCAGGGTCCGGCCGGCGGACCGCGCCGAGGCGAACAACCGCAACTGCTCCGCCGGGAACTTCCGTTCCGCCAGCACCTGCCGCATCACGCCACCAACCTGCCCGGTGGCCCCCACAATGCCGATCCTCATGCTCGCGAGGCTACCCACGGTGGCACCCGCGGCGGGAACCCTTTCCCACCGCGCGCGCCCGACGTCACAGCGCCGCGACCGGCCGGGCGCACCTCCGCCGACGCCCGCCCGCCCGGAAAGGCCACCGCCGATCGCCCCGCCGCCGTCGCCGCACGAGCCGTTCGAGCCGATGCTCGCCGGTATGGAGGAGGTCGGCACCGGGCTGCTGGACCGGCTCGACGCGATGCAGCGGGTGGCCGCCTCCGCACCGGGTGGTCCGCTGCTCATCGTGGCGGGGCCGGGCACCGGCAAGACGCGGACGTTGACCCACCGGATCGCCTACCTCTGCGCGGAGCTGAACGTCTTCCCGGAGCACTGCCTGGCGATCACGTTCACCCGGCGCGCGGCGGAGGAGTTGCGGCACCGCCTCGACGGACTGCTCGGGCCGGTGGCCGAGGACATCACGGTCGGCACGTTCCACTCGCTCGGGCTGACCATCCTGCGGGAGAACAGCGCCGCGGCCGAGCTGCCGCCCGATTTCCGGATCGCCGACGACGCCGACCGCGCGGCGGCCCGGGTCGAGGCGGGTGACGACGCGGCCGCGTACACCGCGCTGCTGCGCAAGCAGGGCCTGGTCGACCTGGACGAGCTGCTCACCCTCCCGGTGGCGCTGCTGCGGGCGGACCGGACGCTGGTCGAGCGCTACCGGGACCGCTGGCGGTGGATCTTCGTCGACGAGTACCAGGACGTCGACGCGGTGCAGTACGAGCTGCTACGCCTGCTCAGCCCGCCGGACGGCAACCTCTGCGCGATCGGCGACCCGGACCAGGCCATCTACTCGTTCCGGGGCGCCGACGTCGGCTACTTCCTGCGCTTCTCGCAGGACTTCACCGATGCCCGGCTGGTCCGCCTGAACCGCAACTACCGCTCGTCGGCGCCGATCCTCGCCGCCGCCGTGCAGGCGATCGCACCGTCGTCGCTGGTGCGGGGCCGCCGACTGGACCCGGCCCGCCTCGACCCGGAGGCCCCGCTGGTCGGGCGCTACGCGGCGGCCTCCGCCGCCGACGAGGCGGACTTCGTCGCGCGTACGACCGACGAGCTGGTCGGCGGGCTCTCCCACCGGTCGCTGGACTCCGGCCGGATCGACGGCCGGTCCACCTCGCTCTCGTTCGGCGACATCGCGGTGCTCTACCGCACCGACTCCCAGGCAGCGCTGATCGTGGACGCGCTCACCCGGGCGAACATCCCGGTCCAGAAGCGCTCGCACGACCGGCTCCGGGACCGGCCGGGCGTGGCGGCGATCGCCCGCGAGCTGCGGCACGCCTCCGGGCTCGGCGGCGGCCTCGCCGCCCGGGTACGGCTCGCCGGCCAGGTCGTGGCGGAGCGCTTCGCGACCCCGACGCTGGACGGCGCGGGCACGGTACGCCCCGAGGACGTCCGGACGGCGGTCGATCTGCTCACCCCGCTCGCCCGCCGCTGCGGCGACGACCTGGAGCTCTTCCTCTCGCAGCTTTCGACCGGCGCCGAGGTCGATGCGCTCGACCCGCGGGCCGAGGCGGTCACGCTGCTCACCCTGCACGCCGCCAAGGGGCTGGAGTTCCCGGTGGTCTTCCTGGTCGGCGCCGAGGACGGGCTGCTGCCGCTGCGCTGGTCGGGCTCGACTCCGGACGAGGACGCCGTCGCAGAGGAACGACGACTCTTCTTCGTCGGCCTGACCCGGGCACAGGACCGGCTCTACGTGAGCCATGCCGCCCGCCGTACCCGTCAGGGCACGGAACGCGAGTGCCGACCGTCGCCCTTCCTGGACTCCATCGACCCCGGCCTCTTCGCACGCTTCGGTGACGCCGAGCCCCGCCGCCCGAAGGACCGCCAGCTCCGCCTGCTCTGAGCCGCCCGACCGCTCCGGCCGGGCGGCCAACCCCCGCCATGGACCTCAGGGGAGGAGCGCCGCGAGCCAGGCCCCGGCCAGGATGGCCGGACCGAAGGGCCAGCCGGTGTCCCGGCGCATCCGCCCGGCGGCCAGCTGGGCGAGCGCCCAGAGCCCGCCCAGCACGTGCGGTAGGGCCAGCCCCCAGGCCAGGGCCGACCAGCCCAACCAGCCGAGTGGCAGGGCGAGCGCGGCGGCGAGCTTGACGTCGCCGAAGCCGAGCCGGGAGCCCGGGAGGAGCGCGAGCAGCACGTACACGGCGAGCGAGATCGCGACGCCGGCCAGGGCCGCGGACAGCCGGCCCGGATCGCCGCCGACGGCTGCCACCGCGCCCAACCCGAGCACGCCGGCGGCCGCCACCGTGGCCACCAGCGGATCGGGCAGCCTGAGGCAGGCCAGGTCGACGGCGCAGAGCGCCAGGCCGACGGCCGCGATGACCAGGAACACGGGCAACGCCGGGTCGTGGCCCCGGGCGGCGGCGAGCCCGCCGAAGGCCACCCCACCGGCCGCCGCGAGACGGAGGCGAAGCCGTGCCACCCGCGCCGGGGGCGGGCCCGGGACGACGAAGCGGCCCGCGAGCGCGGGGGTGGCCGATCCGGCGAGCACCCCGAGGAGCACGACGACGGTCAGCGGGCCGGCGGACACCGGCCGGACGCTACCGGCGGAGCCCTTCCGGCGCGGTCCCGACGGCTGAAGGTGCGGCATCCGATCTGCTCGCCGCGCGCCGACCCGGGCGCTCGGTGCTCACCACCAGGGCCACTCCGGCCACGATCACCGCGCCGCCGAGCAGCACCTGCCCGGTGATCGGCTCGGCCGCCAGCACCGCGCCGAGCGCCACCGCCACCGCCGGGTTGACGTAGGCGTACGTCGAGACGAGCGAGAGCGGCGCGTTCTGCAACAGCCAGACGTACGCCGTGAAGGCGACCAGGGAGCCGGCCACCATCAGGTAGCCGAGCGCGAGCCAGGAACGGCCGCTCACCTGGGCCGGGTGGAAGTCACGCAGCTCGCCGCGGCCCGCCGAGAGGAGGATGAGCGCCACCGCGCCGGCGGCCATCTCGTAGACGGTGGCGACGAACGGGTCGGCGGGCATCGGGAGGCGACCGGAGAGGAACGACCCGATCGACCAGCTGGCGGCCCCCGCGACCACGGTGAGCGCCCCGGCCAGCGGCACGGCGTCCGTGCCTCCACCGGGCAGGACGAGCAGGACCAGGCCGACGAATCCGAGGCTGACCCCGGCGAAGGTCCAGATCCGGGGCCGGTCGCCGGTGGCCGAGCGGAGCAGCACCACCAGCAGCGGCACGGTGGCGACCAGCAGCGCGGCGATGCCCGAGGGCAACGCGACCCCGGGCGGCCCGGACTCGGCGAGCACCACGAGCCCGTTGCCGCCGGCGAGCAGCAGCAGCCCGACCAGCCCGGCCGAGGCGAGGTGCCGACGATCGACCCGGAGGGCTCCCGGGCCGCGGCGTATCCGCAGGACGAGCGCCAGCACCAGCGCGGCGACAGCGAACCGGGCCGCCGCCGAGGCGAGCGGCGGCATCGTCTCCACCGCGATCCGGATGCCCAGGTACGTGGAGCCCCAGAGCAGGTAGACCAGAAGGAGCGCGGTCCAGACCAGGGCGGGGGTCGCGGTCACGGCCCCGCCCGCCGGATCGGCGACACGGGACGGACGAGAGGGAGTCGAGGCCATCGTCGGTCCACGCTACGGTGGCGTCGGTGTCGGCGTCCCGCCTTGGTGGCCGGCCTCTCACCACTGTCCAGGAGGGCGTTCATGGCGAACTACGGATCACCGGGTGGCGGACCCCCGGACCCGTGGCGCGAGCAGCGACCTTATCCGGGGTACCACGGCCAGGAGGCGCAGCGGCCGGCCGAGCCCGGGCCGCGGTACGACGAGCCGCGGTACGACGGCCGCTACGCCGCCGAGCCGCCCTACGCCACCGGCAGGCCCGCCACGGCGGGACACCAGCCGCCGTACGACCCCACGACCGGCTGGGATCCGGTCGCCGGCCCGGTGCCGTACGCCGGTGCGCCGGTTCCGGCACGCCGCCGCCGCGGGCCGCTGATCGTGGTCTCGGCGGTCGTCGTGCTGCTCGTGCTCGCCGCCGGCACGGCGTTCTACCTCCTGGCCGACGAGGACGACCCGCCACCGGTGGCCGCGCCGACCAGCGCGGCCCCGTCCCGGGCGACCGATCCGGACGTGCCCGCCCCGACGGCTCCGGCGACCGCCGCGGCGCCCGAGTCGTCGGCGGATCCCCGCTTCGCGAAGGTCGGCCAGTGCGTCCGCCACGACGGCACCGCGAACGGGAAGCCGAAGCTGCTGATCACCGGCTGCGCGGCGAACACGTACGAGGTGTTGCGTCGCTTCGACGGCACGACGAGCGGGGAGAAGGACGCCGAGACGAAGTGCGGCCAGGTCCAGGGCTACACCAACTGGTACTTCTACGACAGCGAGCTGGACACCCTCGACTTCGTCCTCTGCCTGAAGCAGCGGTAGGGCACCGCCACAAGCAGCGGCCGGGCTGCGCGGTGAAGCAGCGCGCCGGGGGGGCTCCTTCGCCGGTGCCGGGCGCGGCGTAGCCGTCGGTAGCGGGAGCTGGGGCATCGCCGTCGGTAGCGGAAGGGACGGCATCGCCGTCGGTAGCGGAAGGGACGGCATCGCCGTCGGTAGCGGGAGAGACGGCGTCGCCGTCGGTAGGCGAAACTAGGGCTCTCTAGCGTCAACGCTAGAGAGCCCTAGTTTTGGGTCGAGGATTCTCGACACGCCGGTAGCCTCATCTATCCATGTCTAGCCTCCCCGCTAGACGGCCCGATACTGTGCGATGCGTGGATCCGGTCCGCAACCCGTACGCCCCGGGCGCCGGTCAGCGTCCGCCCGAACTCGCCGGGCGGGGGCGGGAGCTGGACGTCTTCGACATCGTGCTGGAGCGCATCGCCCGCGGGCGGCCGGAACGGAGCCTGATGCTGACCGGCCTGCGGGGCGTCGGCAAGACGGTGCTGCTCAACACCCTGCGCTCGCAGGCGATCAACCGTCTCTGGGGCAGCGGCAAGATCGAGGCCCGACCGGATCAGTCGCTACGCCGCCCGATCGCCGCCGCGCTGCACATGGCGATCCGGGAGCTGGCTCCCCGGCACCGCGCTCCGGATCGGATCGACGCCTTCCTCGGCGTACTCAAGGCGTTCGCGATGCGCGCCGCACCGACCGGACGGAGCGGTTCCGCGCCGAAGCTGCGCGACCGCTGGCAGCCGGGCATCGACGTGCCCGCCAGCAGCGGCCGGGCGGACTCCGGCGACATCGAGATCGACCTGGTCGAGCTACTGGCCGATGCCGCCGCGGTCGCCAGCGACGTGGGCACCGGGGTCGCCATCTTCATCGACGAGATGCAGGATCTCGGCCCCGAGGACGTGTCGGCGCTCTGCGCCGCCTGTCACGAGCTCTCCCAGATCGGCGCGCCGCTGATCGTGGTCGGCGCCGGTCTGCCCCACCTGCCGGCCGTGCTGAGCGCCGCCAAGTCGTACTCCGAGCGCCTCTTCCGTTACCAGCGGATCGACCGGCTCGATCGGATCGCCGCCGACCAGGCGCTCTGCGCCCCGGCCGAGCGCGAAGAGGTGGAGTACGAGCCGAAGGCGCTCGACCTGCTCTACGAGAAGTCCGGCGGCTACCCGTACTTCGTGCAGGCGTACGGGAAGGCCACCTGGGATCATGCGCCGCGCTCCCCAATCACCGCGGCCGACGTCCGGGTCGCCGCCCCCGAGGCCGAGGCCGAGCTGGCGGTCGGCTTCTTCGGGTCCCGCTTCGAACGGGCCACCCCGGCCGAACGCGAGTACATGCGGGCGATGGCCACCCTCTCGCTGGTCGAGGCCGAGACGGGTGGCGAGGTCCGGGACGACATGGACGCCGCCGTGCCGACCGCGGAGATCGCCCGGGCGCTCGGCCGCAAGCCGGCCAGCCTCTCCCCGGCCCGGGACGCCCTGATCAAGAAGGGTCTCATCTACTCGGGCGAGCGGGGCACCGTCGCCTTCACCGTGCCCCACTTCGGCCGTTACCTACGCACCCAGCCGGCCTGAGGATTCTCGGTCTCGCGGCGGTCAGACCTTCGCCCAGGGCGGCGGGAAGACCACCTCACCCTGCGGCGGTGCGGCGGCGTCACTGGTCGCCGGCGGCAGCACCAGCGCCTGCCACGGCTCACCCAGCCCGGACCAGGGGCTGGTCAGGCCCATCCGGTCGGCTCTGCTGAAGCCGAAGCGGCGGTAGTAGGCCGGGCTGCCGAGCACCACGACGAGCCGCTCACCGAGTTCGGTAGCCGCGTCGAGCGCCGCCTGTACCACGGCCGTGCCGTGCCCGACCTTCTGCCGGTGCGGGGCCACCGCCACCGGTCCGAGGGTCAGCGCCGGTGCGGAGCCGCTGTCGGATTTCACCCGTACGCGGGTGAGCAGCGCGTAACCGACGACCTCACCGCCGTACTCGGCGACCATGGCGAGCTCGGCGATCCAGGCGTCGCTGTCGCGCAGCTCGTCGACCAGCCCGACCTCCGGCGGTGCGGCCACGTCCGGACGCGCGAACGCCGCAGCCAGCACCCGGCGGACCGGGCCGGTGTCGGCCGGCCCCTCGGGTCGAAGCCGCAGCGTAGTCACCCGCGCGAGGTTACCCGCCGCGACCGGTCCATCAGCGACGGTCGCTCGAATCGGCGTGGCGCGACGTGCACGTACGCCGATCCGGATCGGCCGTTGCCGGGGTGGCCAGGGCCGCGACGGGGTATGACTGAGCCATGAAACCCGTACGCTCCCTCGCCCGCGCCATGTTGAGCGGCATCTTCGTGGCCAGCGGGTATAGCAACCTGACGAATCCCGACCGGTTGGTGCCGGCCGCGAAGCCGATCACCGACCGCGTGGAGCCACTGATCGAGCAGGTCAACCCCCGCATCCCGACGGACACCGCGACGTTGATCCGGGCCAACGGGGCGGTGCAGATCGGTGCCGGGCTGCTCTTCGCCACCGGGAGGCTCACCCGACCGATGGCGCTGGTGCTGGCCGGCACGCTGGTGCCGGTGACGCTCGCCGGGCACCGCTTCTGGGAGAACGAGGACGCCGCCGCGCGGGCCAACAACCGGGTGCACTTCCTGAAGAACCTCGGGCTCCTCGGCGGGCTTCTCCTCGCCGCCGCCGACACGCAGGGCAAGCCGGGGCTCCGCTGGCGTACGGGCCATCGGATCGGCCACTCTCGACGCTCGATGCAGCGAGCCGTCCGCACCGCGCGGCGGGAGGCCCGGGTGGTGACCGCCCGGGCCGCGAGCACGGCCCGCCGACTTCCGGGCTGACCTGCGTCGATGCCTCCCCTCGACAGCACCGCACCCCGCCCAACACCACGAATCACCTGAACCGCCCGCTAGGCGTTAACGCGGTGGAAATGTCAAAAACATGTGTGGGATCGGACACGGTCGCATAACGCGGGAGGCACTAACGTGAGTCGCCGTTCTAGGCTCCGTGCGGGACCTGGACGGGTAGGACGAGCTTGGTACGGGGGTGGCCACGCCATGCCGGCGACCGTCGGGAGACGGGCGGACCGCCTCGCCACAGTCCGACGCGTGACGAGTCGCGTCGATCGCAGAATCGTCGTACGGGTCAGCATCGTGGCCGCCGTCGCCTACGCCGCCTGGCTGGCGATCGGCGCCTTCGGACGGCCGTACAACTTCTTCGACATGAAGATCTACCACGGTGCGGTGGTGTGGTGGGCGACCGGACACGAGCTCTACGAGTTCGTCGCGCCCGAGACCACCCTCGGTTTCACCTACCCACCCTTCGCCGGCCTGGTCATGCTCCCCATGGCGCACCTGCCGATCGAGGCCGCCGGAATGGTGAACGCGCTGGCCAGCCTCGCCGCGATGGCGGTGGTGCTCGCCGGCCTGCTACGTCCGATCGTGGACCGGCTGGGCTGGTCCCTGTGGTACACGGTGGCCCTGGCCGTACCGCTCGCCGCCGCCATCGAGCCGGCCCGGGAGACCCTCGGCTACGGCCAGGTCAACCTGCTGCTCTTCGCCCTCGTCATCGCCGACCTGATCGGCCTGCGCTGGCGCTCCCGACGCGGCACCCACGTCGCCCCCGAGGACGGCGCCTTGCTGCGCTTCGTCTACAGCGGGGCCTGGGCCGGTGTCGGCATCGGGCTGGCCACCGCGGTGAAGCTGACGCCGGCGCTCTTCATCGTCTATCTGATGATCACCCGCCAGTGGCGGGCCGCGACGACCGCGATCGCGACGACGATCGGGGTCACTGTCGGCAGCTTCGCCGTCGTCGGCGTCGAGTCCCGCGCGTACTTCGGCGGCGTCCTCTGGCAGACCGAGCGGGTCGGCGCCGCCGACATGACGCCGAACCAGTCCCTGGCCGGCCTGTTGGCCCGCCTCTACGACTCGATCGAGACCCCGGGGCTGCTCTGGTTCTCGTTCTCCGTGCTGATCCTGGCGCTGGGGCTCTCCCGGGCCGCCCAGTCGCACGCCGACGGCGACGAGCTGACCGCGTTCACCCTGGTCGGCCTCACCGCCAACGTGATCAGCCCGATCTCCTGGACCCACCACCTGGTCTGGGTCATCCCGGCCATCATCGTGCTGGCCGACGCCGCCGTGCGCCGCCGCGACGCGAGCCGGGGGCTCACCCCTCGCTCCGGGCCGAGCGGCCCGTACTCCGGGCTACCCGGGGTCAACGGTCTCCGCCCACCGATCTGGTACCCCACGCTGACCGGGCTCCGCCACGGTGTCGCCGCGGTCGCGCTATACCTGCTCTTCCTGGTCTCGCCCATCTGGCCGTACGAGCACCAACTGCCGGAGGAGTCGCACTACCAGGACGGTCTCTTCGGCGCGCTCATGGAGAACTCCCTGGCGTTGGCCCTCATCGTGCTGGTCGCCGCGATGCCGTGGCGGCCCGGTGCCGAGCCGGTCTTCTACGCCGACCGGATGGGCCGGCAGCCCGCCGCCGCCCGCCGCTGACCTACCCGCAGCCGACCTGCCCACCGGACCGCCACTGACCTGCCCGCAGCCGACCTGTCCGCCGCTGACCGCAGCCGATCTGCCGTTCGGGGAGGGAGCGCCGACGTGTGACGCGATCCGTCACGGGCAGTTCACCCACTCCTCGCTGCCGTCGGCGAAGGTCTGGTGCTTCCAGATCGGCAGGCGGGCCTTCACCTCGTCGACCAGCCGGGCGCAGGCGGCGAACGCGGCGGCCCGGTGCGCCGTGCTGACCGCCGCGACGAGGGCCGCCTCACCGATGGCCAGGGGGCCGATGCGGTGCGACACGGCGACCGCGTAGACCTCGGGGTCGGCGGCGATCTCGGCGGCGACCTCGCGCAGGATCCGCTCGGCGGTCGGGTGCCCCTCGTACTCCAGTCCGGTCACCGCACGGCCGTGGTCGTGGTCGCGGACGACGCCCTGGAAGGAGACCACCGCCCCGGCGCGCGGGTCGTCGACCGCCGCCTCGTGCGCGGCCAGGTCGAGTGGCTGGTCGGTGACCGTGCCGAGGGCGAGCTCCGGCGCGGTCATGCGGCACGCTCCCCGCTGCGCAGCGGCAGCGGCACCACCGGAACCCGGCTCCCCACCTCGCCGCTGCCGCCCGGTCCGATCACGGCGAAGCCGTCGGCGCCGGCCAGCCCCCGCAGCATCGCCGACCCGACGTGCCGTACCGGATGGGCGGTGCCGGCGACGCGGTCCAGGCGGACCAGGGCCAGGTGGGTGTAGTCGCCGCGACCCGGCACCGGCTCGGCCAGGGTCACCTGTGGCAGCTCCGGCAGCCGGCGGCCCTGAAGGCCGGCGAGCAGCGGGGCGACCAGGGAGACCAGCGCGACGATCGCCGACTGCGGGTTGCCCGGCAGACCGGCCACGAAGCGGACCCGCCCGTCCGGCCCGGTCAACCGGGCCAGCAGCATCGGGAACCCGGGCCGGACCGCCACGGTGTTGACGACGTACTCGGCGCCCAGCTCCTGGAGCGCCGGGTGCAGGTGGTCGACCGGGCCGTGCATGGTGCCGCCGGTCGTGCAGACCAGCTCGGCGTCGGCGAGCGCCGCACGCAGCGCCGCGACGTGCGCGGGGAGGGTGTCCTCGACCGGGCCGATCACGTCGGAGGGCCCGATCTCGCAGCCGTAGCGGCGCAGCCAGGCCGGCAGCGAGGGCCCCAGCGCGTCACGGACCCGCCCGGCCGCAGGTGGGCCGGCGGTCAGCAGCTCGTCACCGAAGACGAGCAGCGCGGCGCGGGGGGCGCGCCGCACCGGCAGCGTGTCGTACCCGCAGGAGGCGGCCAGGCCGATGACCGCCGGGTCCACCGACGTGCCGGCCGGCAGGAGCTGTTCCCCGGCGTGCGCCTCCTCGCCCGGCTGCCGCCACTCCGGCGCGCTGCGGGGAGTGCCGACGACACGGGCGTCCGACGTCCGGTCGGACTCCTCGATCCGCAGCAGCGCCGCGGTGCCCTCGGGCACCATCGCGCCGGTGGCGATCTCCACGGTGGTGCCGTCCTCGGTCAGCGGCGGCGGGGTGCTGCCGGCGAGCACCCGACCGACGACCCGCCACGGCCCGGCTCCCCGTACGGCCCAACCGTCCACGCTGGCGGTGGGGAAGGCCGGAAGGTCGGTACGCGCGGTCAACGGCTCGGCGAGGGTCAGCCCGTCGGTCTCGGCGAGCGGCCGGGCGACGACGGGGAGCGCGGCGGCGAGTCCGACCGCGTGCACCCGGGAACGCGCCTCTGCCCACTCGGCCGGCGGCGAGGCGACGGCGTGGTCGGCCGTCGCTGCGGTTTCCGTACTCACCGGCCGAGCCTATCGGGGTGACGACCGGTCTGCCGGGGCAGTCGCCGCGCCGGCGCGCTCGGTGGTCGCCACCGCGCCGTCGGCCGACACCCCGGGCCCGGCGGTCGCCACCGCGCAACTGGTCGACACCTCGGGCTCAGTGGTCACCACCGCGCAACTGGTCGACGGCGTGGGCGAGGATCGGCCCGAGGACGGCCAGTCCGTCCCGGGCGCCGCCGGTCGAGCCGGGCAGGTTGACCACCAGCATGCGGCCGGCCACCCCGGCCAGGCCTCGGGAGAGCGCCGCCGTGGGGACCCGGTCCCGGCTGTGGGCGCGGATCGCCTCGGCGATTCCGGGGATCTCGTAGTCGAGCACCGCGCGAGTCACGTCGGGGGTCCGATCGGACGGCGTGATCCCGGTGCCGCCGCTGGTCAGCACCACGTCGACGCCGTCGTCGAGCGCGGCGCGCAGCGCCTCGCCCACCGGCTCGCCGTCGGGCACCACCACGGGATCGTCGACCTCGCAGCCCAGTTCGCGCAGGCCGGCGACGAGCAGCGGACCGCTGGTGTCGGCGTAGACGCCGGCGGCGGCCCGGTTCGAGGCCACGACCACCCGGGCCCGGATCACGGCCGGTCCTCCGGGCGGACCCACTGGCCGGTCTTGCCGCCCTCCTTGCGCAGGACGCGGACGTTCTCGACGGACGCCGCCGGGTCGACAGCCTTCACCATGTCGATGAGGGCGAGGCCGGCGACGGCGACCGCGGTCAACGCCTCCATCTCGACGCCCGTCCGGTCGGCGGTACGCGCCACGGCGGTGATCTCGACGGTGTCGGTGGTGGGCTCGAGCTCGACGGTCACGGCGTGCAACGCGATCGGATGGCAGAGCGGGATCAGGTCGGGGGTGCGCTTGGCGCCCATGATGCCGGCGAGGCGTCCCACGGCGAGCGCGTCGCCCTTCGGCAGGCCGTCGCGCCGCAGCAGGTCGATCACCTCGGGGGTCGTCCGCAACCGGCCGGCGGCAATCGCCGAGCGCCCGGTCACCGCCTTGGCGGAGACGTCGACCATGCGTGCCGCACCGGCGGGGTCGACGTGAGTGAGCTGCGCGGATTCGGTCACGGACGCGAGCCTATCTTCCGGGTACGACCGGTCGGGGCGCGCCGTTGCGCGCGTCGCCTCGTTCCGGGTGAGGGAAGCACGCTGGCCCGGTTCGGGTCGGGCCGGAAACAGCGAGCGGATTGGGGCGGGGACGTGGCCGGCGGTTACGAGAGGGCGACAGTTCATCCGCCGGTTCCCCACCCGTAACCGAGCCCTGGACCGAATTGCCGGCTCCACGCACCGCGGCCCCGGCCCGGGCGCGCCTCCGGTTGCACGGTGCCCCCGGAAAGTTGCACCGCGAACCCAATCGGTTCCCGGCCGCCGACATCCGGGAATCCGAATCCGACCTGAGGTTCATATGATCGCCGATCGAGTCCGGATACTTTCCGGGTGACGATTGCGGCCGGGCCGGAGAGGACGTAAATGTGGTTCAGGCTGGCAGCGACGCAGGTCAGCCGAGGGGCCCGCCGGATGTCCGAAGTCGGAACGATTCCGCCAAGCCCATCTCGCCACACTTGGGACACAACGTCCGGGTCTTGTCCACCAGCGCCGGCAGCGTTGCGCGACACGGTAATCGCATAGCGAAAAGGGTCGACAGCGCTCCGCACAGGACCGATGGACAGACCGTGACAAACCCCCTTCCACTTGGCTAATGTTGCGCATACCGACATTTATTTCTTCTAATCATCTCTAGTTGCTCCTAAGCTGCCGTTTCAGAGGGACGAAGACCTCCACGGGAAAGGTCCCGGAATGGCATCGGCAGGAAAGGAGCGACGCCATGCGCGGCAGCGACTGGAACTGAGGCTGGGCACGGGACTTACCGGCACTCCGGGAGTAGGCTGCGAACGGTTGAGGCAGTCACCTGGAGTGGTATGACGCTTCCCCCACGACGCGAGAATGAGACCGATCGGCGGCTGATGCTGCTCGTCGGTCTCGTCGTCGTTCTGGCGTCCGTCATCGTCGTCACCGCGCTGCGGCCCGCCCTGACGAGTGCCGCACCGGCGTCGGTGAACGACGCGGCCACCCTCGTGATGCTCGCCTTCATGATCGCCGTCGGCACTCTGGTCAAGGCGCGCGTACGGATCAGGTCGACGACCCACTCGATCAGCTGGAACGAGACGGCGATAGTCATCGGTGTCGCCATCGCCCCGTTGCCGTGGGTGGTGCTCTGCACCGTGGTCGGCATCGCCCTGGCGTCGCTGCGCCTATCGCCGGTCAAGGTGGCCTTCGGAGTCGGCAAGAACGTCGTCGTCGCCTGGGGCGCCGGGACCGCCCTGGCGGCCTTGAACTGGACGTGGCCACCGTCCGGCGGCTGGCGGATGGTACTGCCGCTGGCTGTCGCCTACCTGGTCGCGGCGCTGCTGGACGATCTTCTGGCGATCCCGGTCATCGCGCTCGCCTCGGGCACGAAGATCGCACGCAACTTCCGCAGCAACCTCGACCTGCGGCTCGGCGGCTTCGCCGTACGGTTCCTGGTCGCCGTCTGCACCCTGCTCATCCTGCAAGCCTCACCCCGGTTCCTGCTCGCCGTGCCACCGCTCGTGCTCAGCCTGCACCTCACCTACTCCGCCCGGATCCGGGCCCGGACCGAGCAGCAGGCCTGGCAGCGACTCGCCCGGGCCACCGACGCGCTCAACGTGGTCGACCTGGACAAGGTCCTCACGACCGCGGTCACTCAGGCCGCCGAGCTCTTCTCCGCCGACGAGGTGGAGATCGAACTGCGTGAGGGCGCCCGGACGGTACGCGGCGGCGCCGACGGCGTCATCGGGTACGACGGCCGGGTCGGCGAGCCCACCCCGATCGACGGCACGGTGGTGCCGGCCGCGTTGGAGGGGCACGACCGCACCGCCGACGTCGGCGTGCTCCGGCTGCGCTTCCGTGGCCCGGTACGACTCTCCGAACGGGAGCAGTACACGCTCCGCACCTTCGCGTCGGCGCTCTGCACCGCCGTACGCAACGCCCAGGCGTACGCGGAGCTGGCGCGCGTCGCCGACGAGCACGCGTACGCCGCGAGCCACGACGCGCTGACCGGGCTCGCCAACCGGCGGCAGCTGCTCGAACAGGGCACCGAACAGCTCGGCACCCGGCACGCCGACGGTGTGACCGCCCTGGTCCTGATCGACCTCAACCACTTCAAGGAGATCAACGACACGCTCGGCCACGCGGCCGGCGATCAGGTGCTCGTGCAGGTGGCCGAGCGGCTGCGCGGCGCCGCCCAGAGCGACGACCTGGTGGCGCGGCTCGGCGGTGACGAGTTCGCCGTGCTCCTGCGCGGCCTGCCCGCCCCGGCGGTCGCCGCGCACCGGGCGGAGGCGCTGCTGGCCGCCCTGCACGAGCCGATCGACCTGGACGGCATGCGGATCGGCATCGAGGCGAGCGGCGGGATCGCCGCCGCCCCGGCCGCCGGCGGGATGCCCGAACTGCTGCGCCGCGCCGACGTCGCCATGTACCAGGCCAAGCGGGCCGGCCAACGCATCTCCACGTACGCCCCGACCCGGGACACCGCCGACCTCAACCGGCTGACCCTCGGCGGCGAGCTGCCCCGCGCGGTCGCCGACCACGAGTTCACCGTCAACTTCCAGCCCATCGTCGACCTGGCCACCGGCGAGATCACCAGCGCCGAGGCGCTCGCCCGCTGGCACCACCCGACCCACGGGCTGATCGACCCACTGCGCTTCCTGGAGGCCGTCGAGCGGTCCGGGCTGCTGCCCGCCTTCGCCGAGGCGATCCTCGACCAGGCCCTGATCGCCGCCAAGACCTGGCGGGAGGCCGGCTTCGACGTACCGGTCGCGGTGAACGTCTCGCCCCGCAGCCTGCTCGACGCGCGTTTCCCCGGTTCGGTGCTGGCCCGGCTGCGCGCCCACGACCTCCCTCCGGACCAGCTGGTGCTGGAGCTGACCGAGACGCTCACCCTCAGCCAGCTCGACGTGGTCGACCGGGTGCTCAACCGGCTCCGCGACGAGGGCGTGCGCCTGGCCCTGGACGACTTCGGCACCGGCTACTCGTCGCTGAGCCTGCTCTCCCGGATCCCCGTGCACGAGCTGAAGATCGACAAGAGCTTCGTGACCGCCATGGAGAACTCCGCCGAGGCGGCCGCGGTCATCCGCTCCACCCTGGATCTGGGCCGCAGCCTCGACCTGACCGTGGTGGCCGAGGGGGTGGAGAGCGAGCCGCAGCGCCGGGCCCTCTGGCAGCTGGGCTGCGCCGCCGGCCAGGGCCACCTCTTCGCCCGGCCGATGCCCGCCGGCATGCTCCTGGCCGCGCTGCAGCGCGGCGCCGGTGGCGGACCCGGCCTGCTGGCGCCGCCGCTGCACGACGCCGGCGCGGTGATCCGCCTCGGCCGCCGATCCGGCGGACGCGGCCGGGACCGGCTGCCGCACCAGCCCGCCTGACGTACGCGCGCCTCGACCGCCTCGACACGCGACCCCCAGCCGGTACGTCGACCGTCTGCCACACTTGCCCGCGTGACCGCCGCAGCCCCGACCCC
>NZ_SMKG01000339.1 GCF_004348525.1 Micromonospora sp. 15K316 | reverse complement strand
GCGTGCTACAGGACCCGGGGCGGGGTGTTGCCGGCGGCCACGATGGCCCGGCGGATCGGTACGGCCAGCAGCAGCAGGAACCCGACCACGAAGAAGATCAGCAGAGAGACCAGTCCCACCCGGTACGAGGAGGTGAGCTGGAAGACCAGACCGAACGCGAGCGGCCCGAGCCAGCTGGTGCCCTTGTCGCTGATCTCGTAGAAGCCGTAGTACTCGCCCTCCTTGCCGGTGGGGATGAGCTGGCTGAACAGCGACCGGCTCAGCGCCTGGCTGCCGCCGAGGACCAGGCCGATCGCAGCGCCGAGGATCATGAACGGCAGCGGCGCCTCGGCGGGCAGCCGGAACGCGGCGACGATCACACCGGTCCAGAGCACCAGGCTGAGCAGCACGGTCTTCCACGCGCCGATGCGCCGGGCGAGCGCGCCGAGCGACAGTGCCCCGCCGAAGGCGAGGAACTGCACGAGCAGGATGGTGACGATCAGGGTGTCCTGCTCCAGCCGCAGCTCCTCGGTGCCGTACTGGCTGGCCAGGGTGATGACGGTCTGGATGCCGTCGTTGTAGACCAGGAACGCGAGCAGGAAGAACAGCGTCAGCGGGTACGCCTTGATCTCCCGCAGGGTGCGGCCGAGCTGCCGGAACCCGTCGGTGAGCACGTTGCCGCGCTGGGCGGCCAGGGCCGCGGCGGTGGGGTGCTCGCGCAGCCAGCGCAGCGGCACCAGGGTGAACACTGCCCACCACACGCCGGCGGAGACGATCGACCAGCGGGCCAGGTCGAGGGTGCGCTGCGGGTTGCCCTCCTCGCTGAACATCGTGACCGCGACCAGGTTGAGCGCCAGCAGCAGGCCGCCGCCGAGGTAGCCCAGCGCCCAGCCGCGGCTGGAGATGCCGTCGCGCTCGTCGGGGCCGCCGAGCTGCGGCAGGAACGAGTTGTAGACCACGATCGCGGCGCCGAAGCTGATGTTGGCGATCAGGAAGAGCGCCCCGCCGAGCAGGTACCGGTCGCCGGTGACGAAGGCCATCGCGACGGTCGCGCCGGCGCCGGTGAAGGCCGCGCCGGCGAGCAGCCGCTTCTTGTGCATCGACCGGTCGGCGATGGCGCCCATCACCGGCAGCACGAACACGGTGAGGAAGACCGACAGCGAGATGAGGTACGGGTAGTACGAGCCGGCGGCGACCCGGATGCCGAGCGGGTGGACGTAGCCGTCGCAGCTGTCCGCGCCGAGCTCGCAGCCGGCGGCGAGTTCGGTGACGGTGGTGAGGAACGGGCCGAGGAAGACGGTGATGACCGTGGTCTGGAAGGCCGAGTTGGCCCAGTCGTAGACGTACCAGCCGGTGCGCTCGCGCCGGGTGCTCGCCGGGGGTGGGATGTCGCGCGCCGTGGGGGTCACGGTGTCGGCCATCGGGTCCTCTCGCCGGGTCAGGCGGCCCAGTGGCCGCGGCTGCGGTATACGTCGCGCAGCACGCCGACGTGATCGGTCATGATGCCATCCACACCAAGATCAAGTAAGTCGTGCATCTCGGCGGGTTCGTCGATCGTCCAGACGTGCACCTGCAACCCGATCCGGTGGCAGTACGCGAGGAACCGCCGGTCCACCACGGGGATGCGGCCGTACCGGACGGGGACCTGGGCCGCGACCACCGACGGGGGCAGCCGCAGCGGCCGTCCGTGCAGCGAGGCCATCCGCAGCCGGGCGACCCCGCGCATGCCGAGGCTGCTGGCGACCTTCGTCCCGGCCAGGGCGCGCAGCCGGGTCAGCCGGGCGTCGCTGAACGAGGCGAGCAGCACCCGGTCGCCGGCGCCAGTGCGGGCGACCGTGTCGACGGTCGGCACGACACCGCCGTCGGCCTTGACGTCGACGTTGAACCGGACCTCCGGCCATCCGGCGAGGACCTCGTCGAGGCGGGGCACCACCGCGGCGCCGCCGACCCGCACCGAGGCGAGGTCGGCCCAGCGCAGGTCGGCGATTCGGCCCGGCTCGCCGGTCACCCGGCGCAGCGTGGGGTCGTGGAAGATCACCGGTACGCCGTCGGCGGTGGCGTGCACGTCGGTCTCCACGTACCGGTAGCCGAGCCCGACGGCGCGGGCGAACGCCTCGGCGGTGTTCTCGTCACCGTCGGCCGCGCCGCCGCGGTGCGCGAACGCCAGGGGAGCGGGCGCGTCGAGGTAGGGGTGACGGAGGTGCACGCCGGCAGTATGCCGGGCGCGGGTGGCCCCCGGGTGACCGGACGGCGTCAGACCAACGAACTTCCCTATCGCTCCGTATCACGTCTACCATGGGGGGCGATGGGTAACGATATGTACTCGGTGGAGCAGGTGGCGGAGCTGCTCGGGCTGCACGTGCGCACCGTACGCGGCTACATCCGCACCGGCCGCCTCCGCGCGGCACGGATCGGCAAGCAGTACCGGATCGCCCGCGCCGATCTCGACGCGCTGACCGGCCGGCCCACGCCGGGGCCGGCGGTCGGCGCACCGGCGATGGAGGTGTCGAGCATCGTGCAGGTCGACGGCGTCGACCGGGCGGCTGCCGACCGGCTGGCCACGCTCGTGCTGACCGGCGTCAACACCCACCACGACCCGGCGCGCCCGCTGCGCGTGCAGACCGTTCACGACGAGGAGCGCCACCGGATGAAGATCGTGATTCTGGGCGACGCCGACGGCACCGCCGACCTGCTGCGGCTGGTCGACGCCGTGCTGCACGGCGAGAACTTCCTGTTCGCCGGGGAGCCCGGCGATGCCTGACGTCCTGCGGGAGCGGCACGGGGTGGCCGTCCTGGTCAGCGACCCCGACGGCCCGGTCCTGGCCACCACCGAGGCGGTCCTCGACCTGATCGGCGCCGCAGCCTTCGGCGGCGCCGAGATGGTGGCCGTGCCGGTGGCCCGGCTCGATCCGCACTTCTTCTCCCTGGGCACCGGCTTCGCGGGTGAGATCATGCAGAAGTTCGTCAACTACCGGCTTCGCCTCGCGGTCGTCGGCGACATCTCCGCCCACCTCGCGGGCAGTGGCGCGCTGCGGGCCCTGGTGGCCGAGTCCAACCGACACGATCACGTCTGGTTCGTGCCCGACCTGGCCGTGCTCGACGCCCGACTCGCCGCCTCGGCCTGACCCGGGTCGCCACCTCCGCCTCGTGCAGACCGGTGGCGACCCGGGCGGGGCCGTCGCTCCGCCACCCCGGGACGTCGGGGCGGCCGGCCTCAGCGCGCCAGGAGTCGCAGCGTCTCGTCCCAGAGGCGCTCGGCCGCGGCCGTGTCGAGGGCGTACCCCGCCACTCCGCTCCTGCCGTCGTTCTGCCCGACGACCACGGTGGCTTCGGCGCAGTCCTCGAAGTAGCGCCCGGTCAGCCCCGCAACCGCCGGCGAGGCGGCGAGCAGCACCGTGGTGGCCGCGCCCTGCTGCGGGGTCTTCCAGCCCGGCGGGACCTCCAGCCGGTTGCCCCGCTCGTCGAGGGCGCCCACGAAGCGCAACTGTCCCTCGTCGAGGTGGCGCTGAAGGTTGGTCATGATCCCGCCAGGATGCAGCGCGTTGGCGGTGATGCCGTCCGCGGCCCACTTCTCGGCCAGCGCGACCGTGAACAGGATGCTCGCGGTCTTGGACTGCCCGTACGCCGACCACGCCTCGTAGGGGCGGGCGCTGAAGTGGATGTCGTCGAACACCACCGGGGACATCAGGTGGGCCGACGAGCTGACGGTCACCACACGGGCGTGTCCGGCGGCGGCGAGCGCGTCGTGCAGGCCGAGGGTCAGCGCGGCGTGACCGAGGTGGTTGACGGCGAACTGCGCCTCCCAGCCCGCCGCGGTCGTGGTGAGCTGCGGCAACGCCATGATCCCGGCGTTGTTCACCAGGATGTGCAGCGGCCCGGTCCAGCCGGCGGCGGTGAAGGCCTCGACGCCGGCGAGGTCGGCCAGGTCGAGGCGGGCGACCCGGACGTCGGCGCTCGGGTGGTCGGCGCGGATGTCGGCGGCGGCGCGCTCACCGGCCGCGGGGTCGCGGACGGCGAGGGTGACCTCGGCTCCGGCGCTCGCGAGCGCCCGGGCGGTCTCCAAACCGATTCCGGAGGCGCCGCCGGTGACGATGGCGCGTCGTCCGCTCAGGTCGACCCCGGCGATCACGTCGGCGGCGGTCGACTGCGCGGTGAAGGGTGTGACAACTCGTGACATTTCCGGAACTCCCTGGGTAGCAGGACGGTCGGGCCGGGCGACGTCCGTCGCCGGCCTGGCAGGGGGGGGCCGAGCCGCGAGGCGGTCGGCTCAGGGCGCGGCGGAGCGCCGCGCGTCATCGGGTGTGCGGCATCCGCGCGTGGACGGGCGCAGTGGCCGTGCCGCCGGTGAAGTGGGGTGGGTGGGTTGTCCGC
>NZ_SMKG01000338.1 GCF_004348525.1 Micromonospora sp. 15K316 | reverse complement strand
GGGTTTAGGCGGCGCGGAGGTATTGGTTGGGCCAGGTGGGGGTGGCGCCCAGCTTGGCGGCGGCGCGCAGCGGCCAGTACGGGTCGCGCAGCAGTTCCCGGCCGAGCAGCACCAGGTCGGCCTCGCCGTCGGCGACGATCTGCTCGGCGTGCTCCGGCTCGACGATCAGACCGACCGCGCCGGTCGGTACGCCGGCCTCGCGGCGGATCCGCGCGGCCGCCGGCACCTGGTAGCCCGCGGCGAGCGGAATCCGTTGGGCGGGGCTGACGCCGCCCGAGGAGGTGTCGACCAGGTCCACCCCGGCGCCGGCCAGTTCGGCGGCGAGCACCACGCTGTCGTCCACCGTCCAGCCGCCCTCCACCCAGTCGGTGGCGGAGATCCGGACCAGGACCGGGACCCGTTCGCCCACCGCGGCGCGTACCGCCCGGGCGACCTCCAGGGTGAGCCGCATCCGGCCCGCCCGGTCACCGCCGTACTCGTCGGTGCGGTGGTTGGTCAGCGGGGAGAGGAACTCGTGCAGCAGGTAGCCGTGCGCCGCGTGGATCTCCACGGCGGCGAAGCCGGCGTCCAGAGCACGGGTGGCGCCGGCCGCGAACGCCTCGACCACCGCGGCGACACCCGCCGCGTCCAGCGCGACCGGCGTCCGGTAGCCCGGCGCGAAGGGGGTGGTGCCCGGCGCCGTCGGCGTCCAACCGCCCTCGGCGTCCGGCACCCCACCCCGCTCGGCGGCCCATGGCCGGTAGGTGGAGGCCTTGAACCCGGCGTGCGCGAGCTGCATGGCCGGTACCGCCCCGTGCGCCGTCAGGAAGGCGGTGATCGGACGCCAGGCGTCCACATGCGGACCGGACCAGATGCCGGTGTCCTGCGGGCTGATCCGCCCCTCGGGCAGGACCGCTGTCGCCTCGCTGAGCACCAGGCCGACCCCGCCGGTCGCGCGGGCGCCCAGGTGCACCAGGTGCCAGTCGGTGGGCAGGCCGTCCGGGCCGGCCGTGTACTGGCACATCGGCGCCATCGCGATGCGGTTCGGGAGAGTGACCGCGCGCAGGGCGAGCGGCGCGAACAGTTTGCTCATGCCACATCCTCTCGAACAGGCGGAGGAGGACCCCCGAGGGGCCCTCCTCCGATTCAGGTCTCGCCTGATCCGTGACCGGCCACGGCGACGGATCAGGCCGGTACCGGTGCCAGCCCCTCCGTGCGGCCGCTCCCCGCCGGCTCCGCGTCGACGAGCTCACGCCGGCCGGCCGAGTCGTACGCGGTCCGGTCGAGGGTGCCCTCACGAGCCGCGACGACAGTCGGCACGAGGGCCTGACCGGCCACGTTCGTGGCGGTACGCATCATGTCCAGGATCGGGTCGATGGCCAGCAGCAGCCCGGCGCCGGCCAGCGGCAGGCCGAGCGTGCTGAGGGTCAGGGTCAGCATCACGGTCGCACCGGTCAGACCGGCGGTGGCGGCCGAACCGATCACCGAGACGAACGCGATCAGCAGGTAGTCACCCACCCCGAGGTGGACGCCGAACACCTGGGCCACGAAGATCGCGGCGAGCGCCGGGTAGATCGCCGCGCAGCCGTCCATCTTGGTGGTCGCGCCGAACGGCACCGCGAACGAGGCGTACTCGCGGGGCACACCGAGTCGCTCGACGGCCTTCTGGGTGACCGGCATGGTGCCGACCGAGGAGCGCGACACGAAGCCCAGTTCGATGGCGGGCCAGGCGCCGGCGTAGAAGCGCAGCGGGTTGAGCCGGCCGGCGCCCAGCAGCACCAGCGGGTAGACCACCAGCAGCACGATCGCGCAGCCGACGTAGACCGCGGTGGTGAACTTGGCCAGCGGGGCCAGCAGGTCCCAGCCGTACGAGGCGACGGCGTTGCCGATCAGGCCGAGCGTGCCGATCGGGGCGAGCCGGATCACCCACCAGAGCGCCTTCTGGATGATCTCCAGCAGGGAGCGGTTGAGCGTCACGAACGGCTCGGCCTTCTCACCGATCAGCATCGCGGCGGCGCCGACGACGAGCGCCAGGAAGACGATCTGGAGCACGTTGCCCTCGACGAAGGCCCCGACCGGGTTGGTCGGCACGATGCCGGTGAGGAAATCCGTCCAGGAGCCGGTCTTCTTCGGCTCGGTGGCGCCGGCGAGGTCCAGCGTGACGCCCCGACCCGGGTTGGTGAGCAGGCCCAGGCCGATGCCGACACCCACCGCGATCAGGGCGGTTATGCCGAACCAGAGCAGCGTCTTGACCGCGAGCCGGGCGGCGTTCGCCACCCCCCGCAGGCTGACCACGCTGACCACGATCGCGGTGAAGACCAGCGGCGGCACGGCCAGCTTCAGCAGCTGGACGAAGAGGCTGCCGACGGTGTGCAGGGTCTCGGTCAGCCAGGCGAGGTCGTTGGCCCGGGCCAGGAAGCCGAGCGCCACGCCGAGGACGAGGCCGAGCAGGATCTGCACGGAAAAGGGGAACTTGCGCAGGGCAATAGGCATGAAGATGTGTCCAAGGGTCTGGTGAGTCGGTCGGGGGCAGCGTCAGAAGGCAGGCTGCGCCGGACAGACACCGCTGGCCTGCAGTCGAAGATCGACGTACAGGCGAACGGTCAGGCACCAGATGTTGGTCATCGCCGGTCGACGATACGCCCGGGACGCCGGAGGCGGAAGGGGCAACGGCCGTGACGAACCTTACGAAGGCGGCCGTCGATGGTCGAACCCCTCCGACGAGGGCGGATGCCGCTTGCCGTCGCCCGTTCGGCTGGCTCCACCCGTCCGGACGGGCGGAGCCGGAGGGTCCGTGAAGCCGAGCACGGTCGCCGTGGCCACCCCCCAGAGCACCGCGACGGCGAGCACCACCCGCTCCAGCACGCCCACCAGGCTCCCGCGGCCGACCAGCAGCATCGCCAGACCGACCGCCGCGCAGAGCGGGAGCGCGACCGCCGCCGCGCCGGCGGCGAGGCCGCGCAGCCGCCGGCCGGCGTCCCGGTGGAGGGCGACCGCGACCATCGCGAGGACGATCGTGCCGGTGGCCGCGATGCTCGCGCCGCCGTGTACCAGGTCGCCCACCGTGGCGCGCTCGAACGGCGGCAGCGGACAGCCCACGCTGCACGTCACCGTGCCGGAGAGCGCCGTGCTCAGGCTGCCGGCGCCGAGCAGCGCGGCGGCCATCCACAGTCGCGCCGGCAACGCCGCGGCGAGCAGCAGCACGCCGGCGGCCAGGGCGTACACCCCGATCCGGTAGGTCAGGGCGTGACCGCTGCCGGCGATGCCGGCCTCGCTCACGTAGCCGGTGAAGCCCGGGCCGGGGCCGGCGAGCACGGCGATGGTGACGGCGGCCGTGCCGGCGAGGATGCAGCCGGCGGCGGCCGGCGCGGCGGCGGCGCGAAGCGGGGGCGGCTGCCCCTGCCGGCCGGGTTCAGCCACGCCCGTGTGGCGTGGTCCAGCCGGAGGTGTCCGGGCCGAGCGGGACGATCCCGGTCGGGTTGATCTCGCGGTGAGTGGCGTAGTAGTGCCGCTTGATGTGGTCGAAGTCCACCGTCTCGCCGAAGCCGGGCGTGGCGAACAGGTCCCGGGCGTACGCCCAGAGCACCGGCAGCTCGGTGAGCTTCTGCCGGTTGCACTTGAAGTGCCCGTGGTAGGCCACGTCGAAGCGGACCAGCGTGGTGAAGAGCCGGACGTCGGCCTCCGTGATCGAGTCGCCCATCAGGTAGCGCCGCCCGGCCAGCCGCTCGGACAGCGCGTCCAACCGGCCGAAGAGCGCGGTGTACGCCTCGTCGTACGCCTCCTGCGAGGTGGCGAAGCCGCACCGGTAGACGCCGTTGTTCACGTCCCGGTGGATCTCCGCCATCAGCGCGTCCAGCTCCGGGCGCAGCTCCACCGGGTAGAGGTCGGGCGCGTCCGGGGCGTGGAAACGCCGCCACTCCGTGGAGAAGCCCAGGGTGAGCTGCGGGTAGTCGTTGGTGACCACCCGCCCGGTGACCGTGTCAATCAGCGCGGGCACGGTCACCCGGCCGGAGTAGTCCGGATCCGTGGCGAGGTACGCCTCGGAGAGGAAGCCGATGCCGAGCACCGGGTCGAACCCGTCCGGGTCGAGAGCGAACCGCCAGCCCCGCTCGTCGCGGATCGGATCGACGGTGCCCAGCGAGATGACGTCCTCCAGACCGAGCAGGCTCCGGACGATCCGGGCCCGGTGCGCCCACGGGCAGGCACGGCACCAGATCAGCCGGTAGCGGCCGGCCTCCAGGGGCCATCGCCCCTGCTCGTCGGGGCCACCGCCGGGCGGGGAGGTGGAGTGCGGGGTGACCCGGTCGGTGAACCGGTTCGCCTGCCGGACGAACTCGCCGCTCGCACCGACTTCCGCCGTGAACTGGGCCCGCGCCATGCCGTCAACCTATCCGGTCCCGCCGCCGATATCCTGGCTGCCGGGCGTTCCCCGCGACCCGGTGAACGCTCGACCCCACCC
>NZ_SMKG01000337.1 GCF_004348525.1 Micromonospora sp. 15K316 | reverse complement strand
GGCCCAACCGGGCCGGCCCCGCTCAGGGGTTTGAGCGCTGGATCAGTTACCGGCGCTCGACCACCTTCAGGGTGAACTCGGTGTACGACGGCGCGTGCTTCTTGTCGCCGCCGTATACCACTCGAACGGTGTGCTTGCCGGGCCGGGGCAGCCGGTCGACGTCACACGTGGCGACGCCCTTCTTCAGCGACGCCTCGCAGAGCACGTCCTCACCGATGAGGAACTGCACGGGGCCGGTCGCGGAGCTGGGCTTGACGGTGGCGGTCAGCTTGACGTGCTTGCGCCAGGTGGCCGTCACGTCGTCGGCGCGTACCGTCGTCTTGATCCGGGTGTCGACCGGGGCCTTCGTCACGGTGACCACGCGGTTGGCGACCGCCTGGTTGCCGTTGGTGTCGGAGGCCAGATAGGTGAGCGGGTAGCTGCCGGGCGTCCTGGTGTCGACGGTGCCGACGACCTGGATCCGGTCGGTGACGTCGCCGTCGGTGTTGTCGACGGCCTTGACGCCGGCGAGCGGGTCGAAGGTCTTCCCCTGCTCGACGGTGGTCGAGGCGGGGACGGTCAGCACCGGCGGTGTGACGTCGGTGCCGGCCGCGGTGGCGAGGAAGACCCCGCCGAACTGGTCGGCGGAGCCGACCTGGTCACCGTCGCCGGTGTGGCTGGTGCTGGTCCAGGCGTAGAGCTCGCCCTCGGTGAGGCCCTTCCACTCGACGCTGGCCGGCCAGCCCGACTTCGCGGTGGCCGAACCGATGATCGTGTCGGTCGGGGTGACGACGACCAGGCTGTCCGTGCCGAAGCTGGTGGTCCGGCTGGACAGGTCGATCGGCAGCACCATGTTGTCCTCGGCGCCGTTGTAGCGCTTGCGGTCGTCGTACTCCGTGGCGCCGAAGTTGTTGAGCATCGGCGAGTACGTGTCGATGCTCATCTCGGCCCGGTCGACGTCGATCTGCAGCAGCCGAAGGAAGCTGGCGCCGAACTGGAGCAGGTCTGTCGACTTGTGGTCGACGGTGCCGTCGCCGTTGAGGTCGAGGCTGCCGTTGGCGTCGACCTTCTCCGGCCACAGCTCGCCCGCGGTCATCTTGTAGAACTGGTAGTCCGCGAGCAGCTCGACCACGTCGTGCGCCACCGTCACGCCGACGCCGGTCTTCAGGTTGGTGCCGACGCCGTGTTCGTGGCCGGCGAGGACCAGGAACACGTTCGGGTTGGACTGGACGATTGTCGAGAAGGCCCGGGAGCCGTCGGTGGAGAAGTTCGCCCCACGGCCGTCCGGCGTCGTCGACGGGGCCAGGTAGGCGTGGGTCAGCAGGATGCCGTTGCGGTCGCTGTACCGCTGGAAGATCGAGCTGGCCCAGTCGGCCTCGGCCTGGGTGACCCCGTAGGAGAGGCCCACGGCCACGAAGTCGAGCCCACCGGAGGAGAAGAGGACGTAGTTGTTCTGGTTGTCCTTGCCCGGGGTGACCGTGTTGCCCGCGGCGTCGGCGGTCTCGTCCCATGCGTGGTACGACGCCTTCGACACGGCAGGCCACTTCTTCGCGCCCTCGTAGTAGCGCTCGGGGCCGTAGTACTTGTTGAAGCGGGACGTCGGGCCGATCTCGTTGCCGCCCTGGTTGTCGTGGTTACCGGCGATCACCTGGTTGACGACGCCGGCCTCGTCGAGCGTCCGCTGCGCCTCGGAGGTGAACTCGAACTCCCGGGTCACCTGCTCGTCCAGCCCCGGGTAGAGCAGGTTGCCGCTGGAGTCCTTGGCGAGCGGGTCGGAGTGGTCGTTCTCGATGACGTCACCGGTGTGCGCGGTGTACGCGATCTTCTTGCCGGCAGCGTTGTCGGCGAGCCACTTGGTCGTGTCCTGGTAGGACTTCTGCCAGAGCGCCCGCTCCTCCATGGTCATCTTGTCGGTGGGCTCGTCGACGCCGTCGAAGTCGTCGTACGTGCCGCCGGCCGCACCCTCGGCGAGGTACTGGGTGTCGGTGAAGTGGGCCAGCGAGAAGTCGTACGACTTCGGGTCGTCGAAGTGGTCCCGGTTCGCCGGGTCGTTGGCGGAGCCGTCGCGCGGGGCGAGGTCGTCGGCGAACGGGTCCTCACCGACCACCAGGACGTGGACGGCGCCGTTGTCGACCAGCTCGGGCCGGACGGCGGCCTTCAGCGCGGTGTCGCCTTCGGCCTGGCCGCGGGCGGTGGCCAGCTCGGTCCACGCCTGCGCGGTCGGGTTCCAGGCGAAGAGAGTGACGGCCCGCTCGGGGTCGACGACGCCGCTCCACAGGATCTGGCGGGCTTCGCCGGAGGCGGGCACCTGCACGTCGTACCGCTGGAACGGGATGTTGCCGGTGGACGGGCTCTTCACCAGGTTGCCGTCGGGGCGGGGGGCCGCGCCGATCTGGCCGCCCTCGGTGTAGGAGAAGTCGAGCGTGGCGGGCATGACCGGGACGACGCCCTGGAAGCCGCCCGCGGGGACGCTCGGGGTGGCCTGCTTGAAGGTGGTGGTCACCTCGCCGCCGTCGGGGTTGTGCGCGATCGCCGACAGGGTGACGTGGCCCTTGCCCTGGCCGACGTCGGTGCCGCCGCCGGTCGGGATGGCGTCGGAGGTGAACCGGACGGTCTTGGTGACGGCCTTGCCGAAGACGTCGGTCGCCGAGATCGTCAGGGTGTGGTCGCCGGACTTCAGACCGGCGCCGACCTCCTGGCCGACCTGGACGGGCGCGCCGTCGAGCAGGTAGGTCCAGCCGGTGGCGTTGCCCTGGTTCTTGACTGTCACCTGCAGCTCGGTCGGGCGGCTGAGGTGGGCGCCCTCGGCGGGCACGGTCGAGGTGACCAGCACGCCCGCGTCCCGGACGTCGCCGAGCGCCGCCGAGTTGAGGGCCTGCACGTCGTCCAGGGTGAGGACCCGGGAGAAGATGCGGGCGTTGCGCACCGTGACGGGCGCCCAGAACTGGTTGACCGAGTCGGCGCCGACGTAGAAGGAGTTGCGGGCGGCGCCGCCGGGCAGGCCGAGCGGTGCCGGTGCGGCGACCGAGGCGGCCAGCGCGCCGTCGACGTAGAGGCGGGCGATCGCGCCGTCCCAGGTGCCGACGGCGTGGTACCAGCGGCCGGAGGAGATCTGGGCCTGGGCGTTGCGGTACGCGCCGTTGGCGTACACGGCGAAGGTCAGCTTGTCGCCGTACACGACGATCGAGTAGCCGCCGGTCTCCTTCTCGGAGCAGACCGAGTGCTCACCGGAGTTGGGCAGGGTGCCGTTGTCCTTGAAGGTGCACTCGATTGTGACCCGGTCGCGGATCTTCGACCACTGCGTGTCGCCCATCGCGTAGGCGTAGGCGTCGTTGGCGCCGTCGAACGAGGCGACGGGGACGTTCACCGCCGGGTCCTGGGCGATGACCGGCTCGCCGACGGTGGTGACGGTGAGGTTCTGCGCGTCGTCCTTCGGGGTGCCGTCGGCGAAGTCCACGTCGAGGACGTCCGCGACGGGCACCGGCGGCTTCAGGCCGTACGCGGAGGCCAGCTCGGCGGCCTGCGCGGCGTCCAGCGCCCGGCTCCAGACCTTGCTGCCCGCGAAAGAGGACGGCGGGGCGACCTGGCCGATGCCGGTGGGGGCCGCGTCGGCGCCGATCACGAACCGGCGGGCGGTGGCGGCGGGCAGGGTGAGGGCGCCGGTGGCGGCGGTGGAGCCGGCGAGCCGGCCGTTGAGGTAGAGGCGCAGCGTCTGCCCGTCCCAGACGGAGACGCTGTGGTACCAGCGGTTGCCGGTGATCGGGGTCAGCACCGACTTGTAGCCGCCGCCGATGTGGGCCATCGTGCCGAGGTTGCCGGCGTTGACGTAGATCGAGAAGCCGCCGCCCTCCTTGTCGGAGCAGAGGTCCTTCTCGCCGCTGACCGGCATCGTGGTGTCGATCCGGAAGACGCACTCGATGGCGAAGCCGGTGGAGAACTTGCCCCACTGGTCGGTGAGGTCGAAGGAGACCGCGTCGTCGACGCCGTCCACCTTCAGGGTGTCGTGGCCGACAGTGGTGTCGGGGGCGTAGCTCGGCGTGCCCCAGGTGGTGGGGGCGAGGCCCTGCGCCCGGTCGGTGGCCGTGCCGCCGGTGAAGGCGACGTCGAGCACGTCGGCGGCGGGCACCGTGACGGTGCTGGCCACCTCGCTGATGGGCGAGGTCAGCGCGTCCCGGGCGGGCAGCAGCAGGGTGCTGCCCGCGAGCGCGAGCCCGAGGGCGGTCATGCCGAAGCGACGCCAGCCTCGGGCTATCGGATCCAGTCGTGTGGTCACGACATCTCCTTCGGTTGGAGGTGTTCTGGTTGTGCCGGGTCGGCACTGGTGGTGGCTGAGGTCCGGTCGCGCGCGGACCGGCGGGGACGCCGGCGGCGGTACCAGAAGGCGCGGGCGACGGCGGCGACCGCGGCGAGCAGGACGGCCCCGATGACCAGGAGCTGCCGGGCGCTGCGATCCGTGGCCGAGACCGGGGTGGTCGGGGCCGACGGGGTGCGG
>NZ_SMKG01000336.1 GCF_004348525.1 Micromonospora sp. 15K316 | reverse complement strand
ACGCGTCAGATCGTCGGCAGCGTCAGCTGTGTATAAGAGACAGCCTCGGCGCAGGCCCCCACCCTGATCGACAGGCGGCCCGCGGCGCCACGGCACCCGGTGCCGGCACCGCGACGGCGGTCCCGCAGCCCGCTCGCCGCGATCGCCGCCGCCGGTCTGGTGCTCGTGCTCGCCGTGGGGGTGTTGCTCGCCCTCGACGACGACCGCGGTACCCCGTCGGCCGCCGGCACGGCGAACTCCACGCCGCACTCGCCGGCCACCTCCGCCGCGCCCAAGCCCCCGTCGCCGTCGACGTCCCCGCCCGCGCCGCCGACCACCGAGGCGCCCGAGCCGCTCGACCTGCGGCAGCTCGCCACCGAGTTCGTGGCGCTGCTGGTGAAGGCGCAGGCACAGGGCCAGGTCGACCGGCGGACCGCCGACGACCTGCGCGACGAGCTGGCCGACCTCATCCGTGGCAAGCCGAAGGACCGGGCCAAGCACGTCAAGAAGCTGCGCGAGCGGATCGACGAGGCGGCCGAACGGGACGAACTCTCCTCCGGGATCGCGGACCGCCTCGACGACCTGCTCGAACGTGTAGAGGTGCACGTCGGGCGCGACGACGGCTGAGGTCTTCCCGACCCGGTCGGGTGTTGCGCGCGGCCGGTCGCCACGGCCCGGCCGAGTCCGGGCCCTAGTCGAGCTCCACCGCGTCGCCGACGGCGACCCGACCCGGCGTGACCACCTGGGCGTACGCGCCGACGCACGGCTGCGGCCCGAGGCCGGGCAGCGGTTCGATTCGGTTCAGTCGGGCCGGCGCCCGCAGCGCGTCCGGCCGTCGGGGCAACCGGCCGTGCGCCAGGGTCGGCACGGCGCACCGCGGCGTCGGGGCGAGCACCCGCAGCACCAGCTCCCCACCGATCCGCAGCCGGCGGCCCACCCAACTGTTCTCCACGAATCCGGTCTCCGGTGTCGCGACGACCAGGTTCGGGCGGTACCGCTCGGCCTGCGGGGGACCGTCGGGCAGCTCGACGGCGAGCCGGCCGAGCGCGGCGGTGGTGAGCAGGTGGATCGGGGCGAAGTCGAAGAAGGTGCCGGGTGCGGCGCCGCCGAGCGGGCTCGGATCCACCGGTACGACGGCGGTGACGCCGGCGGCGAGTACGGCTTCCGGAACGGCCCGGTCCAGGGTTGCGCCCGCCGGCGGCGTGTCGGTCAGGGTCACCGGCGTGCCGAGCACCGCGGAGAGCAACTCGTCCGCCTGCTCGTTCCGGCCGGAGACCGTGCGACCGTCGGGCAGGGTGATCCGCACCGGCTCCGAGCCGCCGCCGGTTGCCTGGAACGTGAGCAGGTCGCGCCACCGCCGTGGGTCCTTCGCGCTGACCACCCGCCCGGTCTCGCGGTGCAGCAGCGCGAGCCGACGGTCGCCCTGGACGCCACCCGGGCCGACCGTCGCCGTGGTCAGCGATTCGCCGAGCATCGACTTGACCGGGTAGCGCCAGAGCTGGGCCACCCGGCCGTTCACCTGCTCACCCGACACGCGCCCACCCTAGCCGCCGCCGATCTCCGGCCGGCGGCCGCCGGACGCCACGGGTGCGGTTCTCCGCATCCCGTGGGGTGCGGCGTCACCGCCCGCTCGGAAGGCCATCCTCATGGCCGCCTCCCAGGAAGACTTCGTAGCGTTGACCCATGATTCGAACCCCGCACGCCCTACTCGCCACGGGAGGTCTCGCGGCGGACGCCCAACCGCCGCAGGACGGGATCGTCGGCTACGTCACGGACCTGGTGGAACGGCTCGGTGGGCCCGGCGCCGGCCTGGCCGTGGCGCTGGAGAACCTCTTCCCGCCGATCCCGAGCGAGGTCATCCTGCCGCTGGCCGGTTTCGTCGCCGGGCAGGGCCGGATGAGCGTGGTCGGGGCGATCTTCTGGACGACACTCGGATCACTGCTCGGCGCTCTGGCCCTCTACGGGATCGGAGCGGCGCTCGGCCGCGACCGGATCCGGGCGGTCGCGGCGAAGCTGCCACTGGTCAAACTCAGCGACGTGGACCGGACCGAGGCCTGGTTCATCCGGCACGGGGTCAAGGCGGTCTTCTTCGGCCGGATGATCCCGATCTTCCGGAGCCTGATCTCCATCCCGGCCGGCGTGGAGCGGATGCCGATCGCCGTCTTCGCCCTCTACACGACGCTGGGCAGCCTGATCTGGAACAGCACGTTCGTGCTCGCCGGCTACCTGCTCGGCGACAACTGGCACCTGGTCGAGGGGTACGTCGGCGTACTCCAGAACGTCGTCATCGTGGTCTGTGCGGCGGCGGCCGCCTGGTTCGTGGTGACCCGGGTACGCCGGGCCCGCCGCGGCGGAAGTGAGCCGGAATCGGCGACCCTCCCCAGCTCGGGCACGGGCGTCCCCGACCCGAGTGGCCGAGGCACCCTCTACCGCAGTGGCGGCTGGGGCGACGACGGGCACGGCGGGCCGCGTTGACGCACCCCGCCCGGGTCGGCGTCGGCGTCGGCGCGGGTGTGCTGACCGCCGCCGGGGATCTGGTCTTCCTGCTGGTCGCCGCCGTCGCCGGCGCCGGGTCCGCGCTCGTGCCGCCGGCCCGCCGCCGGGTCGGCGTGCTGATCCCGAGGTACGCCACGACGTTGGTGCGGCTCGAACGCCGCCGGCTCGCCGCGCTGCTCGGCGTGAACGAGCTGCCTCCGATCCGTACGGCCGGCTGGCGGGACGTCGCCTACCTGGCGGCCCGGCTGCTCCCGGGCGCGTTGGGGGCGCTCGCGTTCGGCCTGCTGGCGATCGGCGCGGTGCTGGCCTGGATCCTGCTCTCCGCCGCCGTACGCGGAGACCTGTCCCTGGCCGACCTCCTGCTTCAGGTCGTCGTCGGTGTGGTGTTGCTGATGCTGAACGTGCAGGCCATCGCCAGCGTGGGCGCGCTGGACGTCCGCATCGCCCGGCGGCTGCTCGACCGTGGCGCCCGGGCGGCCCTGGAGGAGCGGGTCCGCGAGTTGGCCAGCACGCGGGCGGGCGTGATCGCCGCCGTCGACGCCGAACGCCAACGCATCGAGCGGGACCTGCACGACGGACTGCAGCAGCGGCTCGTCGCGCTCGGCATGCTGCTCGGCAGGGCGCGGCGCGGCCGGGACGCCGAGCGGACGCACGCCCTGGTCACGCAGGCGCACGAGGACGTGCAGCGGGCGCTGGAGGAGTTGCGGGAGGTGGCCTGGCGGGTCTACCCCTCCGCGCTCGAGGAGAGCGACCTGGGGCAGGTGCTCGGGATGGTCGCCCAGCGTTCCGCCGTGCCGGTGCGGATCCGGTGCGACCTGCCCGTGCGGCCCGACCGGCAGGTCGAGACCGTGCTGTACTTCGTGGCCTGCGAAGCGCTCACGAACGCCGCGAAACACGCCGCCGCTACCCTGGTCACGATCGACATCGAGCCGGGGGAGGGGACGGTCCGGATGCGCGTACGGGACGACGGCACGGGCGGCGCGGATCCCTCGGGTCGCGGCCTCTCCGGGCTGGCCCGCCGGGTCGCCGCGCTGGACGGGCGACTGCGCGTGGAGAGCCCGGCCGGCGGGCCGACGACCGTACTGGCGGAGCTGCCGTGCGCGTGACGCTCGCCGAGGACTCGACGCTCCTGCGCGAAGGACTGGCCCGGCTGCTCGTCGAGGAGGGCCACGTCGTGGTCGCCTCGGTCGGCAGCGCCGACGAGCTGCTCGCGGCGGTCGACCTCGAACGCCCCGACGTGGTCGTCACCGATGTCCGGATGCCCCCCACCCACACCGACGACGGCCTGCGCGCCGCGTTGGAGATCCGCCACCGCTGGCCCGACACCGCAGTCCTCGTACTCTCCCAGTACGTCGAGAAGCGCTACGCCAGCCGGCTGCTCGCCGACCGCCCCGAGGGGGTCGGGTACCTGCTGAAGGACCGGGTCGCCCAGGTCGACGACTTCCTCGACGCGCTGGACCGGGTCTGCGCGGGAGCGACCGCGCTGGACCCGGAGGTGGTACGCCAGGTCGTGTCCGGCTCGGACCGCACCGACCCGCTCGCCCGGTTGACCCCGCGCGAACGGGACGTCCTGCACCACATGGCCCAGGGGCACACGAACGCCGCCATCGCCGGACGGCTGCACGTGTCGCTCAGCGCTGTCGAGAAGCACGCCAACGCGATCTTCGACAAGCTCGACCTGTCCAACACGACCGGCTACAGCCGCAGGGTGCTGGCGATCCTCCGTTACCTCTCCGCCTGACTCTTCCCCGGTGGCGCCCGCACTCCGGCGGGTTCGCGTCAAAACCGAGCGGGTTCATCGACTCGGGCTACCGGCATGTCGGGGTGTCCCTTCCGTGCGATTTGCCCCGACTTCACGGAACCCGAGTCGATCATCGGCTGCGGCTGGGGTGATTGGCCAGGTCGGGCTTGCCCCGGGCCAGGTCGGGGGCGTCGCGACCGTCCGGTTTGCGAGGGGAGGCGGGACGTTCCTCTGGGTGTTCGGGGTGGTGACCGGGC
>NZ_SMKG01000335.1 GCF_004348525.1 Micromonospora sp. 15K316 | reverse complement strand
GCCCCGCCCGACGCCGCGAGCGGGCCTCCCGCCCCGGCGTCGCCGGGCACCCCGCCGTCGGGCAGTGGACGCCCGCCGGCCGGCGTCGGCGACGGCCCGACCGCGCTCATCCCCACTGTCACTCCGCGCGGCGAACGCTCCTCCGGCACGCCGATCGCTGCGGGCTCGCCGGCCGCCGACCCCGGGGCCACCGCACTCATCCCGGCCGTCTCCGCCGCTCCGGCGCGGCCTCCGGCGCTCGACTCCACCGCGTTGATGGGCGCAGTGCCGAAGACGCCGGAAGTGGACGAGCCAGCTGATACCGGGCCCACCGAGCCGCCACGTCCCCGGCGGGGCGAGCGGGTCGTCAAGCTGCGCCCGGAGCAGACCGGCAAGGGTTACAAGAGCGTCTACTCGGAGCTGACCCGCCCGTCGTTCGGCTCCCGGCTCCGCAGCGGCCTGCGGGTCACCGGCGAGGTCCTGATGACCTTCGGCCTGGTCGTGCTGCTCTTCGCGGGTTACGAGGTGTGGGGTAAGTCCGCGATCGTGGACGCCCACCAGAACGACCTCAGCCAGCAGCTCGCGCAGGCGTGGGGGCCGACCGGGGACCCGACGGTCTCCGCTCCCGCCGCACCGTCGGCCAAGCCTTCCCCACCCGTGCGGGGCAAGCCGATCGCGGGCCTCTACATCCCCAAGCTCGAGAAGAACTGGGTCGTCGTCGAAGGTGTGACCCAGGCCGACATCCGATATGCCCCGGGCCACTACCCGGAGAGCGCCCTGCCAGGTCAGGTCGGCAATTTCTCCGTAGCCGGTCACCGCAACCGCGCCACCTTCTGGCGTCTCGACGAGCTGCGCGACGGTGACGTGATCGTGGTCGAGAGCAAGACCGACTGGTACGTCTACAAGGTCTCCCAGACCCGGATCGTCAAGCCCACCCAGGTGGAGGTGGTGGCGCCGGTCCCGGGCGAGCCCGGTGAGAAGCCGACCAAACGAATGCTCACCCTCACCACGTGCAACCCCAAGTTCGACAACTACCAGCGGTTGATCGTCCATGCCGAGTTGGACCGGACGCAGCCGAAGGCCGAGGGTCGCCCCACGGAGCTGGGAGGCTGACGGCGATGTACGGGTGGATCTGGCGCAAGCTCCCGTTCGGCCTGGTCGGCAAGCTGACCGGGTCCGTACTACTCACCGCCGCGACGGTGGCCCTGCTCTGGTACGTGGTCTTCCCATGGGCCGAACCGCTGCTGCCCTTCGACGACGTGCAGGTCACCCAGGACTCCGAGGTGCCCGGTGGGCCGCCCGGCGAGGTCATACCCGGTGACGACGCCCCAGCCGGCGACGAGCACGACCTGCCGTACGACACCGAGCGGAACAACACCCCGCCCGCCTCCCCGAACCGGTGAGACCATGCGCGTCCTTGTGATCGACAACTACGACTCGTTCGTCTTCAACCTCGTGCAGTACATCGGCCAGCTCGGGGTGGAGTGCGAGGTACGCCGCAACGACGAGATCGACGTCGCCGAGGTGGGGAGGCTCGGCGCGGCCGGGATCCTGCTCTCGCCCGGGCCGGGTAGCCCCGATCGGGCCGGGATCTGCCTGGACGTCATCCGCGAGTACGCCGGCGAGTTGCCCATCTTCGGCGTCTGCCTCGGTCATCAGGCGATCGGTGAGGCGTTCGGCGCGACCGTCGCCCGCGCGCCGGAGTTGCTGCACGGCAAGACCTCCGAGGTGCGGCACGAATCGGTCGGCGTACTCGCCGGCCTGCCGGACCCGTTCACCGCGACCCGGTACCACTCGCTCGCGGTGCTGCCCGAGACGTTGCCGGACGAGCTGGAGGCCACCGGCTGGACCGGCTCCGGGGTGGTGATGGCGATGCGTCACCGCAGCCTTCCCATCGAGGGCGTGCAGTTCCACCCGGAGTCGGTGCTCACCGAGGGCGGGCACCTGATGCTCGCCAACTGGCTCGCCGCCTGCGGCCACCCCGAGGCGCTGGAGCGCGCCCCGGCGCTGGCCGCCGAGGTCGACGCCCGCCGCCGGGCCGCCTTCAGCGCCGCCTGATCCACCAGCCGCCGGGCCGCCTGCGACAGCACGCCCCAGGCCCCCCGAATCCACGCGCTGCCGCCAGGCCCTGTCAACCCGGACCGGCGGGCGGTGCCGGGGACGTCGAGCGGCCGCCGGGTCACCCCGCCGACCGGCACCATGACCGACACGAGTTACCGGAAGGTCGGGGTGTCCGCTCAGGCGGATACCCCGACCTTCCGACACGTCGTGCCGGCCCGGCTCAGTCGTTGCGGGGGAAGCCCGGCGGCAGGGGAGGCATCGGGAATCCACTACCGCCACCGGTGCCAGGCGTGGTCGGCGTCGCCGTCGGCGTGGGCGAGCCTGAATCGCTCGGCGGCGCGTCCGGGGCGGGGACTGTCACATAGATGGTGACCTCCCGACCGCGCGGCAGGTTCGCGCCCGATTCGGGAGTCTGCCGCTCCACCCGGCCGGCCTGATCCGCGGGCACCTCGCTCCCCTCGCGGACCCGAACCCGGTAACCGGCGTCCTCGAGCTCCTCCCGGGCGTCGTCCTCGGTCGCGCCGAGCACTCGGGGCACCTGCCCGACGTTGCCCTTGGAGACGGTGAGCGTGATCGCGGTGCCCTCGGCGACCTCCTTGCCGGGCTCGGGGTCCATCTCGAGGACGGTGTTCTTCTCCCGAGAGCTGTCCTTCTCCTTCGGCGCGTTGACCTTGAAGCCCAGGCCCTCGAGCTGCTGCTTAGCGCTGTCGAAGCTGGAGTTGACCACGTTCGGGATGGTCCGCGTGTTCGGCCCGCCGCAGACCTGGATGGTCACCGTCCGGCTGGGCTCGAGCTCGGTGTCCGGGGCCGGGTTCTGCGCGACGACCGTGCCCTTCTCGCAGGTGGGGTTGTTCACCTGCTCGCCGGCCTGCGGGGCGAAGCCGGCGGTCTGGATCGCCTGGAACGCCTCCTGCTGGGTCATGCCGGTCAGCGACGGCACCCGCCGCAGCTCCTCGCCCTTGCCGTTCATCAGCAGGGCGGCGACCAGGGCGATCACCGCGAGCACACCCACTGCCGAGAAGAGCGCGATCAACCAGGACGACGCCCGGCGGCGGCGCGGGTCGCCGACCCGGGCCGGGATCTGTCGGGTCGGCGGGGCAGCCCCACCGCCGACCGGATAGCCCGCGGCGGCCGGGGCCATCGGCATGGTCTCCTGCTCGCGCATCACCGGCGTGGCCAGCACCGGCCGGCCGGCGGCGGCGCGCAGCAGATCGGCCCGCATCTCGGCGGCGCTCTGGTAGCGGTTCAGCGGGTTCTTCGAGAGCGCCTTCAACACGATCGCGTCGACCGCCGGATTCACGTCCGGGTTGATGTCGCTCGGCGTCGGCGGCGCCTCCCGGACGTGCTGGTAGGCGACGCTCACCGGGCTGTCCCCGACGAACGGCGGGTGCCCGCAGAGCAGCTCGAAGAGCACGCAGCCCGCCGCGTAGACGTCCGAGCGGGCGTCGACCGCCTCGCCCCGGGCCTGCTCCGGGGAGAGGTACTGCGCCGTGCCGATCACCGCGCTGGTCTGCGTCATGGTGGTGGCACCGCTGGCCAGGGCGCGGGCGATACCGAAGTCCATGACCTTGACCTGGCCGGTCTGGGTGAGCATCACGTTGCCGGGCTTGATGTCCCGGTGGATGATGCCGTGCCGGTGGCTGAACTCCAGCGCCGCGCAGACGTCCGCGCAGATCTCCAGCGCCCGTCGCGGCTGGAGCCGCCCCTCGGCGGCCAGCACCTCCTTGAGGGTGCGGCCGTTGACGAACTCCATGACGATGAACGGCAGCGTCTCGCCGGTCGGCGCGGTCTCCTCACCGGTGTCGTAGACGGCCACGATCGCCGGGTGGTTGAGCGACGCCGCGTTCTGCGCCTCACGGCGGAACCGCATCTGGAACGTGGCATCCCGGGCGAGGTCCGTACGAAGCATCTTGATCGCGACGTCCCGACCGAGCCGGAGGTCGCGACCGCGGTGCACCTCAGCCATGCCGCCGTAGCCGAGCAGCTCGCCGACCTGATACCTGCCACCGAGCAGGCGGGCCTGGGCTGTCATCGCGTCTGTCGTCCTTCGCTCGTCGTCGTCTCGCCGCTGGTCAGTCGGAGCCGCTCGAACTGACGGTACGGGGTCTGGGTCACATCGTCGCGTCCGTCGAACCGTAGCGCGCCGGAGACCACGGTCCGCGGTGTGACCGGTGCCGACTGGGTTCCCTTGCGCAGCTTGTAGGAAATCACGCCCGAGCAGAGCAGGACCAGTACGGCGAGGAGGACGGCCACGAGCACCGTTCCGGGCCGCGACCGTCCCGGGGTGGACGGCGGCGGTGTCGGGCCGACCTGCCCCACGTACCCGGGCGGCGGGGCCGGCCGGGCTGCGGCCTGCGGTACCGAGGCGGCCCCGCGCGGGTAGCTGGCCGCCGCTGTCGGCGGTCGTGGCTGCCCCACCGCCGGGGCGACCGCGGTGGGCCGCAGCGGCTGGGCGGGGGCGGCGGAGAC
>NZ_SMKG01000334.1 GCF_004348525.1 Micromonospora sp. 15K316 | reverse complement strand
CCCCCGCCCCGGCTCACCGCCGGCGCGGAAGTCAGTACCGCCACGGCCGGCCGGTCTCGCGGTACTCCTCCACCGGGACCAACGGCACGCCGGGCGTCATCCGGTCGACGTAGAGCCGCCCCTCCAGGTGGTCGATCTCGTGTGCGACGAGCCGGGCCATCCCGTACTCGAACGAGGTGATGATCCGGCTGCCGTCCCACTGCGCGTGCTCCACGTCGAGCCGCAGCGGCCGGGGCACGAGACCGCGGTGGTCGAAGAAGGAGAGGCAGCCCTCGTACTGCTCGTCCGTGTCGGGTGACACCTCGACCACCCGGGGGTTGAGCAGCACGACCGGTTCGGCGTTCCGGTCCGGGGGCCGGATCACGGCCACCGCCCGGGCGACGCCGAGTTGTGGCGCGGCGATGCCGACTCCCTTGCTGAACGGATGGAGCTCGTCGAGGCGGACGAGGGTGGCGCTGAGCCGGTCGACGACGCTCCGGGCGGCCGACTCCTCGGCGGGCAGGTCGAACGGGTGGGCCACCTGCCGCAGCAGGTCGTTGCCGCGCTGCACCACCCCCAGGGCACGCATCCGGTCGCTCGGGCGGACCCGGCCGTCCAGCGGGGTGTCGTGCTCCGGCTCCGGCCGGGCCCGGAACCGCCACTGCATCCGGTAGCGGGCGTTCAGCGGCGGATCCTCGGTCTCCCACTCGAAGATCGCGCGGTCGCCCTCGTCGCGCCGTTGGACGGGGGTGCGCAGCGGGCCCTCCTCCGCCGAGAGCGAGGTCTCCGCGCCCCAGACCTGCGGGTCGAGGGCCGCCGGCAGATCCAGGCGTACGGCGAGGTGCCGGGTGGGTAGCCGGACCGCCCGCTGGAACCAGGGCCCCCACTTCTCCGCCCCGACCCGGTAGGCGTACTCGATGGTGGCGCGGTCGCCGGGGTAGAGCGGGAAGCGGCGTTCGCCGTTGTCGAAGAGGAGCCAGACCTCCTTGAACGCGTCCCGGTCGTGCTTGGCCCGCCAGTGCATCGGCTCGCGCTCGCCGCCGCCGTCGTCCCGGTACGCGCGCAGCTGCAGTTCCGCGAAGGTGAGTGGATGTTCCCGGTGGTGCCGGTTGGAGCGCCCCGGGTCGTTCGGGTAACGGTCGACCGCCACCCGGACCAGGTAGCGGGTGACCGGCTCGGTGCCGGCGTTGTAGAGCTCCCGCCGGATCACGCACCGGTAGCCCTCGTCGCTGTGGCTGAGGGTGGCGGATTCACGCTCGACAACCAGGCCGGTGCCGGGGGGAAGCCACTGCCCGGGCAGCGGCAGGTCGCGGTGCGCCTGCCCGTTCCGGGCCTGCCGGGCGTCGTCGTACTCGCGGAACCGCTGCCAGATCGCGCCGCCGGCCTCCAGGACGGCCTCGGCCCGCCGGGCGAAGTCCTCGGTGGGGCGGTGTCGCCGTCCCTCGACGTGACTGACGTACGACGGGTCGAAGCCCATCAGTACGGCCAGCTGTTTCTTGGACAGCCCCCGCCCTGTTCGCTGGCGCGCGAGTTCGGCGGCGAAGGAGTCGACAGCACGATCGAGGGGTGAGGTGGTCATCGGCTTCCTCGTGGCCGGGAGTATCAGTTTCACGTTCCGTGGCCGGACAAACACGAAACTGCCACCTAGCCGACAATGTGCTTGACAATGCACCGACGACCGTCGATCCTGCGGCGCCTCCTGCCAGGGGCGGTGCGTTTTTCCGGTACCGGCAGGGGTAGTAACGGCGGGCACGAAGGTCGCCACCTGCACGGACTTGGAGGCCGGGAAGGTGACCGAGGCCTCCCGATCCGCCGGAATCCGACCTTCCGGGGAGCGGCGGGCTGTGGTTAGGCTAGCCTTAGCTCAACTGATGGCGTGGGGGGGACGGGGGATGATCGAGTGACAGCGGTGATGCCGAGCCGCGATCTCGCTGCCGCCCCGCTGACCCCGGTCACCGCGGCGCTGCGCGCGATGTTCGGCACCGACGAGATCCCCGGCCTCGCGCCCGGCCTCACGGTCGCCGACGAGATCGGCTGGATCCCGGCCACCGCCCTCGTCGACGGTTCCCGGCTGCCGGATTTCCTGCACGCGGCCGCCCTGCGCTGGGACGGCACCCCGCACGCCTGTGCCGCCTTGGCCTGGAAGTCGTACAGCTACTGGTGCAGCCTGCCGGCCGTGCTCGGCTGGGCCTCGGCCCGGCGGGTGCCGCTGCTCGACCCGTCCACCGTCCTGATCCACTTCGACGATCCCCGCCCGCTGCTCACCTTCGGCCTGCACCCCTCGACCACCGTGGCGGTGCTGCCCGGTGACCCGCTCGCCCTGACCGGCGGCCCCGGGGTGCGGGTGGTGGCCGACGAGGCCGAGCTGCTCGACGTACTGCGCGCCTCGCTGCTGGACGCCCACCTGCTGCCGGTGATCAAGGCGATCCAGGCGGAGGTGCGGATCGGCACCCGTACGCTCCTCGGCTCGGTGGCCTCCGGCATCTCGGCCGGGGTGTTGCGCGCCGCGGACGGGCTGCCCGGCCCGTCGGCGGAGACGATCGCCACCCTGCTCGACGCCCTCGGCCTGCAGGACCTGGTCGAGCTGGTGCCCGGCCCGGGCGGGGAACCGGTCGTGCAGCGCCGCACCTGCTGCCTGGCCTTCACGCTGCCCCAGCCGAAGGTCTGCCGGGGCTGCTGCGTCCGCCAGGCCTGATCGGCCACCTCCCGCCGCGGCACGACGGCGGCGTCGCGGGGCGCGGCAGACGTCCGGGCTTCCTCGGCGGGGCCCGGTGCTCAGTCGGTCAGCGGGCGAACGTCCCAGAGCCAGACGCCCCCCGTGAAGATCGGCTGGATGCCGGTCAGTTCGGTCATCCCCCGGCGCAGCGCGTCGGCGTTCCGGCGTGGCCCGAGGATCACCACGCCGGCCCGCCAGTACCGCAGGTCGTCGACCGCGTTCACCCGGCCCTGCGGGGTGATCGGAGGTACCGCTCCCGTGCGCCGGATCACCGTGAAGAAACTGCTGGTGGGGCGGGGCGGGGCGGTGAAGAGGGCCGCGCCCCGCTCCTGTGCGTGCGGCCGGTCGTCGGGCCCGAGGAAGTAGCCCCGCGCCAGCGGCATCTCCAGCCGGGTGACGGCCGACCAACGCAGCGGCTCGGCGTAGTTGGTGTCCGGCAACGGCAGGGTGACCACGCTGCGGCCGCCCGCCACGTACGGGCGCCAGGCACCGGAGGTGACGAACGTGGGGACCGGATCGAGGCGGGTCGCCGGCAGCGGGGTCGGCACGAGCGGCAGCAGGGCCATGGCGAGCACGGTCACCGTCGCGAAGCGGATCTGCGGTCGCGCCACCGGGTGCCGGACGGCCAGTTGCCGGGCACACTCGGCGCCGAGCGCGAGCAGCAGCCCGATGATCGGGGTGAGCGCCAACGCCCACCGGGTCGGCACCACCGAGTGCAGGATCGGCAGGTCCTCCAGGAGGGCCCAGAGGCTCGGCACACCGGTCTCCCGGCCATCGAAGATCACCTCCCGGCCGAGCGAGAGCACCGCGAAGAGCACCCCGAGCACGGTCAGGGTGAGCGCCAGCACGTTACGCCGCAGCCACCAGACCAGGGCGATCACCAGCACCACCAGCGCCCAACCGAAGAAGCTGTTCTCCTCGGTCGGGTTCTTCGCCAGCCCCTCCGCCGTACGGGGGCTGCCGGCCAGCGACTCGCGGGAGTAGGCCACGAACGACGCGAGGTCGCTCGAGTAGCCCCGGATCAGCCGGGACAGCCCCTGGTACGACCCCGGTCCGAAGAACTGCACGGAGAGCGGGTACGCGAGCGCGACCGCGGCGACACCGGCGGCGACACCGAGCCCGGCGAGGAAGGGGCGCGCGCGGGTGCGCAGCTCCGGCCGGCGGATGGCGAGCAGCGCCACCACCACGCCCAGCCCGATCGCGACCATCAGCAGGATCTCGAGGTTGAGGAACGCCTGCCAGACGATCACCAGCGCGAGCAGTACGCCGTTGCGCAGCCAGCGCCCCCGCTCGGCGAGGCGCAGCGTGCGCCAGATGATCAGGGGCACCACGAACTGCGACACGATGTTCGGGTGCGAGTTCGCGTGGGACACCATGGCCGGCGCGAACGCGCAGAAGGCGGCGCCCAGCCAGGCCGGGCCACGCGAGCCGATCAGCACCCGGGAGAAGAGGAAGTACCAGGCCGTCCCGGTCGCGATCATTCCGAGGGTGAGAAAGAGCAGGAACGAGGCACGGGGGCCGAACAACAGGGTGACCGGCGTCAGCGGCAACGAAACGGATAATACGGACGTGTTCGCCATCAAATTGACGCCGTCCGGCACATTCATCCGATCCGAGTGGAACGGGTATGCGAATTGCGTGACGACCCGTGCACCGTGCGCCATCATCCACTCGAACTGCGCCTGATCCGACCGGTTGTCCCGAATGCCATTACGCGGGTCGAGCCAGAGCCGCGCCGTCACCCAGAAACCCAGAGCCACGAAGCTCAGCACGGCGAGAAGGTCGATCCGACGCCCCCGCCCCGAGCGCTCCTCCCGC
>NZ_SMKG01000333.1 GCF_004348525.1 Micromonospora sp. 15K316 | reverse complement strand
GGTCAGGGGGTGGGCCGTTCGCCGGCGTCCAGGACGGCCTGGGTCCAGCCGCCCTCGACGACGCCGGTGCCGTCCAGCACCGCCCAGTCGACCACGTCCGAGGCCTCCACCACGACCGGCGAGCCGATCCGGACCGTCGGGTCGGAGGTGGCGTCGCTCGCGCTCACCCCGACGATCCGCTCCGGGGCCTCCCACGTCGTGACGCCCGCCCAGACGAACTCGGGACCGTCCTCACCGGACAGGCCGTACTTGACCACCAGCTGCGACTCGCGTGGCAGCTGCCCGGCCACGAAGCGGGCACGCACGTCGACCAGCCCCGCCCGGGCGGTGGCGATCGCCTTGCTCATGGCGTCCCCGGGCCGGGCGTAACGCACGTCCGGCTGGATGCCGGCGAAGAGCGTGGCGCAGGCCGCCGCGAAGTAGCGGCCGTCGGGGCCCGAGTGCCCCGGGGGCGGGCGCAGGCTGAGGAACGAGTCCGCGTCCGGGTCGGTCGCCGGGTCCAGTTCGATCCGGAGCAGCACCGGGGCGGTCGCGCCGTGCTCCTCCGCATTGCCGTACGCCACCGCGATGTCGTGCCCGGTCACCGTGGCGAGCACCGGCAGCTGCACGAACGCCGGCACCTCCTCGCCGGAGAGCCCGTCGGTCCAGTCGCGCAGCAGCCGCCGCGCCGCGCCGGTCATCACCGCACCCCACGCCCGGGTCAGGTGGTCCGGCACGCCCTGGGTCTGCAACTCCAGCAGGCCGAACCGGCGCAGCCCCTTCGTGGTGAACCAGAGCCCCTCGTCGTCAGAGGAGTAGGGCACCAGCACCCAGTCGACCAGGCGGATCCGGCCCGTCTCGTCGGGCAGCGACCGCAGCGCCGTCGCCGGGTCCAGGAACTGCAACCCGAAGACGTCCACCACGTCGCCGCCGACCGAGTCGGCCACCGCCGCCGCCACCGCCCGGGCCGCCCACTCGTGGGCCGGCGGCCAGCCGGGCCGGTACTCGGCCTGCACCACCACGAGGTGTGAGGCCGCGGCGAGCCGGTCCAGCTGCGCCTCGCTGGCGCCGAACGCGGTGAGCAGGTCCGGCGGCAACTCGGGGAACTCGCCGATCGGCCGGGTCTCCACGCTCATCAGCGGGCTGTCCAGCATCTGCTTCGCCAGCCCGTACACCGGTTCGGCGATCCGGCCGGCGAGCGCCGCCACCGCGCTCTTGGTGCCGACCCTCGGCATCCCCTGTACGGGCACCAGGTAGGTCGCGCTGAGCGACTCCGGGACCGGTACGGGCAGGAAGTCGTCGGTGATGAGCATTCTCGTCCCCCGTTGGCGGCGCCGGTGCTTGTCGAGCCGAACGCTACCCGGCACGGCGAGTCCGGTTCAGCCGGACAGCACCAGTCCGAGGTAGACCAGCGTGGTGACCACCTCGACGGTCGCTCCGAGCACGTCGCCGGTGACGCCGCCGAGGCGGCGTACCACGTGGGCCAGCAGCGCCACCGCGACGGCGAGGGCGACCCCGACGGCGAGCGGCCCCTGCCACGGGCGGCCCGGCACCGCGGCGGCGGCCACCAGGGCGACGGCGACCGCGCCGAGCGCCACGGCCGGCGGACCGACGGTGCCGGCGACCAGCGCGCCGAGGCCCTCCGGACGGGCGGCCGGTACGCCGCGCCGGCAGGCCAGCGTGACACCGAACCGGCCGGCCGCCGTCGCGGCGACCACGGCCGCGAGGCACGCCGGCCACGACCGCCCGGCCAGTTCGGCGAGCGCCGCCGCCTGCACCAGGAGTACGACCACCAGGGCGACCACCCCGAACGGGCCGACGTCCGGCTTCTTCATGATCTCCAGGGCTGCCGCGCCCCGCCGGTACGAGCCGAGCGCGTCGACGGTGTCGGCCAGCCCGTCCAGGTGCAGGCCCCGGGTGAGCAGCGCGGCGACGCCGACCGTCACCCCGGCGGCCACGAGCGGCGCGGTGACCGCGGCCAGCAGCAGCAGGACGCCGGCGAGCAGCACGCCGAGCAGCGCCCCCACGGCCGGCGCGAGCGACATCGCGGCGCCCGCCACGGCCCGGTCGATCCGGCCGGCGCGCACCGGCAGCGTGGTGAACGTGGTGAGCGCCAGCCGCGCCCCGGCGACGAACCGCCCGTCAGCCGGCACGGCCCGACGGGTCGACCCGCTCCTCGTCCGGCTCGGTGCTGGTCGGGCCCGGCCCGGCCGGCTCCGGCTCGGCGAACTCGGGCTCCTCCTCGGCCTCGTCGTCCGGCTCGTCCCCGGCGGCCAACGCCGGGTGCGTGGGCAGCGCGGCGGCGAGCGCCAGCACGGAGCGCAGCATCGGCAGCGCGACCAGGGCGTTGGCGCCCTCGCCGAGACCCAGCCGCAGGTCGAGCAGCGGAGTGATCCCCAGCACGTCGGCGGCGAGCTTCACCGCCGGGTCGCCGCCGTGGTCGGCGAGCAGGCACCAGTGCCGGGCCTGCCCGGCCAGATCCCGGCTGACCAGGCCGGCGGCCAGCCCGACCGGACCGTCGAGCATCACCGGGATGCGGCGCGCCGTCGCGCCGAGCAGCACGCCGGTGGCGATCGCCACGTCGCCGCCGCCGAGCTCGGCGAGCACGTCCTTGGCCGCCCGGGACGAGAGACGGCTGCGGTGCATCGCGTCGCGTACCGCCGCGCAGCGTCGCATCCAGGCCGCGTCGTCGATCTCACCGGCGTCGGTGACCACCCGGCCGAGCACGGCGGCCGGCTCCGCGCCGGCGGTGGCCGCGAGCACGGCCGCGGCGGCCGCCTCGGTGCCGGCCCCGGACGCGGCCAGCACCAGCAGCTGTACGCCCGCCTCGGCGGCCGCCTCGGCCAGCTGCCAGCCGTAGCGCAGGGCGGACTCGACCTGCTCGCCGGTGAGCGCCGGCTCGTCCTCCATCGCCGCGGCGGTCGGGGCGTCCACCACCTGGAGACCGGCGCCGGCCTCGGCGGCCAACCGGGCCAGCGCGCCCCGGCCGGCACGGGCCTGCCCGGCGCGGCGCGCCGACTCGCCGGGCCGGTTGCCGGCCGCCGCCCCGCCGGCGTGGTCGCCGTTGATCAGCAGCACACGTACGGAGGTCCAGGCGGCCGGGGTCGGGGTGCCCTGGGTGGCGGCGGCGAAGCCGACGAGTTGCGTCAGCACCCCCAGCCCGGCGCCGGGCACGTCCAGGGTGGCGAGCCGCTCGATCGCCTGCGGGCCGGCGTACTCGTCGGGCATGGGCAGTTCCATGCCGGGCTGGATGACGAGTCCGGTGGAGACCATCGGCAGCGCCATGGTCGGCGTGGTCCAGCCCGTGCCGCTCTCGGTGGGCGGCATCGGTGGGGGAGGTGTGGGGTTCGCCACGTCCGGGAGGTCGACGAGGTCGGGTACCGGCGCCACGGCCGCCGTCCCGTTCGCCGCGGCGGCCACCTGCCCGGCGGCCTGCGGGGCTCCGGCGCCCGGCACGGCCCCGGCGGGGACCGGCGTCGCGCCCTTGAGCCAGGTGGCCTGCCCGGCGATCACCAGCACGACCGCGTCGCAGGCGTCGGCGGCGGCCCGGTTGGTCGTGCCCAGCGCGTCGGTGAAGGCCCGGCCGACCGGAGTGGTCGGTACCAGGGAGAGCCCGACCTCGGGGCTGACCAGCACCACTCGCGCGGTGCAGTGCCGGATCGCCTCGGCCAGCTCGGCGATCGTCCCGGTGTCGTCCGCGGGCTGGTGCGCCGGATCCAGCAGCACCGCCACCCACCCGCCGAGGTCGTCGACCAGCAGCGTCTCGTTCGGCTCCGCGGCGGCGAGCACCTCGGCGAGCCGACGCGGGTCGCTCGCGGTCTCCTCGGTGGTCCAGCTGCCCGGCCGGCGGGCGCGGTGCGCCGCGAGGCGGCCGGCCCACTCGGTGTCCTGCGGGTCCCCCTCGGGCGCGGTGGCCACGTATCGGACCACCGGCGCGTCACCGACCAGGGACTCGGCGAACTCGGACTTGCCGGACCGGATGCCGCCGAGCACCAGGACCGTGTTCCACCCGTCAACCGACATGCCCGTACCTTAAGGCCGTCGGTGGGGTGGTTGCCGCCCGGCCCGGGCGCTCAGTCGCAGTGTTCGAAGGGGCTCGCGTAGCTGACGCCCCCGGTCGACCCACCCCACTTGACGCACTTTCCGGGGGCGGCGGCCCGTACCGGCCCGGCGTAGTACTCGAACGAGCCGCTGTCGGTCTGACGGGACCGCCCCTTCACCTCGAGGTACGCGGCGGCCGCAGTCCTCGTGCCGACGGCGGTGTCCTTGAGGGTGACGACGCAGTTGTTGCCGTTGCCCGCGTTGTAGAGCAGGTAGACGCGGCCCCTGCGCCGGCCGTCCCCGCCGGTCAACGTCGCCGAGTCGATCACCTGGTAGCCGGGGCCGCAGGCCTGGTTCGCCGTGTACGGGTTGGGCTTCTCTGGCTTGCGGCTCGTCGGGGCCGGCGACGGCGGGCGGCCGTCGGTGCCGCCGGTCGGCGCGACGGTCGGGTTCCCGCCGGGCGCGGCGGTCCGCGTGGTCGAGCCGCTGCCGGTGGGCGTGGGGTTCGCGGACCGGGTGGCGCCCGGGGTCGTGGTCGGGC
>NZ_SMKG01000332.1 GCF_004348525.1 Micromonospora sp. 15K316 | reverse complement strand
GGCCCCGCCCGGCCTCGCCCAGCGCCCCGGTCACCACCGGGTACCGGGCGTTCGCCGAGAGGGTGTCGCCGAACCGGCGCGCCGCGACGGTGGCCAGCGGTGACGAGCCCCAGACGATCGGGATCGACCCGGCCAGCCCCAGGGCCAGCGACTTCGCCGGGTTGACGAAGGACTCGGCGGTGGGCCGGCAACGGTCGGCGTCCGCGTCGAGCCGGGCCGCGGTCTCGGCCAGGTCCGCCTCGTTGACCTTGACCAGCCCGAGCGCACGGGCGGCGAGCAGCACCGGGACGGTGAGCGCCCAGAGGCTGGCCCGGGCCGGGGCGCGTCGGGGCACCGGGATGAACGGCGCGCGCGCCCGCTCGGCGACCGACTGGAGTTGCGAGTCCGGCGCACCGACCGCGACCAGCCGGGCGCCCCGCCGGTGCGCCGCCTCCGCGGCGCCCAGCGCCTCCGGGCTGCGGCCTGAGGCGCTCACGGCGATGACCACGTCCGCCGCCCCCACCCAGCCGGGCACGCCCGCGCTGCGGTGCGCGATGACCGGCACCGGGCAGCGCGGTCCGGCGACCGTGGCGAGCACGTCACCGGTGCGGCCGGCGGTGCCGATGCCGGCGATGACCACCGCGCGCGGCCGCCCCTCGTCGGCGAGTACGGACAGGTTCGCCTCGGCGGCGAGCGCGGCCGACTCACGGACCTGCGCGCCCGCCGCGGCGGTGTGCCGCAGCATGCCGCCCGGGTCGCGTTCGGCGAGCGCGTCCGCGTCGTCGAGCAGCGCCTCGTCGGCCTCCCTGTGGCCGCTGACCCCGGCGGTACCGTCGATCACGACTGCTGCCCCGGTCCGCCGCGTGCCTCGTCGAGCAGGAGCACCGGCACGTCGTCGCGGACCTCGAAGATCCGGCCGCACTCGGTGCAGGTCAGCGTCTGCGCCTGCGCGTCGTAGTTCAGCGGTGCGTGGTGCGTGTCCGGGCAGGCGAGTATCTCGAGCAACTGCGGATCCAGGGCCACGGCGCGGCTCCTTCCACGTGTGCGGCTTGACCGTCGGCGGTGTCGACGGCGCAGGCGATCTTATCGGCGAACCCGGTCGAGCACCTCGTCACGGAGGGAGATCATCCGATCCCGGGTGGGCGCCTCGACGTTCAGCCGCAGCAGCGGCTCGGTGTTCGACGCGCGCAGGTTGAACCACGCCCCGTCGGGGAAGCGCAGGGTCAGCCCGTCCAGCTCGTCCGCCTCGGCGTCCGGGTACGCGCCGCGGACGTCACTCATCGTGGCGGCCTGGTCGGCCACCGTCGAGTTGATCTCACCGCTGGCGACGTACCGCTCGTACTCGCCGGCCAGCACCGAGAGCGGCAGCGACTGCTCGCCGAGCGCGGCCAGGGTGTGCATGGCGGCGAGCATGCCGGTGTCGGCGAACCAGAAGTCGCGGAAGTAGTAGTGCGCGGAGTGCTCGCCGCCGAAGACGGCGTTGGTGCGGGCCATCTCCGCCTTGATGAAGGAGTGGCCGACCCGCGCCACCACCGGCTCCCCGCCCTGCTCGCGGATGATCTCCGGCACCGCGCGGGAGGTGATCAGGCCGTGGATCACGGTGGCGCCCGGGTACTTGCCGAGCTCCCGGGCGGCGACCAGCGCGGTGATCGCGGACGGCGAGACGGGCTCGCCGCGCTCGTCCACCACGAAGCACCTGTCGGCGTCACCGTCGAAGGCGAGCCCGATGTCCGCCCCGTGCTTCACCACCGCCCGCTGGAGGTCCACCAGGTTGGCCGGGTCGAGCGGGTTGGCCTCGTGGTTGGGGAAACTGCCGTCGAGCTCGAAGTAGAGCGGCACGATCTCCAGTGGCAGCGCCGGCAGCACCGCGTCACCGAGCACGCTCGGCACGGTGTGGCCGGCCATGCCGTTGCCCGCGTCGACCACCACCTTCAGCGGCCGGATGTGCGACAGGTCGACGAGCTTGCGCAGGTACGCCCCGTACTCCGGCAGCATGTCCCGGCGCTCGACCGCGCGCGTCGGCTTCCCGGCCGGCCGGGACTCGCCCTTGTCCAGCAGCGCCTGGGCCCGGTCGCGGATCTCGGCGAGCCCGCTGTCCTGCCCGATCGGGCGGGCGCCCGCGCGGCACATCTTGATCCCGTTGTAGCGGGCCGGGTTGTGACTGGCGGTGAACATCGCCCCGGGCAGCTCCAGCGAGCCGGCGGCGAAGTAGAGCATGTCGGTCGACGCGAGACCGATCTCGATGACCGAGCGCCCCTCCGCGCGTACCCCGGTGGCGAACGCGGCGGCCAGGCCGGGCGAGGTGGCTCGCATGTCGTACCCGATCACGACGGCGTCGCCGGGCTCGTCGGTGGCGTTCAGCAGCTGGACGAACGCGGCGCCGAGAGCCTCGGCGGCCCGTTCGTCCCACTGCTCAGGCACCGTCCCGCGGACGTCGTACGCCTTCACGATCTGGGACAGGTCAGACACCAGTTCACTCCTCGGCCTCAGGTCGTCACGCAACCCTGAGCGTATCGGAGGGCACCGGTCGAGCCTTGGTCAGTCGGGCAGCCGGGGCATGAGTACGGTGTGCTCGCCGCCGGTCGTGGGCATCGACGGCGCGCTCTCCGGCCCCCTGCCGCCCCGCTGCCCGGGGACGGGCTGGGTCCGGTCCGGCTCCGCGGCCGGGCGGGTGCCGTAGACGCCGCCGCCCGCGGGCCGCTGGGCGGGCGCGCCGTAGACCGCACCGCCGGCGGGCGGCTGCCCGTAGACCTGGCCGGGGCGGGCCGGGACGCCGCCGCCGGCGCGGTAGGTGGTGGCACCCGGGTAGCCCGCCGACGCCGTGACCGGCTCGTCGGCGGAGGACCTGTCCTGCCGGGACCTGCGAACCAGCAGCCCGATCAGCAGCGCCCCGAGAGCGACGAGGCCCAGACCGATGAACATGATCGGGGACATACCGGAGGACTCCTTGGCGTTGTCGGTGGTGCTCGGTCCGGTCGGCGCCGCCAGCGCCGCCGGAGTCGAATCGGCTTCGGTGGTGGCCTCGGTGGCCACCGGCGTCGGACTCGGCGACGGCTTCTTCGACGGAGTGGGGGACGCCGTCACCCGCGAACCCTCCACCCGCGCCGAGTCCGAGTCCCGGCCGAGCGTCCGGCCGGTGGCGTTGGTGGCCTCGCCGGTCACGCTGAGCCGCCCGCCCGGCGCGCCGGCCACGAAGGCGACCCGGTAACGGACGGTGATGCCCTTGCCCCGGCAGAGCGTCGGCTTCGCCGGTGCGGTCGGCGTCGTGCTCACCGTGCCGCCACCGCCGCTGACGGGCACCGGAAACCAGCGGCCACCGTAGTTGACCTCGACCCGCACCCGGTCCGCCTGGAGGCCGTCCAGCCGCAGCCCGAGCGCCGTACGCAGCAGCACGCAGCCGTCGCTGCGCTTACGCACCTCGACGTTCACGCTCTGGGCCGAGCCTCCGGCCCGGAAGCTGTTGGCCGCCCCCACCCGCACCGAGTCGTCATCGGCCAGGGCGGGCGACCCACCGAGCAGCACCAGACCACCCAGCACCGCGCCGACCGTCGCGAACCGCGCCACGTGCCGCCGTACTGCCATGATCACCTCGCCGTTCGCTCCGGGGAAAGGGCCCGGGTCAGGCTACTACCGCCCCACCTGCCGCACTGGTCATAGAGCGGCCCACATGTGTGCCGCATTACCTCGTCAGCGCCTCCGCCCCTGGTCAGGTCCCGCACGTCGCGCAGCCGTGCGGGACCTGACCCCCTTCCTCAGCAACGCGCGGCCGCACGGTGGCCGGGCCGCACGGTGGCCTTTGGTTGATCAAGAGATCTGCGTCAGGGATCGGACTGACGATGACGCAACCCTCTTGATCGACGAGCTCGGCGGGGGCCGGGGTGGGTCAGCCTTTCGCGGGTGGCGTCGCCGCCCGCGCCGCGGTGAGGGCGTCCCGGCAGAGCCGGTCGGCGCTCCGGGTGGTCTCCGGCAGCCGGTAGCGCGGAGTCAGCGCCAGCACCCGGGCGACGGCGTTGTCCAGACTCATCCGGTGGCCGACGCTGACGAAGACCGGTTTCACCCCGTCGCGCGTCCGCAACACCCGACCCACCACGTCGTCCCCGTCGCGCAGCGCCGACCACGCACCCCGCTCGACGGCCGGCGGCGCCCAGTCCCCGACCAGCGGCGTCTTGCCGACCCCGATCGCCGGCAGGCCGGTCACCACCCCGAGGTGACAGGCGAGCCCGAACCGGCGCGGGTGGGCGACCCCGTGCCCGTCACAGACCAGCAGCTCCGGCCGGGTGGTCAACCGGTCCAGCGCGGCGAGCAGCGCGGGCAGTTCCCGGAACGCGAAGAGACCCGGGACGTACCCGAAGGCGGGCCGACCGATGCTCACGGCCTGGTCGACCACCGCGAGCGTGCGGGCGTCGAGCACCGTCACGGCGGCCGCGAGCAGGTCACCGCTCTCGGCGTACGCGACGTCGAGCCCGGCCACCGTCACGGGCTCGGACGGACCGGGCCCGACGAGATCGACCCGCGACCGCAACGCCTCCTGCACGGCCACCGCCTCGGCCACACTGGCCGGCGTGGCCGCCGCATCCGGCCCGATCATCGCCCTCCCCTCACGCC
>NZ_SMKG01000331.1 GCF_004348525.1 Micromonospora sp. 15K316 | reverse complement strand
GGTTGACAGGGCCTGGGGGGCAGCACGTACCGTCTTTGAGTCCTACTACGGGAAGCGGCTGTTGTTCGCTTCGTCCCTTCGTCCGCTGGCCGAGCGACACGTTCTTCGTCGCGGCGGCCAGGTCCAGCGGGCGGGGGTCGGCGGGGCGGCGCGAACCGGCCGCGGTAACCGGTGTACGGGCGGAGTGAGGCGCACGGCCAGTAGACAACGGCCCGGCGGGGACAGCCAGTCCGCGTCTGGTCGGTCCGAAGGTCGGCGTGCCGCATTCTCGCCCCACCGGCCGGGAAGGGCCTGGGAGCATCGGGGCGCGGCGTTGGCCGCGCCCCGATTTTCATGCCCGGGCATCCCTCGCGGTGGGGTCGGCGGCGTGGGGACCGGCTGGCACGTGCCGATGTTCCGTCTGACACGGCGCACCACCTCCTTGTTTGCCATAACAGCAAGATTGCTTGTCGTTGTGGCGGTGGTGGGTGCAGCGTGGACGGCGAGCGGAACACGACCGGGAGGTGCCAGGTGGGCGACAGGTACGACGTGGTGGTGGTCGGCGGCGGCGCCGCCGGACTCGCCGGGGCGCTCGCCCTGGCGCGGGCCCGCCGTTCGGTGCTCGTGGTGGACGCCGGTGAGCCGCGCAACGCCCCCGCCGGAGGTGTGCACAACTACCTGACCCGGGAGGGCACCCCGCCGGGGGAGCTGCTCGCCGCCGGGCGGGCCGAGGTCACCGGCTACGGCGGGCAGATCGTCACCGGCCGGGTACGGACCGCGGCCCGCGACGACGGCGGGTTCAGCCTCACCCTCGCCGACGCGAGCGTGCTGCGGGCGCGGCGGCTGCTGGTCACCACCGGGCTGGTCGACGAGCTGCCCGAGGTGCCCGGCCTGGCGCGGCGGTGGGGCCGGGACGTGCTGCACTGCCCGTACTGCCACGGATGGGAGGTCCGCGACCGGCGGATCGGGGTGCTCGCCACCGGCCCGACCGGCGTGCAGCAGGCGCAGCTGTGGCGGCAGTGGAGCCCGCACGTGCTGCTGCTGGTCCACGACGCCCCGCCGCCGAACGCCGACGAGCTGGAAGAGCTCGCCGCCCGGGAGATCACCGTCGTGGACGGCCCCGTCGCCGAGCTCGTGGTGGCCGGTGACACCCTCACCGGGGTACGGCTGGCCGACGGCGGCGTCGTCGACCTCGACGCGCTGGTGGTGGCGCCCCGGTTCACCGCCCGCGCCGGCCTGCTCGCCGACCTCGGCCTCGCCCCCGTCGAGGTGGAGCTGGGCGGGCACGTGTTCGGCACCCAGATCCCCGCCGACCCGTCCGGCGCCACCGCGGCCGCGGGGGTGTGGGTGGCCGGCAACGTCGCCGACGTCCGCGCCCAGGTGATCAGCGCGGCGGCCGCCGGCCTGACCGCCGCCGCGGCGATCAACGCCGACCTGGTGGCCGAGGAGACCCGCGAGGCGGTACGCGAACGCCGGCACCGCGTCGCCACCATGTTCACCGAGCAGGCGTGGGAGCAGCGGTACACGTCCCGGCCGGCGGTGTGGAGCGGACGACCCAACCCGCAGCTGGTGGCCGAGGCCAGTGACCTGGCCCCCGGCCGGGCGCTGGACGTGGGCAGCGGTGAGGGCGCCGACGCGGTGTGGCTCGCCCGGCGGGGCTGGCGGGTCACCGCCGTGGACATCTCCCGCACCGCGCTGCAGCGGGCCGCGGCGCACGCCGACGACGCCGGGGTCGCCGACCGCGTCGATTGGGTCCACGCCGACGTGCGGGAGCAGCCTCCCGTCGAGGCCTCCTACGACCTGGTGAGTGCCCAGTTCATGCACCTGCCCGGCGAGGAACGCGACGTTCTGTTCGCCCGGCTGGCCGGCGCCGTCGCCGTCGGCGGCACCCTGCTGATCGTCGGGCACCACCCGTGGGACCTGCGCACCAGCGTCCACCGGATGCACCTGCCGGAGATGATGTACACCCCGCAGGAACTCGCGACGGGTCTGGACCCGGCCGTGTGGGACGTGCGGGCCGAGGCGCGGCCCCGTACGGCCGTGGACCCGCAGGGACGGGAGATCACCATCCACGACGCCGTTCTCGTGGCCCGCCGCCGTTCGTGACCGGCCGTCGCGCCGGGTAGCCTTCAGCACCGTGATCGTGCTGAGGCGCCCGTGACGACCGTCGACCCGGACGAGAAGCGAACCGACGCGGCGCAGCCGCGCCCGGACGCCGTCCCGCGTCCGCTGCCGCTCGCGGTCGCGGCGCCGGCGGCGGTCGCGGCGGGGCTGGCGTTGCTGGCGGCGTTCCCCCCGTACGGGGTGTGGCCGCTGGCGCCGGTCGGGGTGGCGTTGCTGGCCGCCGCGACGCACCGGCGGCGGCTGCGGGCCGGCGCCGGACTGGGTTTCCTGACCGGGGTGGCGTTGTTCGCGCCGCTGCTGGCGTGGACGAACCTGCACACCGGCCTGCTGCCCTGGGTGCTGCTGTCGTTGCTGCAGGCCGCCTATCTGGCGCTGCTCGGCGCCGCCACCGCCTGGGTGTCGCCGCTGGTCGACCGGGCCCGCTGGTGCTGGGCCCCGCTGACGGGCGTGTTGTGGGTGGGGCAGGAGGCGCTGCGGGACCGTACCCCGTTCGGCGGGTTTCCGTGGGGTCGGCTGGCGTTCAGCCAGGACGACTCGCCGCTGCTGCGGCTGGCCGCGCTCGGCGGCGCCCCGCTGGTGACGTTCGCCGTCGCCACGGCCGGTGGGCTGCTGCTGGCCGCCGGGTGGCGACGGTGGAGCGTCGACGGGTGGCGGCGGGCCCGGTGGTGGCTGCCGGTGGCCGGGCTGACCGCCGGGGCGGTGCTGCTGTGCGCGGCGGGTCTGCTGGTGCCGGTGGGACGCGCCGGCGGCGGCGCGACGGTCACCGTGGCGATCGTGCAGGGCAACGTGCCGCGCCTGGGCCTGGACTTCAACGCCCAGCGGCAGGCGGTGCTCAACAACCACGTCGACGCGACCCTGGAGTTGGCCGGCCGGGTCGCCGCCGGTGCGCAGCCCCGCCCCGACCTGGTGGTCTGGCCGGAGAACGCCAGCGACATCGACCCGCTGCGCAACCCGAGCGCCGGGGCGCGGATCTCGCAGGCCGCCGACACGATCGGCGCGCCGATCCTCGTCGGCGCGGTGCTGCTCGGCCCCGACGCCGGGCAGGTCCGCAACGCCGGCATCCTGTGGCGGCCCGGCAGCGGCCCCGACCTGGAGCAGCTGTACGTCAAGCGGCACCCGGTGCCGTTCGCCGAGTACGTGCCGCTGCGCGACATCGCCCGGATGGTCAGCAAGCAGGTCGACCGGGTGCGGGCCGACTTCGTGGCCGGACGTACCCCGGGCGTGGTGCGTGCCGGGCCGGTGCTGCTCGGCGACGTGATCTGCTTCGAGGTGGCGTACGACGAGGTGGTCCGGGACACCGTCACCGGGGGCGCGCAGTTGCTCGTGGTGCAGACCAACAACGCCACCTTCGACGTGGCGGAGGCCCGCCAGCAGCTGGCCATGGTGCGCCTGCGGGCGGTGGAGCACGGCCGCCCGGCGTTGATGGCCTCCACGGTCGGGGTGTCCGGGTTCGTCGCCCCCGACGGGCGGGTAAGCGACGCCACCGGGTTCAACACCCGTGAGGTGGTGGTGCGGCAACTGCGCCTGGCCGACGGGCGTACGCCGGCCACCCGGGTGGGTTTGTGGCCGGAGGTGGTGCTGGCCGGGCTGGCCGTGGCCGCCCTGGCCGGCGCGGCGGTGCTACGCCGCCGGCGGCGCGTCGGGCCCGGGTAGGCGCAGCCGGTACGCCGGCGTGGACGGAGGGGGGACCGTGGACGAGGCGACCGACCGGAGCCGCCGCGCGGGCGTCGACGGCGTCGGCCGGGTGTTGGTGGTGATCCCCACCTACAACGAGGCCGACAACGTCAGCGACATCGTGGGCCGCGTACGCCGGGAGACCCCCGAGGTGGAGGTGCTCGTCGCCGACGACAACAGTCCCGACGGCACCGGGGTGATCGCGGACGCGCTCGCCGACACCGACGCGCAGGTGCACGTGCTGCACCGGGAGGGCAAGGAGGGCCTCGGGGCGGCCTACCTGGCCGGTTTCGCGTGGGCGCGGGAACGCGGCTACGACGCGGTGGTGGAGATGGACGCCGACGGCTCGCACGCCCCCGAGGACCTGCCGGCGTTGCTGGACGCCGCCCGCGGCGCCGACGTGGTGATCGGCTCCCGGTGGACCCGGGGCGCGCGCGTGGTGAACTGGCCGGTGCGGCGGTTGGCGTTGTCCCGGTGCGGCAACCTGTACGCGCGCCTGGCGCTGGGCATGCCGGTCTCCGACGCCACCGGCGGGTACCGCGTCTACCGGCGGGACGCGTTGGACGCGATGGACCTGGCGTCGGTGTGTTCGCAGGGCTACTCGTTCCAGGTGGAGCTGTCGCGTCTGGCGCACCGGGCGGGTATGCGGATCGTCGAGGTGCCGATCACGTTCGCCGAGCGGGAACACGGCAGCAGCAAGATGAGCCCGTTGATCGTGGCTGAGGCGTTGTGGCGGATCACCGCGTGGGCGGTGCAGGACCGGGGGCGGGCGTTGTTTCGGGGCGCGGGTCGGGCGTCGTGACCGTGGGCGCCGTC
>NZ_SMKG01000330.1 GCF_004348525.1 Micromonospora sp. 15K316 | reverse complement strand
GCGGCGCTGCGGTGCCGACTGGGGGCTGGCCACGACCGGGGTGGCGGGCCCGCAGCCGCAGGACGACAAGCCCGTGGGACTGGTCTACGTGGCCGTGGCCGGGCCGGGTGGCACCGCTGTGCGGCAGCTCGACCTGACCGGTGGCCGGGATCACATCCGCTCCGCCGCCGTGATCGAGGCGCTGCGCCTGCTCGCCGAGCGGATCCACGAGGCCGACGCCGCCGACGCGGACGACGCGGACGACGCCGGCTAGGCAGCCGGACGTGACGCCGGCGTCCCGGGCGCGGACCAGGCAGCCGAGGGCCACCGGCGAAACCGGCCACGTGGCCGGGCGGGGGCGCCGGCGCGGCAATCCGACGGGCGGGGCGGGATGTCGCCGCGCCGGGTACCGGGTACCGTTGCGGAAAGGCTCCGTCGGTCGGTGCCGGTCTGGTCCGCCGCGTTCGGCCCGTCATGGCGGGCGAACGTGCGGCCGGAGAGGGGGAGGTGCGATGGTCCTGCTACGCCGAGTGGTCGGGGACGCATTGCGGGCACGCCGGCAGGGGCAGCACCGCACCCTGCGTGAGGTCTCCTCCGCCGCCAATGTCAGCCTCGGTTACCTCTCCGAGATCGAGCGTGGCCAGAAGGAACCCTCCAGCGAACTGCTGGCCGCGATCTGCGACGCGCTGGGCGCTCGCCTCTCCGAGCTGCTGCGCGAGGTCAGCGACACCGTCGCGCTCGCCGAGCAGATGCCGAACGTGCTGGTCCCCGTGCAGGACGAGTCGGCCGACGCCGCGCCGGTGTCGCCGGCCCCGGCGGCGAAGGCCACCGGTCGGGCCGTACGCCAGGTCAACTCCGACGGCACGGTCGCCGTCTCCGTCCGCCAGGACTCGCCGCTCAAGGCCACGCTGCGCAGCACCCGGGTCCGCCCCGCCGAGCGCGACCGCGACGTCGTCTGCGCCGCCTGAGTCTCCTTCGCAGCGCCGTAGCCGGTCTCGCGCTGTCCGCGTAGGGTTGATCGCAGACGGTGTCGGCCGCCTGCTCGCCGGTAAGGGTGCCGGTCTGGCGCCGGGCTGGGACGATGGAGGGACTGCCGCGCCGGTGGTCCGTCGTTGCGTCCGGCTCGAGCAGGCGGAGCGACGCTACTGAGGGGATATCGCGGAGATGGCGAACCCGTTCGTCAAGGGGTGGAAGTACCTGATGGCGCTCTTCGGCGCCCGGATCGACGAGCACGCCGATCCGAAGGTCCAGATCCAGCAGGCCATCGAGGAGGCGCAGCGCCAGCATCAGGCCCTCGTGCAGCAGGCCGCCGCGGTGATCGGCAACCAGCGCCAGTTGGAGATGAAGCTCTCCCGGCAGATGTCCGAGGTCGAGCGCCTCCAGGCCAACGCCCGGCAGGCGCTGGTCCTGTCGGACCAGGCCCGCGCCCGGGGCGACGAGGCCGAGGCGGGGCGGTACGAGCAGTCCGCACAGACCCTGGCCACCCAGCTGGTCTCCGCCGAGCAGTCGGCGGAGGACCTGAAGACCCTGCACGACCAGGCGCTCGCCGCCGCGGGCCAGGCCCGCCGCGCGGTCGAGAACAACTCGATGATCCTCCAGCAGCGTCTCGCCGAGCGAACCCGCCTGCTCAGCCAGCTGGAGCAGGCGAAGATGCAGGAGAGCGTGGCCCGCTCGCTGGAGTCGATGTCGGCGCTCACCGCGCCCGGCACCACCCCCTCCCTCGACGAGGTGCGCGACCGGATTGAGCGCCGCTACGCCAACGCGATGGGGCGCGCCGAGCTGGCCGGCAACTCGACCGAGGGTCGGATGCTGGAGATCCAGAAGGCGACGCTCGACTCGGCCGGCTCGGCCCGGCTGGAGCAGATCCGGTCGAGCATGGCCGGCGAGCAGCTCGGCGTGCAACAGCGGCAGGGCGGCGAGCAGCCCGCCGCTCCGGCCACCGACCCGGCCGCCGCCGCCCGCCTCGACGAACTCCGCGCGACGATGGCCCGCGAGCGGGGCAGCGGGGACACCACCACCGCCGGCTGAGCGGGCGGCCAGAGGAGGTCAGGGTGGCAGACGAGCGTACGCGGTACTTCCGGCGGCTGGCCCGACTTCGCCGGTCGGCGCGACGGTGGAGCGTGCTGGCCGGTGGCCTCGGCGGCGCCGCCGCGGTCCTGACCCCGTACGCCGGGCTCGGGCTGCCGGACGCGGCCTGGGCCGGTGCGGCGGGCAGCGCGGTGGCGCTCGCCGCGTGGCGCTGGATCGACCTGCGGGCCCTCGCCGCCCAACCGGCGCCCCCGCCGGTCGACCCGGTCGAGGCCGCCGCCCGGTCCCGGGCCCGGTTGGTCGCCGCCGTCGAGCGTCTGCCGGCCGGTGCCGGTGTGGTCGCCGAGGCGCGCCGCGTCCGCGCCCGGGTGGCGTTGCGCGGCACCAGCGCGGCGCAGCCCTGGGCCCGACTGGATCGGGCGACGATCGCTCTCGGCGGGATGACGCGGCGGCTGACCGGCCCGGCCGAGCCCGCCGTGCAGGAGGCCGCCGTCGCCGACCGTTCGCTGCGGGAACTCGCCCGCCGGGTGGCGAGCGTGGAACGCGCGCTCCGGCTCGCCCCGACCGACGCCCGGGCGCCCCTGGCCGACACGCACCGGATCCTCACCGAGCAGCTGGAGAGCGGAGTGGCCGCGTACGAGCGGCTCGTCGTCGCCGCGGCCGGTTACGTCGCCGAGGATGCTCGCCCGGACGCCCCGCACCCGGCTGCCGCCGGGCTCACCGAGGCGACCGACCTGCTGCACGGCGTGGCCGCCGCGCTGGCCGAGCTGCGTACCGGCGGCGACCTCCGCACCCCACTGCGCTGACCCGCCCCTGCGGTCCGGTCCGCTCGGCCATGGGGAGAGCGGCCGCCGCACGCGGAGTGAGCTCTCGCCGCGGGTAGGCGCGGCGGCCGCTCGGGGCGGTCAGGGTGGGGTGGTGACGGTGGTCGGCGCCGTGAAGGCGGAGCTGCCCACCACGTTGAACGCGCGGATCCGGTAGTGGTAGGTGACGCCGCGGGCCAGTCCGGTGTTGGTGAAGCTCCGCCCGGTGACCGTGAACGTGGCGACCTCGCGACCGAACGTCGGGTCGACGGCGCGCTGCACGATGAACCCGGCGCCCGGCCCGAGCGGGGTCTCCGGCGACCAGCCCAGGACCACCGTCGCCGTGTCGGGCCCGGGCGCGTCGGCGGCGACGGTCACCGCGCTCGGTGTCGCCGGAGCCGGCGGGGTCGTCACCGTGCCCACCGTGGACCAGGGCGAGGCGGCGCCGAGATAGGTCGTCCGCACCCGGTAGTAGTACGTGGTGTTCGGGGCGACCGCGGTGTCCAGGTGGTTGTCACCCACCCCGATGGCGGTGGTGGCCGGTCCGCTGGTGAACGTCGGGTTGGTGGCCCGCTGCACGTCGATTCCGGTGGCGAAGGAGCGGTTCGACCAGCGCAGCGCGACCCGTAGCGGAGCGGCCGGCGGGATCGCGGCGATCAGCCCGGCGGGGGCGGTGAGCTGCACCGACGCGGGCACGCTGTTCGACCAGGACGAGCAGCTGACCGCGTTCTCGGCGCGGATCCGGTAGTGGTAGGTGACGCCCGGGGTGACCGTGGCGTCGATGTACCGGGTGGCGGTGGCCGCCACGGTGATCGTGGTGACCCCGGTGGTGAAGGCCGCGTCGGTGGCTCGTTGCAGCAGGTGGCTGGTGGCCGGAGGGCGACCGCCGTTGCCGGTCCAGGCGAGGGCGATGGCGGGCAGCGCGGTGGCCGAGCCCGGCGCCGAGGTGGCGGTCAGCCCGGTGGGCGCCTTGGGCGAGACCCGGAGCACGAGCGGGCGGTTCATCCCCAGGTCGCGGTGGCTGCCGAGCTGGCTGTGCCAGCGGTACTCCCAGCCGAGGTTCACCAGCTGGTTCACGACCAGGGCGGGCCGGCCGTCGAAGGGGCTCACCGGGGTCGAGCCGGTTCGGGCGCCGGCCGGCCTCGTCGGGTCGAGCAGCCGGACACTGTCGCCTATCTTGAACGGCAGGGTCGGCGCGACCGGACGCAGCGCGACGACCAGATCCTCCCGGGGATTGACCCGGACCACCTCCTTCCAGCCCAGCTCGCCGGGGTCCGGGTGGCGGATCGTGCCGTCCCACCCGACCCGGTTGACCACCTGTAGGTCGCAGCCGTCCAGACGCAGGGCCTCGGTCTGCCGGCTACCGCCCACGATCCGCCAGAGCTGCGTACCGTCGGCCGGGGCGCCGATCGGCACGGCCGGATCGGCCGCGAAGAGGATCTCGGTGGCCGGGTCCTCGGGGCCGAGCGGCAGCGTGCCGGGGGAGAGTGGCCCGGCGTGCGGGTGGGCGACGCCGAGCCGGCCGGCGATCCGACCGTGCCGGGGCTCGAAGACCTGCTGTACGGCCTTCACCGCGACAGGTACCGCGACCGGCACGGCGCCACCGGCCGGGGTGAAGGTGACCGTCGCGGCGTGCACCGGCACCGCCGTCTCCCGTTGGGTGCGGGTGCCGATCGCCGCGTCGTAGGCCGGCTGCGGCACGATCGGCGGGCGCTGGCTGGCCGCGTACGCCCGGGGCAGTCGCTCGCGCAGCCGGGCCAGGTCGTACGGGGCCGCGGGGGCGCCGCGTACGCGGAACTGGAGCAGGGTCCGGGTGTTCGGCCCGTACCCGGGGAGGGTGGGGGG
>NZ_SMKG01000032.1 GCF_004348525.1 Micromonospora sp. 15K316 | reverse complement strand
CGTCCCGCCCGTGGTGGCGCGTCGGGCGCGGGCTCAGCCCGCCGCCGCGCCGGAGCCGAGCCGGGCCAGCGCCGCGGCCAGGTCGCTGACCTGAGCGGCGAGCTGCGCCACCCGCTGCTGGGCGGAGTCCCGGTCGGCCTCGGCGGTCTGCAGGCGTACGGTCAGCTCGGTGAGCCGGCCCTCGGCGGTGGCCGCGGCCCGCCGGGCGGCGGCCAGCTCGTCGGCGAGGGTCTCGCCGCGCGCGGCCGCGGCGGTCAGCTCGGTGCGCAGGTGACCGGCGGCCGCGTCGGCTTCCAGGCGGGCGGTCTCGGCCTGCCGGACGGCCGCCTCGGCGCGGTCCCGAGCCCGGTCGGCCTCCTCGCGGGCCCGGACGGCGTCGGCGGCGCCGGCGCGGGCCCGGGTGGCGTCGGTGCGGGCCTGTTCGGCCTGCCGGCGGACGTCCTCGACCTCGCTCTGCCACCGCTGGGCGCGTTGGTGCGCCTCGGCGGCGTCGCGGGTGGCCCGGTCGGCGTCGACGCGGGCGGCGTCCCGCTCCGCGGTGAGGTCGGCGACCCGACCCCGTTCGGTGTCGCGTTCCGCGCGCACCGTACGCAGCTCCTGCCGCGCCGCGTCCCGGTCCCGTTCGGCCTGCACCCGCAGCGCCTGCGCGGCGGTGGCGGCCCGGCGCGCCTCGTCCCGGTCCGCCTCGGCCTGACTGGCGCGCTCGGCGTCCCGGGCGGCCTGCTCGGCGGCGTGGGCGGCGTCGGTGCGGGCGGTGTCCCGCTCGGCGAGCGCGGCCCGCGCCTGCTCACGGGCCTGCGCGGCGGCGGCCGTGGCGTCCTCGGCCTCGCGGCGGGCCTCGTCCCGCTCGGTCTGCGCCGCGGCGACCTCGGTGGCCGCCTCGGCGCGGGCCTGGGCGAGCTGCCGCTCCACCCCCACGGGGGAGAGTTCGGCGTGCAGCGCCTCGGTCAGCGTCTCCACGATCTGGTCGAGGCGGTCCACCGCCTCCCACGTCCGGGCCACCTGCCCGGGCAGGCCGGGGGCGTTGCGGTGCCGCATGCGGCTGTTGCGCGAGGCCCGCAGGCAGGCGCCGTCGTTGTCGCGGCAGTACCGGAACGGCCGGCCGGCGCCGGCACGTTGCGGCACCGGACGTCCACAGTGGGCGCAGGGGCGGATGTCGGCGGTGGGCTGGGCGTCCATCGAGGGCGAAGTCTAGTGGGATCCGTCCCGCCGGTCGGAACCCGGCGACGACTCAGGGGGTGGCCACGGCGGCGCGGGACCGGTCGGCGGCGATGCGTACGGCCAGGGCGCCCAGCACGGTGCCCATCACCCAGCGCTGCACGCGCAGCCACGACGGCCGCCGGGCGAAGAACCCGGCCAACGCGCCGGCGGTGAGCACGATCAGGCCGTTGACCACCACGGCGACGCTGATCTGGGTCAATCCGAGCAGCAGGCTCTGCAGGGCCACCTGCCCGCGCTGCGGCTGCACGAACTGCGGCAGCAGCGACACGTAGAGAATCGCGATCTTGGGGTTGAGCAGATTGGTCACCAACCCCATGGTGAACAGCCGGCGCGGCCGTTCCACTGGCATCGGCGCCGGAGTGAACGGGGAGCTTCCACCGGGCCGCAGCGTCCGCCAGGCCAGCCAGAGCAGGTACGCCGCGCCGGCCAGCTTCACCGCCGTGTACAGCGCCGGCACCAGCACGAACACGGTGGCCAGCCCGGCGACCGCGGCCAGCAGGTAGATCCCGAACCCGGCGGCGACGCCGAGCAACGAGACGAACCCCGCCCGGCGGCCCTGGGTCACCGACCGGGACACCAGGTAGACCATGTTCGGCCCCGGAGTCAGCACGATGCCCAACGCCACCAGCGACATCCCCACCAACGCGCCCGCATCCACCATCGCCCGCACCCCTCCCTCATTGATCAACGCTTCGACGCTACGGCCGCCGGCACCGGCCGGGGGAGTGCCACCGCAACGACCGTGGCCTGCCTCTTCTCGGTGGCCGGCCGGGAATTCGCGGCGCGTTACGGTGGGCCGGGGAGGTGACCGGATGACGAACATGTGGGAAGCGACGGTCGAGGCGCAGATCCGCTCCGCCCAGGAGCGCGGCGAGTTCGACAACCTGCCGGGCGCGGGCAAGCCGATCCCGGGCCGGAACCTGCCGTACGACGAGTCGTGGTGGATCAAGAGCTTCATGGAGCGGGAGAAGCTCCCCAGCGACCTGCTGCTCCCCACACCGCTGCAGCTGCGCCGCCGGGTCGAGCGGGTGCCCGACGAGGTGCGTGAGCTCCCCACCGAGCAGGCCGTACGCGACTTCTGCGCCCTGCTGAACACCGAGATCATGGCCTGGCTGCGCCTTCCCACGGGCCCGCGGGTCGTGGTGCGTCCGGTCAACGTCGACGCCGTGGTCCGGCGCTGGCGCGACGAGCGACGTGCCGCCGTGACGTCCCGCACACCGCCGACCGCCACGCAGACCGGCCGGACGCCCCGGCGGGCCTGGTGGCCGTGGCGTCGCCGCTCCGCCGCCTGACCCACCTGCCGGGGCCACGGACGACCCGCCTTTTCGGCAGAATGCCCTCGTGTCGATCATCCTGCGGGCCCCGGCGACCGTGACCGCGCCGGAGCTGCTGCTGCGCCCCTGGCGGGACGACGACCGGGACACGCTGGTCGCGGCGCACCAGGATCCGGTCCTGCGGAGCTGGACCCGCAACCCGCTCACCACCGCCACCGAGGCGGGCCGCTGGTTGACTCAGGCGCAGCGAGGTTGGCGGGCCGGCGACTGGCTGACCTTCGCCGTGTGCGAGCCGCACCCGGACGGCGGCCACCGGCCGGTGGCGAACGTGGTGCTCAAGAACGTCGCGCCCGGCCGGCCGGCCGCCGAGGTGGGCTACTGGACGGCCGCCGCGGCGCGCGGACGCGGTGTGGCCGGCCGGGCCGTCGACGCGGTGAGCCGGTGGGCGTTCACCCGCTTCGCCGGGCTGACCCGGCTGGACCTGCTGCACCAGATCGACAACCCGGCCTCCTGCCGGGTCGCCGAGAAGGCCGGCTTCGCCTTCGTCGAGGTGCTGCCGGCCCGGCCACCGTTCCCCCGCGACGGGCACCGACACGTACGCCACGCCGGCTCGACCGGATCAGGCGGCTCGGCGATCAGATCTTGAAAACGAGTTGCCGCGAGTCCGACGGCTGTTACCGTTGGGCCCGCGAAGTGACCAGGACCAGGGAGCAGAACATGGTGGGTGAAGACGACATCTCCGGGTGAGACCGGGCAGTGAGTGGCCACCGGCGGCGCGAGTCAGCGCCGACGCCGGGGCCTCGTCGTCGTCTTCCTGATTCGCCTCCCGGGCTGCGCCCGCAGCGCGCCCGCCAGCCTTTCCGAGGTCCACCCATGTCCAGTGCGTCCATCATCTGCTCGAACCTCTCCTTCTCGTGGCCGGACGACACCCCGGTCTTCGAGGAGCTCTCCTTCACCGTCGGTGAGGGCCGGACGGGTCTCGTCGCGCCCAACGGCGCCGGCAAGAGCACCCTGCTCAAACTCATCGCGGGCGAGTACCAGCCCACCGGCGGCAGCGTCACCGTCGACGGGGTGCTCGGCTACCTGCCGCAGACCCTGCCGCTGGCCGCCGACCTGACCGTGGCCGAGGTGCTCGGTGTCGCCCCGCTGATCGCGGCCCTGCACGCCATCGAATCCGGCGACACCGACGAGGCGCACTTCGCCACCATCGGCAACGACTGGGACGTCGAGGAGCGCACCCGCGCCGAACTGGACCGGCTCGGCCTCGGCGACGTGTCGCTCACCCGCCGCCTGCACACCCTCAGCGGCGGGCAGGTCGTCTCCCTCGGCCTCGCCGCCCAGCTGCTGAAGCGGCCCGACGTGCTGCTGCTCGACGAGCCCACCAACAACCTCGACGTCGAGGCCCGGCGGCGGCTCCACGACGTGCTCGAGGAGTGGCGCGGCACTCTGCTGCTGGTCAGCCACGACCGGGCGCTACTGGACCGGATGGACCGCATCGCCGAACTCGACGGCGGCGAGCTGCGCCTGTACGGGGGCAACTTCACCGCGTACTCCGAGGCTGTGCAGGCGGCCCGGGAGGTAGCCGAGAAGAACGTCCGCAATGCCGAGCAGGAGGTCAAACGGGAGAAGCGGGAGATGCAGCAGGCCCGGGAGCGGGCGGCCCGCCGGGCCAGCAACGCCAACCGCAACCTCGGTAACGCCGGGCTGGCCAGGATCGTCGCCGGTGGGCTGAAGCGCAGCGCCCAGGAGTCCGCCGGTCGGTCCAACGAGGTGCACGCCTCCCGGGTCAGCGAGGCCCGCGCCCGGCTCGACGAGGCCAGCCGCGCCCTGCGCGAGGAGCAGAAGATCGCCATCGAGCTGCCGGAGACCACCGTCCCGGCCGGCCGTACGGTCTTCGAGGGCGAGGGGATGCAGGTCCGCCACGGTGACCGGGCCGTCTTCGGCGGCGACGGCGTCGACCTGACCATCCGCGGCCCGGAGCGGATCGCCCTGTCCGGGCGCAACGGCGCCGGCAAGTCGACACTGCTGCGGCTCATGAACGGCGACCTGACGCCGGAGGGCGGGCGGATCCGGCACGCCGAGGGGCGGGTGGCGTACCTGTCGCAGCGACTGGACCTGCTGGACCTGGAACGCACCGTGCTGGAGAACCTGGCCGCGTACGCGCCCACCCTGCCCGAGGCGCAGCGCATGCACCTGCTGGCCCGGTTCCTGTTCCGCGGGCCCCGCGCCCACCTGCCCGTGGGGGTGCTCTCCGGTGGTGAGCGGCTACGCGCCACCCTGGCGTGCGTCCTGTTCGCCTCCCCGGCGCCGCAGCTGCTGCTGCTCGACGAGCCGACCAACAACCTCGATCTGGTCAGCGTCGCCCAGCTGGAGAACGCGCTCGGCGCGTACCGGGGCGCGTTCGTGGTGGTCAGCCACGACGAGCGGTTCCTGCGGGAGATCGCGGTGAACCGCTGGCTGCGGCTCGACGACGGCCGGTTGCAGGAGACCGGCCCGCCCGAGGAGGACTGACGCCGCTCCCGGTTCCGCGGGGCTGCCACCGCGCCGTCTTGCGTATCGCTCCCGGCCCTGCCGCGCTGCCGGCCGGCCGGGAGCGATGCCCGGTGACCGGGACCGCTCAACCCGGCCCGCCCGGTCGCGCCGCCGTCCGGGATGTGCGCGGCGGTGTCAGTCGCGGGCGGCCCGCCAGCTCCAGGAGGTGCGCCGGGCCCGGCCGGGCAACTCGTCCCGCCCGGTCAGCCAGCGCAGCACCCGCGGCGGCGGGCCGCTGGGCGCGTCCGGGAAGAGCCGGTTGATGACGGCGGCGCTCAGGTCGGCGGGCGTCTCCCACGCCACCCCGAGGCCGGCGGCGATGTCCCCGGTGTGCAGCAGCGTCTCCGCCACCCCCATCGCCGCGAACCCGCCCGGGTCACACGGCCCGTAGTGCCAGGCGCGGGCGCCGGGATCGGCGGCGTCGACGGTCGCGGCGAGCAGCCCGGCGCAGGCGGTGACCACGGTCAGCACCGCACGTGGGCTCGCGGCGGGAGAGACCCGCAGGTCGAACGGAAGGTAGCCGTCCGCCGGTCGGCCGCTGACCTGCCCGGCGTACGCCAGCAAATCGTGGGCGACGTGTGCGACGGTGGTCCAGCAGCTCCACCTCAGGCCGCCGGCCGGCACGCCCCAGTCCTTCCCCGTGTGCGGCCCGAGCACCCGCACCATCTCGCCGGCCGCCCGTACGACGTCACTGCCACCCAGACCCGCCACGCCCCGACCTTCACACGACCGAGGGCCCGCAGACAGCCGTGGGTCGAGGCGAACGGATCGGGTGCGCCGCCGGCGCCCGGTCCCGCCGGTGGAACCTTCAGCCGTCGGAGCGCTCTTCGACGACCCTGACGAGGGCCGAGGCGATGAGGGCGACAGACCGGTCATCGTCGTGCGTCAATCGCCGTAGGGTGCCCTGCGCGACGGTCGCCGGCATCTCGGCGAGTGCCTGGGCCAGGCGTATCCGCACCGCGGAACTCGCGGCGGGGGCGGCGAGTTCCGCGACCAACGCCGTCATGATTCGATCCGCGCACTCCGGGTCCAGTGACAACGCCCCCAGGACCTCGGCCGCTTCGACGTCGTGGGCACCGTGCACCACCATGTCGACGAGGACCGGCACGGCTTCGGTCGCACCACGCCCACCCAGTGCCAGAGCGGCGTGCCTGCGCACCGTCGGGTCCGAGTCCCCGAGGGCGTCGGCGAGCACCGCGGTCGCCTCGTCACCGGGAAGCTCGGCGATCGCCAGGACCGCGCGCCGCCGGACGTCGACGTCCTCCGCGTGCAGGCCGGGGGCGACATCCGCCACCGCGTCACCGCCCGCCCGCGCGAGGGCCCACCGCAGGGCGCCGGCGACGTTCGGGTCGGATTCGGCGAGGATCGACTTGGCGAGCAGTTCGGTGGGGACCGGCATCTCCTCGGCCGGGGCCAGGACGGCCTGCTGCCGACGGGCGGCGCTGGGCGAGTTGAGGCCGTGCAGCAGCTCGACGATACGCAGGACGCCCTGCCAACCGGAGGGCGTCGAGGCGCCGACCGTGCGGAGTCGTTCGAGCAGTTCCTGCTCGCGCTTGAGTCGTTCTTCGGTCCGTCGAATCAGCTCGCTGACCAGCGCGGACGGCGAGAAGGCGGGATCCCGCAGAGCCCGCCCGATCTCCCGTAGCGACAAGCCCAGCGACCGCAGGCTCTCCACCTGGAAGATCCGGCGAATGTCGTCGGCGGAGTACTCGCGGTAGCCGCCGCCGGTGCGTCCGGTGGGGCGCACCAGCCCGAGGGAGTCGTAGTGCCGGAGCATCCGGGTACTCACCCCCGAGCGGCGCGCCACCTCGCCGATCAGCACTCGCCCTCCTCGACCCGTTCCGGGCCGAGCGCGACGATCCGGATCGCCTCGTCGACGGCGGCGTCGAAGGCGGCATCCGGGTCGCGCAGCAGCAGCTCCGTGGCGCGGGCGTGGGCGCTGACCGCCGGGTCGTCACTCGCCGCCGCCGCCCGCAGGGCCGGCTCGATGACGTCCCCGAGTACGACGAGCGCGCGACTGAGGCTCAGTTTCACGTTCCGGTCGCCGCGACCGAGCTGTGCGGCCAGCTCCGTGGCCAGCGCCTCCCGCTCCCCGTCGGGCACCAGGACGACGGCGGCACGCCAGGCGCTCCGCGCGACCTCGTCGTCGGCGTCGTGCAGCAACGACCGCGTGATCGCGGGGTACGCGCTCCGGTCACCGATCTTGGAGAGCGTGTGCAACGCCTGGCTTCGGGCCTGGGCGCGCTCGGCACGCAGCTGCGCGCGGAGCCTGGGCACCGTGACCTCGGACGGGAGACGGGTCAACGCCCAGGTGAGCATGTCACGGACGAAGAAGTCCGGCTCGACCGCGCACCGGGCCACGAGCGCGTCGACGACGCCGGCGTCGGCGTGCGTGCCGACCGCGAGAGCCGCCTGGAGCCGCGTCGACGGGTTCGCGGCGTTCAAACCGCCGAGCAGGCGTGTGTTCTGCGAATTCCTGGATGTCGAGTTGATGGGGACCACCTCCAGCACCCAGTGAAGACCTTGTCACAGTGTCAACGTCAAGTGCGCCGGGGTGGCCGGAATCGGTCGAGTTCCGGGTCACGCCGCGCGCCGCCCGGGCAGGTCACCCGCCGGTCCGGCCGGCTCGATGAACGGACGGGCGAGCTACGACGGGCCGGCGGTGAGCAGCAGCGGGGTCGTGACGCCGTGCGAGGCCGCCAGGTCGGCGAGGAAGCCGCCCAGCCAGCCCAGCGCGTCCAGGGACCACTCGGCGAGCGTCCCGTGGAAGGTCACCCGGTACCGCGGTGGGCCGGGCCAGAAGCGGTCGTCGAACGGCGGCCGCGTTGCCAGCGGATCGTGATCGGTCAGCGAGTGCGACTCGCACACGAACACGTCCTGCTCCAGCCGCCGCAGCGACTCGCTCATCCGCCGCGCCACCGCCGGGGCTGACGGCTCCTGGCCGCTGTCCAGCGTGACCCGTACCCGCGTCCGGGACCGCGGATCGGCGTCGGCGAACCAGCCGACGGCACGCAGCGACGGAACCGGCGCGCGCTGCGGGTGGGCCGCGACGTCGAGGCCCTGGACGGGGAGCAACACCTGCACCGCGTCCAGCCGCAGCGCACCGAGCCGCGCCGCCGCGTCACCGGCGCAGCGCAGGAACGGCTGCACGGGGAGCGGCCGGTCGGCGGCCACCGGCTCGACCCCCACCTGGAACCACGCGACCAGCGACGAACCCGCATCGGCGAGCGGGTGCCGCTGCCCCGCGTCGTTCATGCCCCACAGCCCCGGGGCCCCGGTCCGCGTCTCCTCGACACCACCGGCGGTCTGCCGGACGACCCCGCCGACGTCGTCGAGCCAGCCCATGGCGAGCGACCTGTCGGAGAAGAACGAGTACGCGTCCCGATCGGTGTGGCGCCACGGGTGTGGCGTCAGCTCGCCGTACAACGCCGCGAACAGGGTCCCCGCCGGCCTGCGGGTACCGGGCGCCAGACCGGGTTCGGCCTGGTCGCGGTGCGGGTACCGGTCCGGCATCCGGTCGTCGGGGACGTCCATCGCCGCACTCTACGTCGGCCGGAGCCAGCAGGGACGGTGATCGCGCGCGACGGCGTGGCCTGTCTCCTCGTGCCGTTCCATGGGTCGACACCCGAGACCGGGGACGGGACGAGACAGTCAGTCCTGTGGGGCGGAAGCGATGGTGAGCAGGTGGCTGCTCGCGCCGAGCAGGCTCGGCTCCTCCTCCACCGCGCGCAGCATCTCCAGCGTCAGGTCGGTCTGGTCGGGATCCGCCAGGATCTCCGGCAGCCGGGCACCGGTCATCCACACCGGACCCTCCACGGCGACGCGGCGCCGCAGGAGCAGGCCCGCGTCCGCCACCTCGGCCGCCGGCTCGTCCGGGTGGTGGAAGTAGGCGCTGGTGAACCACCGACGATCGGTGTCGGTGTTGCGGTGCACCCCGTCGGTCAACGCGCGCTCGACCAACGGCCGGAACCGCGGGTCGCTGAAGTAGCCCCGCGCGAAACCGTCGAGCAGCGACGCGAACCGGCTGATGGTGGCACCCACGACCACGCCGCCGGGCCGTACGACGCGAGCCGCCTCCCGCCACGCGGCGACGCGCTCGGCCCGGACCGGCAGGTGGTACAGCGGCCCGAGCAGCAGGACGGCGTCGACGCCGCGATCGGCGACGGGGAGCAGCCGCGCGTCCCCGCGTACCGCTGTCACTCCCGGTCGGATCGCCGCCTGTGCCACGTGCTCGGGCACCGGGTCGACGACGTGAACCCGGTAGCCGGCCCGGGCCAGCGGCGCCGCGTACACGCCGGTGGCACCGCCGACGTCCAGCACGGCGGCGGGCGCATCGGGCAGTTCCCGGCTCAGGACGTCCCAGGTGCGCAGGAACTCCAGCCGGCCCGCGCCCGTGGCCAGGCGGTCCCGTTCGCCGCCCTGCCGGTAGTAATCCATGATCTCTGGAGTCAGCATCCCGCAGATCGTGCACCGCGTGCCGTCGCCGACCAACCGAATTCCCGGCCGGCCGCGATTCGACCTCCTGGAGTCGTATGAGCCGGCCAGCCCGCCACTCCCGCGCCCGTGACCTCGGTATCGCCGTCGGGTCCCTGCCCACCGGAGCGCACAACGCCATCACCGACGTGCCGGGGGTGCTGGTCGGGCACACCACCGTCGACGACGGTCGGGACCTGCACACCGGTGTCACGGCGGTGGTGCCGAGCCAGCTCGGCCCGCAGCGGTGGACGCTGCCGGCCGCCGTGTACGCCGGCAACGGCCACGGAAAGCTGGTGGGCTCGACCCAGGTGGACGAACTCGGCGTCCTGGAGTCACCGATCGTGCTGACCGCCACCCTGTCGGTGTTCCGGGCCGCGGACGCGCTGCTGACCCACCTCATGGACCGCCGGCCGGACGGGGTGTCGTTCAACCCGCTGGTGGGGGAGACCAACGACGGGCACCTGTCGGACATCCGGCGACGCCCGATCACCGAGGAACATGTGCTGGCCGCGATCACCGGGGCGACCGGCGGGCTGCCGGCCGAGGGCTGCGTCGGCGCGGGAACCGGCACCACGGCCCTCGGGTACAAGGCGGGGATAGGCACCTCGTCCCGGCTGGTGAGCGGCTCCGGCGGTCCGGTGGCCGTGGGCGCGCTCACGCAGTCCAACTTCGGCGGCGTACTGACGGCGCTGGGCGTACCGCTGCCGGTGGAGGAACTGGTCCCGGAGGCAGCCCCGACCGAACCGCCCGGCAACTCCTGCATGATCGTGGTGGCCACCGACGCCCCCCTGGACGCGCGGCAGCTGGGCCGCCTGGCCCGCCGGGCCATCTTCGCCATGGCACGGGTCGGCGCTTCGTACAGCAACGGCAGCGGCGACTACGCGATCGCCTTCAGCACGGCCGAGCCGGATCGGCCGACGATCCCGGACGCGCAGATCACCCCGGTCTTCGCCGCCGTCCTGGACTCGGTCGAGGAGGCCCTGCTCAACTCGCTCTTCGCCGCGACGACCACCAGGGGTGTGGGTGGTCGTCGCGGCCATGCCGTACCGCACGAGGCCGCCGTCGGCCGGTTGGCGGCGATGAACTGCACCCGCCCGGCGGGGATGTCCAGGACGGCGGTGATCGGGGTGGGGGTGTCGAACTTCTGCATCGTGCTCTCCTCTTGCGCTTGTTGTTTCTGACACCGGAAACGCTACGTTGCGTTCATGGATCAGGCAACAAGCCTGTTGCATGTGACCTTCATCTTCCCAGGCCAAAGGCCGATAATCGTTGCAACGGCTGTGGTTTCAACGCAACGTTCGTGGCTTCGCGCGTTGCAATGGAGTAGCAGTGAACGCTATGCTCGGTGCGTTCTTGGAAGCGGCGGTGGAGGAGGGAGATCGCGATGCCGGGCGGCAGGCTCACCCAGCAGGAACGCCAGCAGATCGCGCTGGGGCTGACCGACGGACTCGCGTACGCGGAGATCGCCAGGCGCCTCGACCGCCCCACCTCGACCATCACCCGTGAGGTGATGCGCAACGGCGGCCCCACCGCCTACCGCGCCGACCTGGCCCACCGCGCCACCGGACACCGCGCCCGCCGGCACCGGCAGGTCGCCGCCCGAGGCCCGCGCGCGGCCCCACAGGCCGACGGACGCGACGCCGAGGTGGTACGCGAGTACGAGGAGGTCTTCACCACCCTGCTCATGCAGCAGGGCCTGCCCAAGATGATGTCCCGGGTGTTGACCTGCCTCTACACCACCGACGCGGGCAGTCTCACCGCGTCGGAACTCGTGCAGCGCCTCCAGGTCAGCCCGGCGTCGATCTCCAAAGCGATCACGTTCCTCGCGAGCCAGGGCCTCATCCGGCGGGAACGCGACGAACGCCGCCGCGAGCGCTACGTCGTCGACGACGACGTCTGGTACCAGGGGATGATCGCCGCCGCCCGATCCAACATCCAGCTCGCCGAGACCGCGCGGCAGGGCGTCCGGATCCTCGGCCCCGACACCCCGGCCGCCGCCCGCCTGGAGAACATCGCCCGCTTCGTCGACTTCGTCACCGAGAGCCTCACCCGCGCCGCGGAGCAGGCCCGCGAAATCCTCTACACGAAGACCGAGGCGACACCGGGCGCTGCCACCGCGCCGCGCCCCGAGCAGGGGTAGCGGGCCTGTCGCGATCCCCTCACACCACGCGGAGGGCGGCGCGTCGCGGCCGGTGGCGCAGCCGATCGACCGCCGCGGCGGTCGCCTCGTCGGCGGGGAGCCAGACGACCAGCTGCTGGGCGTCCGGGGTGGGAAGTTCGAGCGTCTCCCGATCCCAGCGCAGCGGTTCGGCGTGCGGATGGTTGAGGGTGAGCGGCACCCGGGGCGGAGGCAGATGACGGTGCAGTCGCCGGGTGAACTCGGCGCCGGCGACCGGCGCGAACTCGGCCGTGAACCACTCGAAGCTCTCGGTCGAGGGCCCGAGCCACAGGTTGAAGACCTGCTCGTCCGCGATCTGGTCCCAGTCCGCGAGGACGGCCCGGGCCTGCGGGTGCGTGAAGACGTACCGGGTGAGGTTGGGTTCCTCGGCGTCCAGCAGGCCGGTGGCGCGCATCACCGTGCCGAAACCGTCGGTGTGGGCGAGCACGTCGCCGAGCCGGTTGGTGACGAAGGCGACGCCCGGCTCGATCAGTTCGAGGATCCGGCGGACGTTGGGCCGTACGGTCCGCTCCGGTGGCGCCGGCCGCGAGCGGTCGACGCAGAGCCCGCTGCTGATCTTGGCAAGGTAGCGCAGGTGGGTGCGTTCGGCCGCGTCGAGGTTGAGCCCGTCCGCGAGGGCCTTGACGATGGGGTCGGACGGGTTACGGTCGCGGCCCTGCTCGATCCGGGTGAGGTACTCGACGCTGATGCCGGCTCGGGTGGCCAGCTCCGAGCGGCGCAGCCCCGGAGCGCGTCGCCGCTCGCGCGCCGGGAGCCCCAGCTCCTCCGGCCGCGTGCTGTCGCGCTTGGCCCGGACGAAATCCCCCAACGGCGTACCCATCCTCCGAGCGTACGACCTGATCAGCCGGCCGGACCGGTCGTAGGGTGGCCGTGCGGGGGCCAGCCTGCGACCGGTCTGGCTACGAAGCCGCGAACCGCCGACCGTTTACGGCATGAACCCCAAGAACAAGCTCGTGATCATCGTCGGCAGCGTCCGTGAGGGCAGGTTCGGGCCGGTCGTCGCCGCCTGGGTGGCGGAGCAGGCCCGGACGCAGGGCGACTTCGAGGTCGACGTCGTCGACCTGGCCGACGCGGACCTCCCGCTGACGCTGCCGGCCGCCCCGCCGAAGTTCGCCGGCGAGAACTACCCCCGGCCCGAAGGGATGCGGGACGTCACCGCGAAGCTGGCCGCCGCGGACGCCTTCGTCATCGTCACGCCCGAGTACAACCACAGCTACCCGGCTTCGCTCAAGGCGCTCATCGACTGGCACTTCACCCAGTGGACCGCCAAGCCGGTCGCGTTCGTCAGCTACGGCGGCGCGGGCGGCGGCCGGCACGCCGTGCTTCACCTGCAGAACGTCCTCACCGAGCTGCACGCGGTGACCATCCGCGACGCGCTGGCCTTCCCGAACTACTTCACCGCCTGGCAGGACGGGTCACCTCTCGACGCCGCGGCGGAGAGCTACGCCAAGACCCTGCTGGTGCAGCTCGACTGGTGGGCGAAGGCCATGCGCGCCGCCCGAACCGAAGCGCCGTACCCGGGCGGAGCGTGACCCGCCGGCGTCATCCGGAATCCGTGGCGGGGGGACGGCGCTCTCAGCCGACCATGTCGCACAGCAGCTTCGCAGCCACCGCCGCGCCGTCGGTGCGGACGGTGCCGGCCACGGCGGCCGCCCGGGCTCGGGTCTCGGGAGAAAGTGCGACACCGAGCAGCGCGGTCAGGGACTCGAAGGTCGGGCTCGGGCCGTCGTGTGCCGCGCCGATGCCGAGGTCGGCCACGCGGCGGGCCCAGTACGGCTGGTCCGCCATCTGGGGTACGACCACCTGGGGCGCGCCGGCCCGGGCGGCCGTGGTGGTGGTGCCCGCACCGCCGTGATGGACGACGGCAGCGACACGGGGGAACAGGGCGTGGTGGTTGAGCTCGCCGACGGCGAGGCAGTCGTCCTGGCCGTCGGTCACAGCCAGGTCGGCCCAGCCGCGGGAGAGGAGCGCACGGTGACCCTGCGCGCGGACCGCCTCGACGGCCGCCCGGGCCACGCCGTCCGCGTCACGCATCGGGATGCTGCCGAACCCCACGTACACCGGCGGTTCGCCGGCGTGGAGGAACGCCTCCACGTCGGCCGGCAGCGGACGGTCGTCCGTCCGGAACCACGCGCCGGTCTGCACCACGTCGAGGTCGGCCGGCTCCTGCCACGGGCTCAGGACCGGATCGGTGGCCAGCCAGGGGCGGTCGGTGAGGACGTGTTCGCGGAAGTGCCCCACCGGCGGTAGGCCGATGGCCGCCCGGTGGCTGTTGAGACCGGTCCCGAACAGCACGTTCATGGTTTCGGCGTCCAGGTCCCACAGCACCCGGTTGTCGGTCACGCTCGGCGGGAACGGCCGGCCCGGCCGCTCGAACGGCGGGTGATGCGGCGAGGGCAGGTAGGCGGGGAAGTAGGAGACGAACACGTAAGGAATGCCCCGGTGCTCGGCGGCCGTCCTCGCCCCGGCCGCGGCCGGGAGCAGGCCCGTCGCCAGGATCACGTCGCACCCCTCGGCGGCCCCTCCGCGGGAGCGGTCGTCTCTCCGGTGAGCACCGCCTTCACGAACGGGCGCACCGGCTCGCCGATCGGCGCCAGCGGAAGGCCGACGGAGTCGAACAGCTCCGCGAAGTCCGGAGGCGTGCACATCCGTACGTCCGCTCCGAGCTCCCGCAGCTGCATCGCGACCGCGACCAGCGGTTCGACGTCTCCGCGCGACCCGTAGGCCATCAACAGCACGCGCATGTGCCGAGCCCCGTTTCGTGAGTAGGTACGGTCCAGGCCGTGCCGGTAGCAGCGGGCTGACCTCGTGTTCCCGAGTTGGGTGGTCGATTCTGCGACATCCCCGGGGTCTTGCCGCAAGCCGCCCGGTGCGCGATATCCTGATCATGGAGAGAGCGACTGCCCGCCTCTCCCGCTCCGGCCGCGGGGACGGCGGTAACGACCACCGGCCGGCCTCGACGGCATCATCGCCTTCACCTCCGAGGCTCCGATCGGAAAACCGGTTGAGCCCTCCTTCCGCGTTGCCGTACGTTGCCGGCGGCCCGTCGCAGTGAGGACAGAGGACAACTCGCATGACCCCGCCTGCTCTTTAGACCTGACAGCTTTCATCGCTCGCCTGTAGCCGACGCTCCCGTCGGCTCCGCCGGGCTGCCCTCCTGCGCCCGGTCATACAGCGTTCGAGGCCGCGCGTGATCGGCCTCGTGTCAGGTCTAGAGATCAGGTCTAGAGATCATGTCTTCACAACCTCATATCGTGCTGCCCTGGGTCGTTCGCCGGACCCGGCTGCCGCTGCTCTCCTTGCGCTGCGTGGACTGCCAGTCGGAGACGGCGACCACCGGCGGCGGCAGGTTCCGCGTCAACGCCAACGGCAAGCTGCTGGACGTGTGGCTGCTGGTCCGCTGCGTGTCCTGCGACCGGACGAGCAAGCTCACCGTCCATGAGCGAAAGCCGGCCAGCTCCTTCGATCCGGCCGAACTCCACGGCTACTACGTCAACGATCCACAACTGGTGGCGTCCAGGCTGTTGGACCCGCTGCTCGCCCACCGCAACCGCTTCAGCCTGGACTGGACGAGGGCCTGGCGGCTGGACACCCCGTCGGCCTGGCTCGACGAGGGTTGGCCGGTCCGGGTGGAGGTCGCCTTCGAGGACCCGGTACCGGTACGCCCGGAACGGCTCATCGCCCACGGGCTCGGCCTCAGCAGGAACGAGGTGCTGCGCCGGATCAAGTGCGACGTCGGGCTGCGCCGCCACACCAGCACCGGATTCACCTTCACCGTGCTGCCCTAGGACGGTGGCCGGGCGGGCCGAGTGGCCCGCCCGGCCGCACCCCGAAAGGCTTACCGAACTAGTTGGGCCTGCCGAACCAGCGGGAGAGGTGGTCGTCCAGGTCCTGCTGATCGTCGCCGATCCAGGCGACGTGGCCGTCGGGGCGGAGCAGGACGCACGGGACGTCCAGCGCCGCAGTGGGATCCGCCAGGTGGTCGACCCGGTCCGCCCAGCCGCCGACGGTGAGGCATTCGGTGCGGTCCAGCAGCAGCCCCCGGCCACGGTGCAGCAGACCGTAGAGGTCCCCCTGTTTCACGTCGACGTCGCGCAGGCGGCGCCCGAGCAGGTCGGGGCCCTCGCCGAAGTCGTAGCGGACGCCGATCGCGGTGATCTTCTCGATCAGGTAGCGGTTCACCTCGTCGAAGTCCATCAGTTCGGCGAGCAGCCGGCGCACGGCCCGCGGGCCCGGTTCGGTGGAGAGCAGCTCCACCTGGGCGCGGGTGTTCTCCAGCACCTCCTCGGCGACCGGATGACGTTCGGTCTGGTAGGTGTCGAGCAGCGCCTCCGGCGCCCAGCCGCAGATCTGCGCGGCCAGCTTCCAGCCGAGGTTGACGGCATCCTGAACGCCCAGGTTGAGGCCCTGCCCGCCGATGGGTGGATGAATGTGTGCCGCGTCGCCGGCCAGCAGCACCCGCCCGACCCGATACCGTTCGGCCAGCCGGGTGGCGTCGCCGAAGCGGGACAGCCAGCGTGGGGAGTGCACGCCGAAATCGGTTCCGGCGATGGCGCGCAACTGTTGTGCGAAGTCCTCGAGGGTGGGCGGTTCCGCGCGATCGCTCACTCCGGCGGCGGGGACCACCACGCTGTACACCCCAGCGCCGAACGGCCTGAGCTGGAACTGCTTGCTGGTCTCGCCGAGCTCGGCCAGCTTGGCGGCGACCTCCTCCTGCGGCACGCCCACACTCATCTCACCCATCAGCGTCTCGGTCCGCGCGGGCTCGCCGGGAAAGCCGACACCGAGCAGCTTGCGTACCGTGCTGCGCCCACCGTCGCAGCCGACGAGATAGCGCGTACGCAGCTGCTCCCCGTCGGCCAGCTCGACGGTCACACCGTCGTCGTCCTGGACGAAGCCGGCCACCGCGCGGCCGCGCCGGACCTGCGCACCCAGTTCGATCGCGTGCTCTTCCAGCAGCTGGACGATGACCGGCTGCGGGATGCCCAGCAGGTAGGCGTACGTCGAGTCCAGGCCCGCGGGAGCGGGTTTGTCGATGCCGGCGAAGTAGGCGCCGGCCGGGCGCTGCCGTCCGCGTTCGCGGATGCGCTCCAGCAGCCCGCGCATCGCCATCAGCTCGATACTGCGAATGTGCAGTCCGACGATGCGGACGAACGACACGGGCTCGGTCTCCTTCTCCAGGACGAGTACCCGCACCTCGTGCAGCCGCAGCTCGGCGGCGAGCATCGCACCGGTCGGCCCGCAACCGGCAATGATCACGTCGAAGTCACGGGGCGCGCGATGGGCGCCGGAGGCGGGCGAGGGGAGACCGGAGACGTCGCCCGCGGTGGAGTCGCGCTCGACCGCGTCGGTCGACGACGGCTCGGCGGTGAATGGCAGAGCATGCATGGGTGTTGCCTTTCGGGAGTGCCTTGTCGGCGAGGCGCTCCCGGCGACACCTACGTCAATCGCCCGACCGTGACGGGTAGGGGGAGCACCCACATCGCTGCAACGTTCATGGGTCTCACCTCCTCGGGCGGAGTCACGGGCAACTGCAAGCTACAAGCCCGGGCAGCACCCGTCCACTCCTTTTCCCCGTCTGTGGCCCTGCTTGCTGCTGGCAGACTGATCACATGACAGGCCTGACCGCCGAGCTCGTGGTCGATGGTCGTGACCCGCGGACCCCGGCGCTCGCCCCGAACGGGCGCCTGCTCTGCTACGTCCTCGCTCCCACCAGCCGGACCGGTGACCACCTCGACACCGAACTCTGGCTCGTCGACACCGATGGCGTCGTCGCATCGCGCCGGGCGACCGCCGACACCGCAACCGAGTCCCGGCCACGCTGGTCGGCCGACTCGCAGACGCTCTTCTTCCTCTCCGACCGCGCCGATCGCGGTACCCCGCAGCTGCACGGGCTCACCCTCGCCGACGGCACGACGACCACGTTGACCAGCTGGCACGCCGGAGTCATCGACCACCTGCCGCTCACCGACCCCAACCTGGTCGCCCTGCTCGCCGAGGACGAGCCCACCGAGCAGGATGCGCGCCGCGCCCGGGACCGCGACGACGCCATCGTCGTCGGCGAGCGCGAACCACGTGCCCGGTTGCGCCTGCTCGACCTACGCACCGGTCGGGTCACCACGCCGAACGTGTTCGCGGACCGGCACGTCGTGGAACTGCGGCAACGTCCCGACGGCGGCCCACTCGCCGTGCTGACCGCTGCCAACGCCGACAACGACTACGGCCCCCGCACCGGCCAACTACACCTTCTCGACCCGACGACCGGGACTGCGGAGAACCTCGGACCGGTCGCTGCCGACGCACGATCTCTGGCCTGGTGGCCGGGCGAGGACGGTTGGCACCTCGGTTACCTCGCGCTCACCCCGCCGGTGCTGCAGGCCGGCACCGCCCTGTTCGACCTGGCCGTGCAGAGCCGCGTCCTGCGCAACCGCACCGCTGGTCTCTCGATGTGCCCCACCGAGCTCTGCCAGACCGATGCCGCCCCGCTGGTGGTGTTCGCCGACGGGCTGAACGCGACAGTGGCCCGGCTCGGCCCCGCCGACCTCACGCCCCTGTCGCATCACCCCGGACGCCTCGACAACCTGACCGCCACCCCGGATGGCGAGGAGATCGCGGTACTCACCGGCACCCGCTACCAACCCGCGAACGTCCACCTCGGGCCGCCGACCGGGCCGCTGCGCAGAATCACCACCACCCGCCCGGAACTGGACGGCATCGCGCTCGGTACGCAACAACCGTTGGCCTACCGCGCCGCCGACGGCCTCGAGCTGGACGGCCTGCTCGTACTGCCGGTCGGAAGAAGCGCCTCGGAGGGCCCGTTCCCGCTGGTCACGATCGTGCACGGAGGGCCGTACGAGCGCCACGCCGATCGTCTCCAGTTGTCCTGGTCCCCCAGCGCGCAGTGGCTCGCCGCCGCCGGCTACGCGGTGTTCCTGCCCAACCCGCGCGGCGGCCAGGGTCGTGGCCACCGGTTCGCCGCCAGCGTCGCCGGCCGGGTCGGACAGCAGGAGTGGACGGACATCCTGGCGGGCATCGAGCTGCTGATCGCCGAGGGCATCGCCGACCCCGACCGGCTGGGCATCGCCGGCTGGAGCCACGGTGGCTTCATGTCGGCCTGGGCCGTCGGCCAGACCGACCGTTTCCGCGCCACGCTGGTCGGCGCCGGCGTCGTCGACTGGGGCATGCTCGCCGCGACCGGGGAGAACGGCCAGTTCGAAGCCGCGCTCGGTGGTAGCACCGGCTGGTCCGGGATCGGCCCGCACCCGCATGACGCGGTCAGCCCGATCTCCTTCGCCAGCCACATCCGCACTCCGGTGCTCATCCTGCACGGGGCTGAGGACACCAACGTTCCCCTCGGACAGGCCGTGTACCTGCACCGGGCGCTGCGCCACTTCGACGTCGAGCACGAGTTCGTGATCTACCCGAGAGAGGACCACTCGATCCGGGAGCGCCAACACCAACTCGACGTCCTGCGCCGGACTCGCGCCTGGTTCGATCGCTGGCTTCGGCCCTGACGGGGCGCGTGGACCAGACGTCGTCGCCTCCCGACCGGTCGTTGCCGACCTGAGTTGACTTCCAGGCCGTAGGCGGAACTCGGGTCCGCCTGATGGTCCCGACGGCGGCCGGCGCTCATTATCGGATTACCGGTAATGACAATGCGGTAAATGATGCGGACTATTTGGACATAACGTAGCTACATCATAATGACTGTTATGTGCGCGCGAGAGGATTCCGCGCTGCGGAGGTACCGACGCTTGATCCACTCGAGTTCAGTGAAGTCGGGCTCTCCCGGTCGCGGGAACCCGCGACTCACCTGTAAAGCGAGTCGATCAAGGTCCGGGCCGCGACACGGATCGGCTCGCGCTCAGGTAGGCGCGAGCCATCGGGTCACTGTGTCGGTGAAGACCACCTGATAGGGAAGAGCTCGTAGGTCTTCTGCGGTCGCATCCAGGCCGCGAGCCCGAGCCAGCTCGGCCAGCCACGACCAAGGATGTTCCTCTGCGGACTCTTCGGCGTCGTCGGGAAGCACGGCGTTCAGCACGTTCGGGGTGATGCTCTCCCGAGTCTCGACGAGCGGAATGACACCACCCGGGACGCCGGTTGATCTAGCAGTGAGAGTGAACCCGCGTTCCGCGTGCAGGAGCACGCGCCGACCGTCCTCCAGAATCGCGAGCTCACTGACCATGAAGTTCCGGGTACCCGCATCCTCGGGGTACGCCCCTCGGAGATCGCAGCTGGCGACTAGGCCAACGATACGGCCGGGCTCGACCGGGGGAAGATTTTCGGGAGCACGGTAGGCGCCCGGGTACGGGCGCCAACCGGCTTGTCCGCTGCTCACCGTCCGACTCCCAAGGTCATCACCGACTCCGCCGCCCAACTCGGTGTCCGCTCGTCGCTGCTGTTCACCACCGGGCGAGTCCGCCCGACATCACCGGGTGCGATCGACGACGTGGCTTCACGCTCCCAGGGGCGAGCCGTCTCGGGCCTGGTTACGGGGAAATCGCGACGTCTTCGCGGCTCGGAACCGCCGATGCCGAGCAGAAACCCGGGCGGCATCGTCCGTCTGCTTCTTCTGAACTGAATCCACCGTCGACCGGTGTCCGCATGAGGAATTGAGCGGTTAACCAGGGCCACTCCCTCCGACACTGGTTGATCTAGGAAAGGTGTTTCTGCTGGCCTGCCGGCAGGCCAGCAGAAGCCGGTTGACCTGCTGCTCCGCCCCGGATCCGGCACTGGCGGCGCGCCCCGGTCCGGGCGCACCGGGCCACCGAGCGCGACCGTTCGGCAGGACCCGGCAGGGACGGCCCACCTGGGCTCAGGCGCGGGCCCCGCCGAGACCGAGCAGCACGGCCAGCCCGAGGGCGCTGCGCGGGGCGTACGGCACCCGCCACAGCCCGCCGTGCGCCGCGGCGTACGCCTCGTCCTGCCAGGGCTGGGCGAACGCCGGCCCGCCGGTGCGCAGGTGGTGCACGAGCAGCGCGGCCATCAGGGTGTTGCTGGTCGCCGGGTCGAACACCTCGATCCCGAACCGGTGCGCCCCGGCGTACGCGGCCGCGAGCGCCCGGTTGCGTAACACCGAACGGGTTCGGGTGGGCGGCGCGACGGTGAACGACACCGTCGCGCCCGCCTCCCGCGCGACGGTGGCCCGCCATCGCTGCAACCGTTTCGCGAGTGCGTAGTTGGGCCCCTGCTGCGGCACGAGGCTGTCGTTGATGCCGGGGTCGGCGCCCGGCGGATAGTTGCGGCGCAGCAACCGGCCGGCGGAGAGCATCCGCAGCGCGCGGTGCGCGGCCGTGCGGCTCGCGTACCCGTCGTTGGCGTGGCGCACCGCGTCGACGGGGACGGCGAAGACGTCGGTGGGGGTGGCGAGGAAGGCGAGTGCCGTGTCGGGGCGATGCTGCTGAAGGTGCCGGGTGAGTGCGTCGACGGCCACCGCGACCCGGACGTTCGTGGCCCCGTCGGCGTAGACGTAGTTGCCCAGCACGAGCCGGCCGTCGACCTGCCGCAGCCACTGGGCCACCTGCGGCAGGCGGTGCAGCAGGTCGGCGCCCGCCTGCGCGGCCAGCGCCCGGTCGTCGCCGTCCGCGCCGCTGCCGGGGCGCAGCGGCAGGTGGAGCCGGCCGCCGTGGCGGCGGGCGGTCTGCACCAGACGCCGCCAGATCTCCGGCCGGGGCAGGTCGACCGCCACGACCTCGCCGCCCCAGCGCAGCACCGACGTCAGAGGGCCCATCTCGGCGCCCGCGCCGAGCACGACGATCCGCTGGTCGCGCAGGTCCAGCCAGTCGGGATTCTCGACGACCGTACCGACCGCCTCGGCGCACGAGGGTTCGACGACGCCCGCGCCGACCCACGCGTCGAGGCGGCGGCGCAGGTCGTCGCCGCGCAGTCGCCGGCCGCGGTACGGCAACGAGAGCTCCCGCTCGACCGGGCCGGCGCCGGTGACGGTGGCCGTACCCAGCATCGGGTGGTCGCCGGACGCCGCGCAGGCGTCGTCGAGTCGCGCCTCGCGGCCGTCCTCGTCGATCACCGTCATCCGGCTGTGCAGGGAGGTCAGCCCGGCGCGGGCCACGGTGACCGCGGCGTCGGCGGAGAGCAGTCCGGCCTCCACGAGCCGACGGAAGTGGCCGAGGTAGCCGTGCCGCCAGTCCGTCTCGTGCTCGGCGGAACGGGCGCCGACCGGGTCGACCGCGCGCAGCGCGTCCGCGACGACCGACCGGCCGAGCGCGGTCGTGCTGCGCCTGCCCTCGGTCACGGGAAAGACCACCCCGGTCGGACCTTCCACTGTCGCTCCTTCCCGTACCGGCCGTCGCACACCTCGCGGGCCACTCTGCCCGATCCCAAGCCGGAGCGCACTGTCGCATCGACGCGCCCGGCCGAGCCCGGCGCCGCCACGTCGGATCGATCGGGCGGCTGACCAGGGCCGCGGCGGCGCGCCCGCCCACCTGCGACGGTCGACCGCGGCGCACGAGGCGCCGGAGCACCCGGGCCCGGGGCGCGGCCGACCGCGCTCCGGTGCGAAGATCGCGCTGTTCCTCGACTGGAAGGAAGCCATGCGCTACCGGACCCTGGGCGCCACCGGCACGGTGGTGTCGACCCTCTGCCTCGGCACGATGACCTTCGGCTCCGAGACCGACGAGGCGGGCAGCTTCGCCCAGCTCGATCGGTTCGTCGAGGCCGGCGGCACCTTCATCGACACCGCCGACGTCTACTCCGCCGGTGTCTCCGAGGAGATCGTCGGCCGGTGGTTGCGGGCGCGGCCCGGCATGCGCGACCGGGTGGTGCTGGCCACCAAGGGCCGGTTCTCGATGGGGCCGGGAGCGAACGACGCCGGTCTGTCCCGGGTGCACCTGACCCGCGCCCTGGAGGCGAGCCTGCGGCGGCTCGGTGTGGAGGCCGTCGACCTCTACCAGGCGCACGCCTGGGATCCGCTGACTCCGCTGCCGGAGACGCTGCGCTTCTTCGACGACGCGATCCGCGCGGGCAAGATCCGTTACGCCGGGGTCAGCAACTTCACCGGCTGGCAGCTGCAGAAGGCGGCGCTGCTCACCCAGCACCTCGGCCTCAACCCGATCGTGACCCTGCAGCCGCAGTACAACCTGCTGGCCCGGGAGATCGAGTTCGAGCTGGTGCCGGTCTGCGAGAACGAGGGCATCGGCATCCTGCCGTGGTCCCCGCTCGGCGGCGGATGGCTGACCGGCAAGTACCGCCGGGACACCCCGCCGACGGGAGCCACCCGGCTCGGCGAGAACCCCGAGCGCGGCGTCGAGGCGTACGCCGGGCGCAACGCCCAGGACCGCACCTGGCGGGTGATCGACGCGGTGCGTCGGGTCGCCGACGACCGGGGCGTGTCCATGTCGGCCGTGGCGCTGGCCTGGCTGGCGGCGCGGCCGGCGGTCACGTCGGTGATCCTCGGAGCGCGGACCGCGGAGCAGCTGGACGACAACCTGACCGCCGCGGACCTGACCCTCGACGCGGAGCAGATCCGCCTGCTGGACGAGGCCAGCGACCCGCCGGTGGGCGACTACCCGTACGGCCGGGCGGGCGTGCAGCAGCGCGGCCGCGACCTGCCGACGGGCTGAGCGGGCCGGTCACCGTCCCGGGGCGGGCTCGGAGCGCTCGCCCCGGTGCCGATTCCGTCGCAGCCACCGTGCGACCAGGATGTCGGAGACCACCACACCGGCCAGCACCACCACTACCGCGCCGGCGACCAGCAGCGGGGGCCAGCCGCCCGCGAACGGCACCATGGCGCCCAGCACCGGGATCCAGACCAGCCGGCGCCACGACGGGCCCTCTTCGACCAGGTAGGTGAAGAGGGTCCGGCCGACCAGGAACAGCATCGGTCCCACCAGCATCAGGGCGACCGAGTGTATCGGCGTGTCCCCGGTCGGCTGGTGGATGATCCGGTCCGCGCCCGCGGCGACGAGGACCACTCCGGTCAACGTGACCAGGTGGGTGTACGGGGCCGCCCGGGCGGCCCGGCCTCGGCGGCGTTTGGACATCTTCAGGATCGAACCCGACCGGTACACGTAGAGCTGCCAGAGCAGCAGCATCGTCACGAAGACGATCAGGAACCCGACCATCCGGGACGGGGCGAAGTCCGAAGAACTGATCTTCAGGGTGGGCACGAGGATGATGTCGCCGAGCGCGAGGATGACGAACTGCTGGTACCGCTCGCCCAGGTGCTCGGTCACCTTCTCGTACTGGTCGAGCGGCACGCGGCCCAGAAACGGCGTCGGATAGCGTGCCGCGGTCGACACGTACTCGATGGCCAGGGCGGCGGCCCAGAGTGGCCAGTGCGGCTGGTTGGGCAGGAGCGCCCCGACGATCCACAGGATTCCGGAGACCGTGAACCAGAAGAAGAACCGGGTGGCCCGCTCCTGGGCCTTGTGCCGGTGCTGGTGCAGGACGCCGACCAGGATGACGCCGCGAACCACGTGCGGGGCGACGTAGGCAAGCGCGAAGAGCAGTGGATGCCCGTCGACGGCTCTCGGAAGGGTGGCGGCCGTACCCACCGCGCCGAGCATGGTCACCATGAGCACGGCCTGGAGGGGGCGCTGCTCCGGGTCGTAGAAGTCCGTGGTGACGGCGGTGACCGACCAGGTCCACCAGATGGCCATGAACAGCAACAGGGCGTGCCCGGTGGTGGCCCAGGACTCGCCCTCGGCGATGGTCATCGAGACGAGCGCGATGGCCGCCACGAAGACCACGTCGAAGAGCAACTCCAGCAGCGTGGCGCGGTTCGAGGCGTCCGGCCGGCGCACCAGGCTGGCGCCGTCCCCGGTCGTCATCCCGGCCTCCCGCCCCGTCGCGCCCGGATCGCGGAACTCGCCGGGCGCCGCCGGGCGAACGGCAGCCGCACGGCTTGCCGCCGCATCCTGGGAGGAATTATCGACGCGACCGCGCCGGGTCGTCCCCGGTTCCGGGGATTCCTCCGGGCCGGCGGGCACGGTGAGGTATTCGGACGCGGGGTAACGCCGCAACGGGGTCAGCCCGCGTGGCGTACCTCGGTCTGCCAGATCTCGGCCCAGGGTCGCCGCAGCCCGGTGCAGAGCCAGATCGGGCCGCCGTTCTCGTCGTTGTCGACCTCGACGCGCTGGTCGACCCGGCCGGCGAGGGTGACGTCGGTGAACCACTCCCGCAACCGGTCGGGGCGTTCCCAGCCGACGGCGATCACCACGTCGGCGTCGGCGGGGGGTCGGCCGAAGTCGGCCATGCTGTTGTGGCCGGAGTAGGCCGCCGGTAGTCCCCGCGTCGGGCCGTAGCGGGCGATCGCGCCGGCCTCGCCGTAGTTCGCGGTGAGGATGACGGCCCGTTGGCGCTGCGGCTCGGGCAGCGCGCGGTGCACGGCGGCGACGGAGTCGGCGAACGCCGGCCAGCCGATCGTCTCCCCGGCGTCGTAGTTGACGGCGGTGACGAAGCCGGGCAGCCGGTCGGCGGGCAGGGTGGGCAGCAGCAGCACCCCGTTGGGGGCGACGAACAGTAACGCGCCGAGGACCAGCAGCCCGCGCTTCAGCGTGGCTGTGCCGCGGCCGGCCCAGGCGACGGTGAGCACGGCCCCGGTGGCGGCGAGCACCAGCAGCAGCGGGGCGTCGTAGTAACCCTTCCCGCCGGCGAGCAGCACGACGGCGACCACCACCAGCCAGGCCCAGGCCAGCGCCCGGTAGGGCCGCCACGCCGGGCGGCGCAGCAGGGCGACGAGCCCGGCGATCCAGATCGGCACGGCGTACGGGCTGATGATGACGAACTGGAGGGTGAGCGCGTCGATGCGACCGCTGTAGGAGCTGTCGCCGTCGGCGATGGCGGCGGCCACGGAGAGCTGCGGGAAGCCGTGCGCGGCCTGCCAGATCAGCGTGGGCGCGGCGAGCAGCACGGCGACGCCGGCGGCGGCGAGCACCCAGCGGTCGCGCAGCAGCCGGCGCGGCCCGGCGATGGCCACCCCGGCGACGAGCCCGACCGCGAGCAGCGCGGGCAGCAGCTTGTTGAGCATGCCGACGCCGAGGGTCAGCCCGATGCCGAGCGCCCACCGAGGGTCACCGGTGCGCAGCACCCGCACGGCGAAGAGCGCCACGGCCAGCCAGACGAGCATGTCGACGGTGGTGGTGCTGAGCAGGTGCCCGGTGGCGAGCACCAGGCCCGAGGTGCCGGCGAGGAACGCCGCGAACGTCTGCGCCCCCCGCCCGGCGCCGAGCTCGCGGGCGATCGCGGCGACGAGCAGGACGCAGCCGCCTCCGATCAGCGCGGACGGGGTGCGCAGCGCCACCAGGCTGCCCGGCGCGACCGTGTCGATCAGTCGAGCCAGGGCGGGCACCAGCGGGCCCTGGTCGACGTATCCCCAGTCGAGGTGACGGCCGCAGAGCAGGAAGTAGAGCTCGTCGCGGTGGTAGCCGTAACGGTTGGCCAACAGCAGCAACAGGGCGGTCACCGCGCCGGCGATCGGCCACGGCCCGCGGGCGTGCGGGCCGGGAGCGGGCGGACCGCCGGCCGGGGCGTCGTCTCCGCTGCGGGCACGACCCAGGTCGGTGACGGATTCGGCCACGTCCATATCATGGTGGTCGCCGCGTCGCGGGGGTGGCCCGAACGCGCGTGCGTGACGTAACGGATCGGCCACGGATACGGTGGATCACCGTGCCGGCGCGATCTCCGGGGCCGGTGCGGGCCAGTTCAGCCGGCGTACGGCAGGGACGAGCGCGGTGCCGGCGCAGGCGACGAGAACCAGCAGGCCGGCGACGGCCAGAGGCGCCGGTTCACCCCAGTGGCGGGCGGCGAGCGGCGCGAGGGCGTAGCCGATCGGCGTCGCGCCGAGCGACACCAGCCAGTCGTACGACGTGACGCGGGCCAGCACGTGCGGTGGGAATTGGCTCTGCACCACGGTCTCCCAGACCGGGTTGAGAAATCCGAGGGCGGCCAGCGCGACGCCGTAGGCGACGACGACGGTGGCGGCCGGTGCGGCCAGGGCGAGCAGGATCAGCGGCGCGGCGTAGCCGGCCAGGGCGAGGTTGGCCGTGAGGACCGGGCGGCGGGGCCGGAACCGGCCGGCGACCAGTGATCCGGCGAGCATGCCGACCGCGCCGGCCTGGAGCATCAGCAGCCAGACCCCTTCGCCACCCAGGCGATCGACGGCGACGGCCGGGCCGAGGGTGGTGAGCACCGCGGCGGCGCCGTTCCACGTTCCGTGGCCGAGCAGGCTGGTCCAGAACCAGGTCCGGGCGCGGACCTCGCGCCAGCCGTGCAGCAGGTCGGCGGTGAGCGACCGCCGCCGCGGTCGCGGCACGTGCCGCACCGTGATCACCGTGAGCAGGGCGGCGCTGAGCGCGAAGGAGGCGGCGTCGAGGACGAACGCCCAGCCGGGGCCCGCGGCCCAGATGAGGGCGCCGGCCAGTGCCGGGCCGGCGAGCCGGCTGGCGTTGGCGCTCGCGCCGAGCAGCGCGTTGGCCCGCTGCCGTTGTGCGGCGTCGACGGTGCCGGCGACCAGCGGCGACGCGGTGGGCAGGGCGAACGCGGCGGCGGTGCCGCCGACCGCGGATGCGACCGCGAGGTGGGCCAGCGACGGGTCCCCGCCGAGCAGTTCGAGGCCGACCACGAGCTGGGTGCCGCAGCGGGTGAGGTCGGCGAGGACGGCGACCCGTCGGGCGGCGAACCGGTCGGCCGCGACGCCGCCGAGCGGGAGCAGGAGCAGCCGGGGGAGCATCGCGGCAGCGAGGACGAGGGCGAGGGCGCTGGTCGAGCCGGTGGCGCGCAGCACGGCGAGGGCGAGCGCGGCGGGGACCACCGCGTCGCCGACGGCGGAGACGGTACGGCCGACGAAGAGCAGCCGGAAGGCGCGCAGGCGCAGGGGGTGGGTCACCGACGCAAGTTACTTCGACATCGAACCTTTCGGCAATGAATATTTCGTCACCGTAGTATCATGCTGGCGTGACGATGCCCGACCGCGCCGACCGGCACGTGCAGCGCTGGCTGCCCGTGCTGCCCGATCTGGACCCGGACGTGGAGGCCGTGGTGACGCGGGTGTCGCTGCTCACCCGGCACCTGCGCGCCGTCAAGGAGCGCGCGCTGGCCGACGTGGACCTGCCGGCGCACGAGTACGACACCCTGCACGCGCTCGCCGGTCGCCGGGGTCGGGCCGCCCCCTCCGAGCTCGCCGAGGACCTCGGTGTCGCACCTGCCTCGATCACCGCTCGGGTGGACTCGCTGGTGCGCCGGGGTCTGGTCGAACGCATCCCGTCCAGCACGGACCGGCGGCGGGTGGACGTGGCGCTCACCGACGCCGGGCGCGCGGCCTGGCGGGGCGCACTGGACGCCCGGGGCGCCGAGGAGCATCGCCTGCTCGACGTGCTCGACCCGGACGAGCGGCGTGTCCTGTCCGACCTGCTGCGCCGCGTCCTGCTCGTCGCCGAGCAGCCGGGCAGCTGAGCGGCGGGCCGGAAATCGCGTGGCGGGGCGCGTGCCGCCGCTGGCAGGGTGGCCGGCATGACGGCACACGCTCTCGCCGGCGCCCTCGCCGATGACGTACGCCGGCGCGTCTTCGCGGCGGTCGCGCTCGGCGCGACGGGCACGACCCAGATCGCCGACCGCGCCGGACTGCCCGCACGGGAAGTGGTGACCGCGCTTCGCCGGCTCACCGCGGCGAGCCTGCTCGTCGACGCCGGTGGCGCGTTCAGCGTCGACGAGGCGCGACTGCGTGAACTGGCCCGCGCCCCGCAGCCGGTCCGCAAGGCGGCCGGTCCGGAGGAGACGGTGCTGCGCACCTTCGTACGCGACGGGGTGCTGGTGGGCCTGCCGGCGCAGCGCAGCCGGCGACGGACCGTGCTGGAACATATCGCGCGGCGCTCGTTCACGCCGGACACCCCGTACCCGGAGAGCGCGGTGAACGACGCCCTGCGTCCGTGGTGTGCCGACGGCGGCTCCGACCACGTGACGTTGCGCCGGTACCTGGTGGACGAACTGCTGCTCACCCGGGAGCGGGGCGTCTACCGCCGGCCCTGAGCCGGCGTATGCCGGCGGCGCCCCTCGATGGCGCAGCGGTTGACGGTGTGGCGGGATCGCGGTATCAAGGAAACCGGAAGTTGAGTCACTGAGACTCAACCTGAACCCTTCGGACTGGAGACCGAGGAGACCGACCATGCTGATGCGCACCGACCCGTTCCGTGAGATCGACAGGCTCGCCGAGCAGTTCCTCGGCACGACCGCCCGCCCGGCGGTGATGCACATGGACGCCTACCGGGACGGAGACTTCTTCTACGCGGCGTTCGACCTGCCCGGTGTCGACCCGGAGAGCATCGACTGCACGGTGGAGCGCAACGTGTTGACCGTCCGCGCCGAGCGGCGCCGTCCCACCGACGACAAGGTGGAGCTGGTCGCCGCCGAGCGGCCGATGGGGCTCTTCACCCGGCAACTCTTCCTCGGCGACACTCTCGACGCAGACGAGCTCGAGGCGGGCTACGAGAACGGCGTGCTCACACTGCGGATCCCGGTGGCGGAGCGGGCCAAGCCGCGGCGGGTGCCCGTGGTCTCGCGCGGGAACGGACACAAGCAGATCAACGCCTGACACAACGCGGGGGTGGGGCGGCCGTCCCGCCCCCGCACGTGCGGCCGATTCCACCGCCCGGAGGTCACCGGGCGTGGAACTTCGGGCAGGAGCTCGACATCGACGGGCCGCTCCCGCGGCGCGTCGGGCACCGCCAGCGCTCGACGGGTGGGTGCTGGCCGCAGCCGGTCCAGAATGCCGTCACTCCTGCCCTGCCGGATAGAGCGTGGCGAGCCGGTGCGCGGTGGCGGTGAACCGTTCCCGCAGCTCCGGCGGGTCGAGCACCTCCACCTCGGCGCCGAGCTTGAGCAGCTCGACGTGACCGTGCTTGACCGACTCGATCGGCACCGTGGTGAGCAGCCAGCCGTCGGCGTCCGGTTCGCCGGCCGCCGAGTGGGCGGCCCGGCTCATCGCCGGCGGGAAGACGAACGGCATCATCTCCAGCGCCGCCACGGTCATCCGGACCCGGGCCTGCGCCCGGTAGACGCCCTGCTCGTAACGATCGGCGTGCTCTCGCCAGCAGCGCGTCAGGTCGAACCCGTCCGGCCGGTCGACCGGCTGGTCGAGCGTGACCAGTTCCAGGATCGCCCCGACCCGGTAGGTACGCACCTCACCGTCGACGGCGGCGACCAGATACCACCGGCCGGCCTTGAGCACCAGACCGAGCGGGTCGAGGACCCGGCTCACCTCCCGCGGCGCCCGCCAACGCCGGTAGCGCACCCGGACCCGGCGGTCCGACCAGACCGCCTCGGCGAGCGCGGGCAGGTGCGGGGTGGGCTCCGGCTCGCGGAACCACGTGGGCGCGTCGAGGTGGAAGCGCTGGCGGATCCGCCCGCCTCGGTCGGACAGCTCGGCGGGCAGGGCGGCCCGCACCTTCAGCTCCGCGGCGGCGAGCACCGAGCCGAGTCCCAGCTCGGCCGCGGGGCCGGGCACGCCCGCCAGGAAGAGGGCCTCCGCCTCGGCCGGGGTCATCCCGGTCAGCCGGGTGCGGTATCCGTCGAGCAGCCGGTAGCCGCCGGCCGGCCCGCGCTCCGCGTAGACCGGCACACCGGACGCGCCCAGCGCCTCCACGTCCCGGTAGACCGTCCGGACCGACACCTCGAGTGCGTCGGCCAGCTCCTGCGCGGTCATCCCGCCCCGGGTCTGCAGGAGCAGCAGCAGGGACACCAGGCGACTCGCACGCACCGGCCGACGGTATCCGGTGTCCCCGACAATCTTGTCGGGCGCGCCTCACCGGCTCACCCACCCGACTCTGAGAACCTTTTTCACATGGTTCTCCCCGAGGCCCCGGCCCGACCGTCGACCGGCCCCGCCCTGCCCGCCGGCCCCACGGAGTTCACCGAGGCCTGGCTGCAGAACCGTCGACTGTCGGCGCACACCCGCGACGCCTACCGGCGGGACATCGCCGGCTGGCTCGGCTGGTGCGCCGAGCGTGACCTGGACCCGCTGCGGGCGAGCTTCCTGCACGTCAACGAGTACGCCCGGGACCTGGAGAACACCCGCAACGCGCGTACCGGCCGGCCGCTGACGCCGGCCAGCGTGGCCCGCAAGCTCTCCGCCCTGTCCAGCTGGTACGACTTCCTGGCGAAGCTGCGCGCGGTCGACGCGAACCCGGTGGCCGGCGCGGACCGTCCCCGCGTGGACCGGGACCACTCGGCGACTGTCGGACTCACCCCGGAGGAGGTCGACGCCCTGCTGACCGCCGCGGAGGCGGAGACCGGCCCGACGGCGGCCCGCAACCGTGCCGCCGTCGCGCTCCTGGCCGACCTCGGACTACGGGTGGGGGAGCTCGTCTCGCTCGACGTCGGCGACCTCGGCGCCGAGCGGGGACACCGCAGCGTGCGGTTCACCGGCAAGGGTGGCCGGCAGCGCCGCCGCGCCTTGACCCCGGGCACCTCCTACACCGTGGACGACTATCTGGCGCAGCGCGCCGCCGCGGCCGGGGTGCCGGTGACCGAGCTGACCGGGCCGCTGCTGGTCACCGCCAGCGGCGGCCGGCTGGACCGGCACGCGGTGTTCCGGCTCGTACGTCGGTTGGCCCGGGCGGCCGGCATCCCGGCGTGGGCGAAGCTCTCCCCGCACTCGCTGCGGCACGCCTTCGCCACCACCGCCCGCGCCGAAGGGGTACCGCTGGAGGACGTGCAGGACGCGATGGGGCACGCCGATCCCCGGACCACCCGCCGCTACGACCGGGACCGGCACAACCTGGACCGCGACCCCGCGTACGTGATCTGGGCCGCCCGGTCCCGGCGGCGCGGCTGACCCGGCGGCGCGCTCCGCCCACCCCGGTTTGCCGCGCCGCTGCGGGAGCGAGCGGCGTGCGACGCCTCCGGTCAGCTCCGCGGGCGGGGGCAGATGCAGAACGGCTGCCCGATCGGGTCGACGAGCACCACCCACCGCCCGTCGCCGGGCTGGAACTGCGGCCTGGTGGCGCCCGCCGCCATGAACTCCTTCTCGGCCTGAGCCAGGTCGTCGACGTAGAGGTCGAGGTGGTAGCGCTTCCCGCTGTCGGGGTCCGGCCAGGACGGCGGCTGGTACGCCTCGACGAGCCCGAAGCCGAGGGCGACGCCACCGCCGCTGATCATCGCGTACTCCGGCTGGCTGTGCGTGATCTCCCAACCGAGGACCTGCTGGTAGAAGGCGGCGTGCGCGGCGGGGTCGGAGCTGTCGAGGTTGACCATGGCGAGGTCGGCTTTCACTGTCATGTCCGGCAGCCTGCCGCACGTACCTGACATCTCCTGTCAGGTACGTGCGCGGTGGTCACGGCTCTTCCGGGGTCAGCCGAGTGCTGAGCGCGCCGACGCCCTCCGGGGTACCCGCGACGAGCAGGGCGTCGCCGTGGGTGACGCGGTGCTCCGGCCCCGGTGCCGTGGTCGTCCGCCCACCGGAGAGCACGGCGACGACGGTGACGGCGCGTACGCCCGCGACCGCCTCGCCGAGCCGGCGGCCGACGTACGGCGACGCGGCGGTGATCGGCACAGCGGCCACCGTCAGCGACCCGGCCCCGCGCTCAAGGTCCGGCACGTGCTCGAGGGTGGCCACCGGGTGCAGCAGCTCACCCAGCTCCCGTGACTCCGCGGCGGTGAGCGCCAGCGACCGCTCCACGGTGTCCGGGTCACCTGGCGCGTAGAGGACGAGGTCGCGGCGTCCGCCGCGGTGACGCACGACGCCGACGAGCTGCCCCTGCGCGGTGCGCAGGGTGTAGCCGACGCCGATGCCGGGCAACATCACGCGTTCGATGTGCACTGTCGCCTCCTGCCGGTTGGGGTCGCGGGCTCGGGGTCACCGGTCTCGCCGAACCAGCCGGCCAGCCGGCCGCCGCGGGCGACCGCCCGCAGCCGCCGCTCGGTGGCCTCCCGCACCCTCGGGGTGGTGAGCACGACGAGCTGGTCGCCGACCCGGAGCCGGGTGTGCTCGTCGGGCACGAACGTGTCCGGGCCGCGCACCACGAGGGTGGTCGCGGCCGGCGGGGGTAGCCGCAGCTCCGGCAGGTACACGCCCTGCAAACGGGATCCGGGCTCGACGGTGACGTGGATCAGATCGGCGTCCATCGCGTCCAGCGGCGCCAGTTCGACCTGGAGGTCGGGCCCCACGTCGTGCGGGGTGAGCCGCAGTCGTCGCGCCAGCCAGGGCAGCGCCGGCGCCTGGATGATGGTGAAGACGACGACGAGCAGGAAGACGATGTTGAAGACCCGGTCGCTGCCGGGAGAGTCGGCCACGACCGGGATGGTGGCCAGCACGATGGGTACCGCGCCACGCAGCCCCGCCCAGGAGAGGAAGACCTGCTCGCGCAGCGGCACCCGGAACGCCGCCAGGGACAGCAGCACCGACACGGGCCGCGCGACCAGCAGCAGGGCCGCGCCGACCACCAGCGCCGGCACCACGCTGGCGCCGAGTTCACTCGGCGTGACCAGCAGGCCGAGCATGACGAAGAGACCGATCTGGGCGATCCAGCCGAGCCCTTCGGCGACCGACCGGGTGGCCCGCCGGTGCGGCAGCCCCGCGTTGCCCAGTACGAGACCGGCCAGGTAGGCGGCGAGGAAGCCGCTGGTCTGCGTCAGCCCGGCGACGGCGTACGCGAGCACCCCGCAGCCCACGATCGCGATCGGGTGCAGCCCGGAGGTGGGCAGCGTGAGGCGGCGCAGCAGCCACACCCCGGCCGCGCCGACGGCCAGCCCGATCGCCCCACCGGCGGCGAGCTGGAAGATCATGGCGGCGAGCAGCGGCAGCGGCTCGATCGCCGCCAGCCCGGTCGCGCTGAACGTGAGCACCAGGATGAACGTGGGGGCGTCGTTGAGGCCGGACTCGGCCTCGACGAGGCTGGTCAGCCGCTTGGGCAGCGGTACCGCCCGCAGCACCGAGAAGACCGCCGCGGCGTCGGTGGAGGAGACGATCGCGCCGAGCAGCAGGGCGGTCTGCCAGCCGACGTCCAGCAGCAGGTACGCCGCGACCGCGGTGAGCGCCACACTGACCAGCACGCCCAGGGTGGCCAGCACGGTCGCCGGCGCCAGGACCGGGCGGACGTGCTTCACGTCGGTGGTCAGACCACCCTCGACCAGGATCACCGCGAGCGCGGCGAGGCCCAGCGCCTGCGCCAGGGCGGCGTCGTCGAACGGCAGGCCGAGCCCGTCCTGACCCAGCAGCAGACCCACCCCGAGGTACGCCAGCAGCACCGGCATGCCCAGCCGGGTGGCGAGTCGCGCCGCGGTGACGCTGACCAGGACGACGCCGGTGCCGACGGCCAGCACCAGGTACAGCTCGGTCGGCGTCACCGCGGCCTCCCTCGCTGCTGCGGCGGGCTCAGGCGAAGTAGCGCAGCCACACGTATCCCCAGGCGATCAGCGCGGTCAGCACCGTGGTGACGATGCCGTACCGGGTGAACTGCCAGAAGCTGATCGGTTCGCCGGCGCGGGCGGCGATGCCGAGCACGACGATGTTCGCGCTGGCCGCGACGGCGGTGCCGTTGCCACTCAAATCGGCGCCGAGGGCGAAGGACCACCACAGCGCCTGCCCGGTCTGCGGGTCCGCTCCGGCGACGATGTTCTCCACGATCGGCGCCATCGTCGCCGTGTACGGGATGTTGTCGAAGAACGCGCCGAGCACCGCCGAACCGAAGATGAGGCTTGTCGCCCCGGCGAACCAGCTCTCGCCGACGGCGGCGGTCGCCCACTGCCCGAGCTGCGCGATGACCCCGGTCTCGGTGAGGCCGGCGACCATCACGAAGAGGCCGAGGAAGAACACGAGGGTGGGCCACTCGACCTCCGCCACGTACTTCGCGGTGTCGGCGCGGGTGACGAGGACCATCAGCCCGGCGCCGACCAGGGCGATGATCGCCACGTCGACGTCGATCACGGTGTGCAGCGCGAAGGCGGCCATCACCAGCGCCAGCACGATCAGGCTGCGGGTCAGCATCGCCGGGTCGGTGATCGCGGCGCGGGCGTCCATGTCGCGTACCGCCGCGAACCGCTCCGGGTGGTACTCGAACGACCGGCGGAACATGAACCGTGCCAGGACGACGAACGCCAGGAACATCAGCACGGCGACCGGGGCCATGTGCAGCAGGAAGTCGTTGAAGCTCAGCCCGGCACGGCTGCCGATGATGATGTTCGGCGGGTCACCGATGAGGGTCGAGGCGCCCGCGATGTTCGACGCCAGCACCTCGGCGATCAGGTACGGGGCGGCGGAGATGCCGAGCCGGCGGCAGACCGAGATGGTGATCGGGGCGACCAGCATGACCGTCGTGACGTTGTCCAGGAACGGTGAGGCGAGCCCGGTGATCGCCACGAGCAGCACCATCAGCCGGTAGGGGCGGCCCTGCGAACGTTGGGCCGCCCAGATCGCGAGGAACTCGAACACGCCGGTCTGTTTGATCACCCCAACGATGATCATCATGCCGAGGAGCAGGAAGATGACGTCCCAGTCGATGCCGGCGTGGTGGGAGTAGAACACCTCTGAGCCCGGCACCAGACCGAGCAGGGCCATCAGGCCGGCGGCACCCAGCACCACCGCGACCCGGTTGATCTTCTCGGTGGCGATGAACATGAACGCCACCGCGAAGATCACGGTGGCGGCGATCGCGGGCCAGGCGCTCACGAACGCCGACCCGGCGGGCCGTGCTCGGCGCCGGGACGCGCCTGAGCGGCTGCGGGCGGGCGCGCCGCCGGTACCTGTCGTTTCTGTACTGCGATCACGGGGACCTCCGGTGGGTCGACCACCAGGGCCCTCCCCGGCAGGCTCGGGACCACCGGGGAGGGCCGTCGGGGTGGCGGCGGGTTACCGGCCGGACGGCACCCCCGGCCTCCTGGTGCAAGTTCATCCGGCCGGGCCGCCGCCCGACATCGGGTCTGACACCCATTTGCCGCCGGTGCCGACCCGCAGATCCGTGCGCGACGAGGTGCGCCACACCGGAGCGCCGGGCGACGCCCCCTGCGGCCCGCGCCGGGTACCGTGCCATGCTGACCGCACGACGACCCCGGGTTCGCCGCCGCGCGTGCCCCGCCCGCCGTGGGGTATGCGCCGGCACTGTCGAATGGGTGTCGGCACGCATTTACACGGCACCCGGCGCCGGGAAGGCTGGCAGGACGAGTCGGCGCGCGAGCACGGCCGGCGGCGGAAGGAGGTCACTGGTGTCGCTGTTCTGGCGGATCTTCCTGCTCAACGCCGCCGTGCTGATCGCCGCGACACTGCTGCTGCTCGGTCCGGTCACCGTCTCCACTCCGGTGCTGCTCACCGAGGCGATCGTCCTCACGGTCGGCCTCGCGGCGATGCTGGTCGCCAACGCCGCGTTGCTGCGGGTCGGCCTGGCGCCGCTGCGGCGGCTGGCGCGAGCCATGACCACCATCGACCTGCTCCAGCCCGAGCCGCGCCTGGTCGCCGCCGGTCACGGTGGCACCGCCGAGCTGATCCGGGCGTTCAACGCCATGATCGACCGGTTGGAGGCGGAGCGGGCCGCCAGCGCGTCCGCCGCGCTCTCCGCGCAGGAGGCCGAACGCCGCCGTGTCTCGCAGGAGCTGCACGACGAGGTGGGCCAGACGCTGACGGCGATGCTGCTCGAACTCAAGCAGGTCGCCCGGCACGCCCCCGAACCGATCCGCGTCCAACTCGCCGGGGTGCAGGAGACCACCCGCGACAGCCTCGACGAGATCCGCCGCATCGCCCGACGCCTGCGCCCCGGAGTGCTGGAGGAGCTGGGGCTGGTCAGCGCCCTCAAGGCACTCACCAGCGAGGTCACCGGGCACAGCGAGCTGAGCGTCGAGCAGCACCTCACCACGGACCTTCCCGCCCTCGGCGACGAGGCGGAGCTGGTGATCTACCGGGTCGCCCAGGAGGCGCTCACCAACACCGTGCGGCACGGCAAGGCCACCGCCGTCGAACTCTCCCTGGAGCACGCCGGCGGGTCCGTCCGGCTGTGCGTGCGCGACAACGGGCGGGGCATCGGCGGCGCGCCCGAGGGGGCCGGCATCCGCGGCATGCGGGAACGGGCCCTGCTGATCGGCGCGCACCTCGGGGTCGGCCCGGCGCCCGCAGGGGGCACCGAGGTGCGGCTCACCGTACCCGCCGACCGGGCGGTCAGCCCCCGGTGACCACCCGCATCCTGCTCGCCGACGACCACGCCCTGGTCCGCCGAGGCGTGCGGCTGATCCTCGACAGCGAACCCGACCTGACCGTGGTGGCCGAGGCGGGCGACGGCGCGGAGGCGGTCAGCCTCGCCGCCGCCGAACGCCCCGACCTGGTCATCCTCGACATCGCCATGCCCCGGATGACCGGCCTGCAGGCCGCCCGCGAACTGGCCCGGCAGCAGCCGGAGCTGCGCATCCTGATCCTGACCATGTACGACAACGAGCAGTACTTCTTCGAGGCGCTCAAGGCCGGCGCTAACGGGTACGTGCTCAAGTCCGTCGCCGACCGGGACCTGGTGGAGGCGTGCCGGGCCGCCATGCGCGACGAGCCGTTCCTCTACCCCGGGGCGGTCAACGCGCTGATCCGCAACTACCTGGAGCGCAGCGCGCAGGGCGCGGACGCCCCGGCCCGCGCGATCACCGAGCGGGAGGAGGAGATCCTCAAGCTGGTCGCCGAGGGCCACTCCTCCAAGGAGATCGCCCGGCTGCTCTTCATCAGCGTGAAGACGGTGGAGCGGCACCGGGCCAACCTGTTGCAGAAGCTCGGCCTGCGCGACCGGCTGGAACTGACCCGCTACGCGATCCGGGCCGGCCTGATCGAACCGTAGACGGCCCAGACCGTGAGCCGTCCGGCAGGAGTGCGGCACGCCGGTGAGCCGACGACGCGGTCACCGGCCACCGCGACGCCCCGGACGTCAGCCGAGCAGTTCCAGGTGGTGGTGGGCGTCCTCGGCGATCTCCTCGTGCCGCAGCCAACGGCGGGCCCAGAGCCGGGCGGCGACCTCTGCCTGCTCGTCGCCCCACGCCGCGTGCTCCACCAGCAGCGCCGTGGTGAGCGCGTGGGCGAGGCGCAGCGCCAGCTCACGCGCCCCGGCGACCGCCGCCACGGCCTGCGGGTCGGCGGCGACCCCGGCGAGGCGCTCGCGCAGCTCGGCGGTGACCGCGGCGAGCGTGTCGGCCAGCGCGGGGGAGAGCGGCCGGGCCAGGTCGGCGGCGGCGTCGAGGCGGCGCAGCAGCGGCGGCCCGGCGTCCTCGCGGCTGACCGCGCGCAGCACGTCCAGGGCGAGCACGTTGGTGGTGCCCTCCCAGATCGGCAGCACCTGAGCGTCCCGCAGCAGCCGGGGCACGCCGGTGTCCTCCACGTAGCCGGCGCCGCCGAAGCTCTCCACGTACTCGGCGGCCGAGCTGACCGCGAGCCGGCCGGTGGCCAGCTTCGCCAGCGGCGCCACGATGCGCAACTCGGCGGCGGCGGCCGGGTGGGCGCCCACCTCCACCCGCCCGAGCAGCGCGAACGCGTGCCCGGCGAGCACGAACGCGCCGGCCGCATCGAGCGCGAGCGTGCCGAGGGTGGCCCGGTGCAGCGGGGACGTCGACAGTGCCCCACCGGCCACGTGCCGCGCCGAGGCGTACGCCCGCGCGTAGGCCAGACCGCGACGCATCCCGCCGGCGGCGGCTGCCGCGTTGTGCACCCGGGTCACCACCACCAGGGTCATCGCCCGGACCAGGCCGGGGCGGGCCGGGTCACCCAACGGCAGGGCGTACGCGTCGCGCAACCCGATCTCCGCGGTCGGCAGCGCCCGCGTACCCAGCTTCTCCTTGAGCCGGTGCACGGTGACCCCCGGCGCCGGGGCGAGCGCCGCGGTGTGACCGGCCAGCGGCGAGTCGGCGGCGTAGCGGGGCACCAGGAACGGGGCGAGGACCCGGCTGCCCCGCCCGGCCCCCTCGGGCCGGGCCAACGCCACCGCCATCGCCGAGTCGGCGGCCGAGCAGAACCACTTCTCCCCGGTCAGCCGCCACGAACCGTCGGCGGCGGGGCGGCCGATGGTGCTGGAGCGTCCCAGGTCGGAGCCGCCCTGCGACTCGGTCATCCACTGGCCGCTGGTGATCGCCGTGTCCGGGTCGGTGGAGAGCAGCCGGGGCAGCCAGGCGTCCCGGACCGCCGGGTCGACCTCGGGGAGGCTGAGCAACGCCGCCGCGCCGTCGGCCATGGCCACCGGGCAGGAGAAGGTGGCCGACTCCGGCCCGTACAGGTGCAGCAGGGCGTGCTGGACGACGCGGACGGCGGCACCCCAGGTGCCGCGCGCCGATTTCAGGTAGGGCAGGGCCACCACGGCGTGCCGGGCGGCGGCGGCGCGCTGCGCCTGCCAGCCGGCGGAGGTGTCGATCCGGTCGACGCGCGCCCCCCAGGGGTCGTAGCGGACCAGCGTCGGCGGGTGCGACTCGGCGTCGGCGTGCGCGAGGCGCAGCGGCCCGGTCACGTCGGCGGCCAGGTCGGCGAGGCGGTCCTTGGCCGCGGCGTGCCCGGCGGCGCCGAGCTGCCGTTCCAGCCAGGACCGCAGCAGCGGGTCGCTGCCGTACGGGTCGTCGGGGGCGGGTACCGGCTGCACGTAGCGGGTCATGCGCGCTCCTGGCACGGCGGGAGGGTGGTGGCCCGACGGTAGACGATGCGGTGGGACCGGCGACAGAGGCGAATGCCGCCCGCGGACCCGTTCCGGTTCTTTACGGTCGTGGCGTGGGCGCTGGGCAGTCGTGGAACCGGCCGGCCCGGCGGCGCCGCCCGATGCGTACCGGGCTGGTGTTCGCCGGTGTCGGTGTCGCCCTGTGCTGCATCGGCGTGGCCGGGCTCGGCGTGCGCAACCTCCAGGTGGTCACCCAGGCGGCGGGCCCGGTGCGGGAGGCCGCCGACGAGTTCCTGCGGGAGGTCGTCCTCGGCGACACCGGCCGCGCCTATGACCGGCTCTGCGCCGACGCCCGCAAGAAGTGGAGCGAGGGTGGCTTCGAGAGCTGGGTACGCACCCCGCCGGAGGTCCGTGACTACGAAATCGTGGACGTGGCGGTCACCACCCGCGGTGGCCGGCCGCGCGGCACGGTGGTGGTCGAGCTGACCCGCGCGAGCGGCCTGACCGAGCAACGCGAGCTGCCGGTGGTGCAGGAGGACGGTGGCTGGCGGGTCTGTGGTGACCCGCTCTGACGCCGGCCGGCACCGTCGTCGGCGTGTCCGGCGAGGAGCGGCCGCGCGGTGGCCCGGGCGGGGTGCGACGTGGGCCGGTCAGGGCCGGGGGCCGAGGTCTCCGCTGCGGTAGTGCCGCCGGCACAGCACCTGGTAGCGCACCTCGGCGGTCTCCACGGTGTCGCCGATGACGACCTGCGCGCCCTCGCGGGCCACCCGGCCGTCGACCACCCGCGCGTTGAGTAGCCCTTCCCGCCCGCACCAGCAGAGCACCTCGACCTGGATGCGGGCCACCTCGTCGGCGAGTTCGAAGAGCCGCTGGGCGGCGGGGAAGAGGTGCGAGCGGAAGTCGGTGGCCAGCCCGAAGGCGTACACGTCGACGTCGTAGCTGTCGACCAGTTCGGCCATCTGCTCGACGTGCTCGACCGTGTAGAAGCTGGCCTCGTCGCAGATGAGGTAGTCGACGCGGACGCCTTCGTCCCAGCGGCCCCGCACCAGGGCCCGCAGGTCGAGGTCGTCGGTGACCTCGATGGCGGAGTGCGCCAGCCCGATGCGGGTGGTGACCTGCGCGCTCATGGACCGGTCGATGCGGGTGGTGACGAGGCCCCGCCGCCCCTGCCGGGCGTGGTTGTAGTTCATCTGCAACGCCATCGTGGATTTGCCGCAGTCCATGGGTCCCCAGAAGAACTTGAGCGCGGCCGCGTGCAGCGGCCGGCCGTTCAGGCCGCGCGCCGCCGCACACCCGGCCGGGAAGTCGTCCGGTCCGGTGAAGGGGCGGGCCAGGCAGGTGGGTGCGGCGGCGGCGTCAGTCACGGTCGGGCAGCCTAGCCCATCGACCGGCCTGCATCCGGCCGGACGATCATGAGCTGGGCGGGCGGGCGTGCTACAGGACC
>NZ_SMKG01000329.1 GCF_004348525.1 Micromonospora sp. 15K316 | reverse complement strand
GTCCTCTCCCGCCTCCAACTGCTGGTCACCCGCAAGCTCGACGGGCTCCTGCAGGGCGACTACGTCGGCCTGCTGCCCGGTCCCGGCAGCGAGGCGGGGGAGTCACGCGAGTACCGCCCCGGCGACGACGTACGCCGGATGGACTGGCCGGTCACCGCGCGTACCACCACCGCGCACGTCCGGCGGACCGTCGCCGACCGGGAGCTGGAGACGTGGCTGGCGGTGGACCTCTCCGCGAGCCTCGACTTCGGCACCGGCAGGTGGCTCAAGCGGGACGTGGTGGTGGCCACCGTGGCCGCGATCGCCCACCTGACCGTACGCGGGGGAAACCGGGTCGGCGCGGTGATCGGCACCGGGGCGGGAGCGGCCCCCGCCGGCCGCCGACGTGGCGTCCCGCCGCCCGCCGGCCCCGGCGTGCTGACCCGACTGCCCGCCCGTTCCGGCCGCCGGGAGGCCCAGGGCCTGCTCCGCGCCGTCGCCGGCACCGAACTGCGGCCGGGGCGCGGCGACCTGGGCGCCCTGATCGAGATGCTGAACCGGCCGCCCCGCCGGCGTGGCCTGGTGGTGGTGGTGTCCGACTTCCTGGCCCCGCCCGCGCAGTGGAGCCGGCCGCTGCGCAAGCTGCGGGTACGCCACGACGTGCTCGCCGTCGAGGTGGTCGACCCGCGTGAGCTGGAGCTGCCCGACGTGGGCGTGCTGCCGGTGGTCGACCCGGAGACCGGCGAGCTGCACGAGGTGCAGACGGCCGACCCGCGTCTGCGCCACCGTTACGCCGAGGCGGCGGCCGCCCAGCGCGCGGAGATCTCCGCGACGCTGCGCTCCGCCGGGGCGGCGCACCTTCGCCTGCGTACCGACCGAGACTGGCTGCTGGACATGGTGCGTTTCGTGGCCGCGCAGCGGCACACCCGCACCCGAGGGACGACACGATGATCCGTTTTGTGCAACCGTGGTGGCTGCTGGCCGTGCTGCCGGTGCTCGCCCTCGCCGCGTTCTACGTGTGGCGGCAGCGCAACCGCCGCGCGTACGCGATGCGCTTCACCAACGTGGAGCTGCTGCGCACCCTCGCGCCGAAGGGCCTCGGCTGGCGGCGGCACGTGCCGGCGACCGCGTTCCTGCTCTGCCTGCTCGTACTCGCCACCGCGCTGGCCCGGCCGGCGGTGGACACCAAGGAGCCGCTGGAGCGGGCGACAGTCATGCTCGCGATCGACGTGTCGCTGTCGATGCAGGCCGACGACGTGGCGCCGAACCGGCTGGAGGCCGCCCAGGAGGCGGCGAAGCAGTTCGTCGACGAGCTGCCCGAGAGCTACAACCTGGGGCTGGTCTCCTTCGCGAAGTCGGCGAACGTACTGGTGCCGCCGACCAAGGACCGGGGCGCGGTGACCAGCGCGATCGACGGGTTGGTGTTGGCCGAGGCGACCGCCACGGGAGAGGCCGTCTTCACCTGCCTGGAGGCGATCCGGTCGGTGCCCGCCGACGGCGCCGCCGGCATCCCGCCGGCCCGGATCGTGCTGCTCTCCGACGGCTACCGCACCGCGGGCCGCGCCGTGGAGGAGGCGGCCGCGGCCGCGCAGGCGGCGAACGTGCCCGTCTCCACCATCGCGTTCGGCACCGACGGCGGGCAGGTGGACATCGGCGGGCAGCTGCAACGGGTGCCGGTGGACCGGTTGGCCCTGGCTGAGCTGGCCGAGACGACCGAGGGCTACTTCTACGAGGCGGCCTCGGTGACCGAGCTGAAGCAGGTCTACCAGGACATGGGCAGCTCGATCGGGTTCCGCACGGAGCCCCGGGAGATCACCCAGTGGTACGCGGGCGTCGCGCTGCTGCTCGCGCTCTGCGCGGGCGCGCTGAGTCTGCTCTGGTCGTCCCGGATGCTGTGACGGCCGGGACGAGGAGAGCGAGGTCAGAAAGGTTGTCCCGCGGGCGCGACCAACCGGACGTCGCGCAGCCCGTCGCGGATGTGACGGACGATCCGGGCGGCTGCGGGCTCTCCCGGACCGGGCCGATGCGGTGATCAATCATCCGGGCGAGCGGCCCGCTCCGGGTCGGCGTCGTGGCTCGCGCCTCCCGACGCCTCCTCGCCGTCGGCCGGCCGGGTCAGCGCCCGGCGAGGACGAAGAGGACCGCCACCCAGACGGCGGCGAGGGTGAACCCCAGCGGGGCGACGTAACGACTCATGGTCGACTCCGAGTGGCGACTTGGCGGCCTCGGACGCGCCGGGGCCGTGGGGTGGAACAGGACGCACACACGAACTCGTGACCGGGAGGCTCCCGGGACCGCCCGCAACGACGGACGGCGCAGGACGTCGCCCCGACCGGAGGGCCGGGAGGGGTGACGTGCGGGAGCGGAGCTGGGTCAGCTCACCTGCTGCAGCCGTGGCTCAGCGGGGCTGACGATCGGCCCGGCCACGACTGGGAGGATCGCTATCTCGCACAGCGATCACCTCCTGCGGTCGGCGGGGCTCGGAACGATGAACATCATATACCCGGGCGGAGAGAGCCTCACATCCGGCGGGTCCACCCGGACGGGCCGGCGTGGCGGGGCCCGTCGAGCGTCGACGGCCAAGGCGACCGGGCCGACGTGGCGGGGCGTCGGTGGACGAGCGCCGCCAGCACCAGCGCGAGCAGCGGCAGCCAGCATGCGCGCGCCAGCAACCAGCGCGGACCGTCCGGGGCGGTGTGCAGCCCCGGCAGCGGTCCGCCCACGTGGGCCGCCAGCGCGGTGACCCCGACCAGGACGGGCTGGTGGCAGAGGTAGATCCGCACCGCGTACCGGTTCACCACCTGCACCGCCCGGGCCGGCCACGGCCGCCGGGTGAGTCGCAGCAGTGCCGGGCGGGCCAGCAGCCCCACCCCGATCTGGGTGACGGCCAGGGCGACCGCGAGGAGCGAGGGCGGGTTCAGGTTCGACATCGCCGCGCCGGGCACGCCGACGGCGCTGGCCGGGTACCCGGCCACGATCAGGACGGCGAGCGTCCCCGCGCCGCCGACCGCCAGCGCGGCCGCCGGTCTGCGCCCGGTGAGTCGCCCGTCGGCGTACGCCAGGCCGAGCAGGTAGGGGATCGCCCAGGCGGCCAGCAGGCGCACCGGCAGCAGCCCGCCGACCGCCGGCAGCAGCCGGTCGGCCAGGTCGGCGCCGGCCACCACGGCGACCGCCGGCACGACGCACCACCACGCCCCCCACCGGCGTACGGCTGCCCGCAGCGGGCCGGTCAGCGCCACCAGGGCGCAGAGCGGCAGCAGGAACCACAGGGGACTCACCGCGAGGGTCAGCGCGACGCCGAGCGTGTCGTCCGGGACGCCGGCCACGGTCGCCGCCAGCAGCACCGCGGCACCGCTGCCGAGCAGCGCGACGGCGGGCAGCACGAGGCGGCGCAGGCGGCGGGCGAGCCAGCGGCCCTGGCCACAGCGGTACCGCGCGGCCGAGCGGGCCGACGCGAAACCGGCGGTGAAGTAGAAGAGGCCGAGGGCCTGCAACAGCCAGGTCACCGGGGCCAGGGCGGGCATCGCGGCGAGCGGGCTGGCCTGGCCGAGCGATCCGTCGCCGGTGAGCACCAGACCGGTCACCAGCCAGTGTCCGAGCACCACGGCGGCCACGGCGTACCCGCGCAGCGCGTCGACGGGCCGGTCCCGGGTCACGGGGCCGCTCCGATCGGGGCGGGAGCGGTGCGGGCCGCGCCGGTGACCGAGCTGCCGGTGAGCACGACCGACGCCACCGCGGCCAGCGTGCCGGTGCCCGGGGCGAGGTAGCCGTCGTGCCCGTGCACACCGTCCACCGGCAGCGGGCGGGCGTCGAACTCCGGGTCGGCCGGTCGTCGGCCGTGCCCGAGACCGGGCAGCCGTACCGGCGGCACCCGGCGGATCCAGTCGTCCGGCGCCTCCGCCGCCCAGATCCGCCGGCCCGGGCCGAGCCCGCCGGCCCGGTCCACCCCGGTCCCGACGCCGCCGAGGGTCACCACGTCGGTGACCTGTGCCGGCGCGCGGTCGACGGCCAGCCCGGCGACCAGCGCGCCGTAGCTGTGCCCGATCACGGTCACCCTGGCCGACGGGTGGTGCGCGGCCAGCCCGCGTAGCGTCGCCCGCAGCGCGACGGCGCCGCGGTGGGCGGGGGCCGGACCGGCGGCCGCGAGCACGCCGTCGGGCGCGTCGTAGCCGAGCCAGGCCAGCACCGCCACCCGCGCGCCCGGGTCCGCCGCCCGCAGTGCGGCGTAGAGGGCGCGGGCCTGCCCGGCCGGAGCGCGCCGGGCGACCCCGCCCAGCCCCCGATCGAAGTCGCGCAACGTGCTGCCCACCCCGGGCACCAGCACGGCGACGCGGTCGGCCGTGCCCAGGTCGCCCAGGACCTCGACGGCGCGGCCGTCACCGCGGGGGTCGAAGAGCAGGAACCGCCGTCCGCGGGCCGCCCAGTCGGCGTACGGCGGGCCGGCCGTGCGCATCGCCGCGGCGGTGACCGGGTAGTCCTCGACGAACCCCGTCGCCGCGCCGGGCGCCGGCCGGCCGAGGAGCAGGCCGGCGCCGAGCAGGACGGCGAGCACGGCTCGGGTCGGTTCGGTCCAGCGCATCGCGTTCTCCCTTCCGGAGGCTGTCTCTTATACACATCT
>NZ_SMKG01000328.1 GCF_004348525.1 Micromonospora sp. 15K316 | reverse complement strand
CCGACCACCACCACGTCGAACTCGTCGCTCACCGTGTCGCCCTCCTCCGGCCTTCGCTGATCGCCGGTCGCGCGTCGGGGCGGAACCTGGCCCACCGCCCGCCGTGACCGAGCTCACTCCTCCATCCTGCCCGGTCCCCGCCCACGAAGGCCGGCACCGCATCGTCCGGCGCGTTCCGCCGGGGGCGGGCGTCAGGCCGTGCCCGCCCCGCCCCGGAGCGCGCGGTCGGCGCGCCACACGCCGTACAGCGCCACGCCGGCGGCCACCACCAGCGGGCCACCGTCGCGGACCAGCCCGTCCGGGCCGAGCAGCCACAGACACAGTGGAAGGTCGACGGCGAGCACCAGCACCGTGACCGCGACCAGGAGCAGGCGGGCCCAGCGCCGACCGCGGAGCAGGAAGGCGGTGCAGAACAGCACCAGGTAGCTGGCGAGGATCCCGCCACCCAGCCAGAGCAGCACGGCCGGCACGGCGACCAGCCGCCCGTCCAGCACCGCGCCGACGGCGGCCAGCGCCGGTACGAGCATGAGCGGGCTGTACGTGAAGGCGGCAGCCCGGCTCGTCAGCAGCCAGCCACTGGCCTCGGGCCGCCGTGGTGCCACCTCGCGCCAGAAGATGCCGGACCGCTCGACGACCAGCCGCCGGCGGTGCCGGACCAGGTGCTCGGCGAGCGCCGGCGAGCGGTAGAGCTGCCAGACCACGGCCGCGCAGAGCGCGGTGAGCAGGGCGAAGCCGATCGCTCCCGGCGCCGGTGGCACGCCGTGCCGGGGCACGACCAGCCGGCCGACCGCGAAGACCGTGGTGACGGCGAGGATGAGCCCGAACGGCCGGGCGACGATCCTGCCCCGACGGACGTGCCCGATCAGCACCAGGAAGCCGAGCGAGCGCAGCATCGCCCAGCCGGTACGGACCGCCAGCCCGAAGCCCTGCTCCGGGGCGTACCACCAGTTCAGCACCTCGACCGCGACGGTGGCCGCCGCGGACACCGCCGACAGCCAGGTCAGCGACCGGACAGCGGACGGCCGCCGGACCTCGGTCGCGGCGGCCGTCCTCATGACATCCGATGATGCCCCTGCCGGGGGCGCGTTACACCCGGGCGTGGCTTCCGGATCTTCGCCGGCCTGCGACGAGATCCGGGAGAGTCGCCCTAGCGCTGCGGTTGCTCCGCGTCGAGCCGGGCGCGCAGCGCGTCCAACTCGGCCCAGAGAACGCCGGGCAGCTTGTCGCCGAACTTCTCGAACCATTCGGTGACCAGCGGCAGCTCCTGGCGCCACTCCTCCGGGTCGACCTTGAGCGCGATCCGGACATCCTCGGGCGTCATGTCCAGACCCTCGACGTCCAGCGCGTCCTGGGCCGGCACCATGCCGATCGGCGTCTCCACCGCCTCGGCGCGCCCCTCGATACGCTCGACGATCCACTTGAGAACCCGGGAGTTCTCGCCGAACCCGGGCCAGAGGAAGTTGCCGTCCGGGTCCTTGCGGAACCAGTTGACGTAGTAGATCTGCGGCAGCTTGGACTCGTCGCCGTCGGCGCCCTTGCCCATCTCGATCCAGTGCCGGAAGTAGTCGCCGGCGTGGTAACCGATGAACGGCAGCATCGCCATCGGGTCGCGCCGGACCACGCCGACCGCACCGGACGCGGCGGCGGTGGTCTCCGAGGAGAGCGTCGCGCCCAGGTAGACCCCGTGCACCCAGTCGCGGGCCTCGGTCACCAAGGGAACGGTGTCCCGGCGGCGGCCTCCGAAGAGGATGGCGTCGATCGGCACGCCGTTCGGGTCGTAGTAGTCCTCGGCGAGGATCGGGCACTGCGTGATCGGGGTGCAGAACCGGCTGTTCGCGTGCGAAGAGAGGCTGTCGCTCTCCGGCGTCCAGTCGTTGCCCTTCCAGTCGGTCAGATGCGCCGGCGGGTCGCCCATCCCCTCCCACCAGATGTCCCCGTCGTCGGTCAGGGCCACGTTGGTGAAGATGGAGTTGCCGCGGTCGAGCGTGCGCATCGCGTTGGCGTTGGTCTTCCAGTCGGTGCCGGGCGCGACGCCGAAGAGGCCGTACTCCGGGTTGACCGCGTAGAGGCGACCGTCCGGGCCGAACCGCATCCAGGCGATGTCGTCGCCGATCGTCTCGACCTTCCAGCCGGGGATCGTCGGCTCCAACATGGCCAGGTTGGTCTTGCCGCAGGCCGACGGGAAGGCGCCGGCGATGTGGTAGACCCGCCCCTCCGGCGAGGTGATCTTCAGGATCAGCATGTGCTCGGCGAGCCAGCCCTCGTCCCGCCCCATGACACTGGCGATCCGCAGCGAGTAGCACTTCTTGCCGAGCAGCGAGTTCCCGCCGTAGCCGGAGCCGTACGACCAGATCTCCCGGGTCTCCGGGAAGTGCGAGATGTACTTGGTCTCGTTGCACGGCCAGGCCACGTCCTGCTGGCCGGGCGCGAGCGGCGCACCGATCGAGTGCAGCGCGTGCACGAAGTCCGCGTCGTCGCCCATCGCGTCGAGGATCGACCGGCCCATCCGGGTCATGATGCGCATCGAGGCGACCACGTACGGGCTGTCCGTGATCTCCACCCCGAACATCGGGTTCTCCGCCTCGACCGGACCCATGCAGAACGGGATGACGTACATCGTCCGGCCGCGCATGGAGCCCCGGTAGAGGTCGGTCATCACGCGCTTCATCTCGGCCGGGGCCATCCAGTTGTTGGTGGGGCCGGCGTCCGCCTCGTCGACGGAGCAGATGAAGGTGCGCTCCTCGACCCGGGCCACGTCCGAGGGATCGGTGCGGGCGTAGAAGGAGTTCGGCTTCTTCTCCGGGTTCAGCCGGATCAGGGTGCCCGCGTCCACGAGTTCGTCGGTGAGACGACGCCACTCCTCGTCGGACCCGTCCACCCACACGACCCGGTCCGGGGTGGTCAGTTCTGCGACCTCACGGACCCAGGCGAGAAGTTTGGGATGGGACGTCGGGGCCTGATCGATACCCCGAACAACAGCCGGAGCAACCATGACACATCTCCTTGTGGTCGACGCTGACCGATCTATGGGATGCACGAGTCTGGGCGGGCGGGAGCCGCTTCGCCTTGTGGAAACCTGGGATTGGGCTCAGCGTAAACCGGGCAGCCTCCCCAGTCAGTGGGACTGGTTGTGAAGAACTGCACAAGGTAGGGACACGCTGCGGCATCGCGATCTGATACCCGTTTCTGCGCGCAGTTTCACGCAAATCCTCGGGAAAACCTTCGCCCGTCGGCTGACCGCCGAGGCGTTCTAGGGCCGCCGGGATCGCCGTGACGACACCGGGGAGCCTCCGCCGTTCCACCACGCGACGCCGTCCCGGCGATTACGCTCTGTCCATGTCGACCGCGGTCGCCGCGGGTGCCGCCGGTGCCGGCCGCCCCCGCTCGTCGTTGCTACCGATGCCACGTGTCCTCAGCCGGTAGGCTCGGCGGGTGGCCGCGACGATGACGGGAGAGCAAGAGGGCTCCCGACCGACCCGCACCGGCCCGCTCCGGGCGCTGTTCGACCGTTTCGGTCACCTCGTCCACGAGATGAGCAAGTTCGCCACCGTGGGCGGCATCGCCTTCCTGCTCGACTTCGCGCTCTTCAACTACCTGACCGCGATGGAGGGCCTCGAGCAGGTCACCGCGAAGACGATCTCCACCGTGATCGCCGCGACCGTCGCGTTCGTGGGCAACCGGTTCTGGACCTGGCGGCACCGTCAGCGCAACAACCCGGCCCGCGAGTACGCGCTCTTCTTCTTCTTCAACGGCGTCGGCCTCGGCATCGCCGTCGCGTGCCTGGCCATCAGCCGGTACGGGCTGGGCAGCCTCTGGCCGGAGGTGTTCCGCACCCCGCTGGCGGACAACATCGCGAGTTTCATCGTCGGCACCGGGCTCGGGACACTCTTCCGGTTCTGGTCCTACCGACGGTTCGTCTTCCCGGAAGCGGGAACCCCAGCCGTTCCGGAAGTGACGTACGACCGAGACCACGGGGCGTGACCTGCCGCCCATCCCGTCCGGCCGGAGCCTGCCGGCCCAGATCACTGTCTTAAGGTGTTCCGCATGCGTCTTGTCCGTCTGCTGCCCGAGCGCTGGCAGAAGTTCGTCCACGAGGCGCTCAAATTCGGCATCGTCGGTGGCATCAACACCGTCATCAATTACGCCGTGTTCAATGCGCTGGCACTGACCGTTTTCGTCGCCGGTCAGCTGAAGGCGACGGTGATCGCCACGGTGGTGGCGACGATCACGTCGTATCTGATGAATCGCCACTGGACGTACCGCGATCGACCAAAATCAGCACTACGGCGCGAATATGTCCTATTTTTCCTGTTCAATGCCACGGGTCTGCTCATCGAGCTCGGCGTCCTCGCCGCGGCCAAGTACGGCCTCGGCGTCACCAGCCTGCTGGCACTGAACATCGCCAAGACCGGCGGCGTGGTGCTGGCCACGCTGTTCCGCTTCTGGTCATACCGGACCTTCGTCTTCCAACCGGCCCCGGCCGCCGAGGAGAAGAGCTGGCACAAGGTCCCGCGTGACGAGTGGGACACGATGGCCGAGATGGACCCGGTCGCCGAGCTGGCCGAGTCGGTCTCCGAGTTCGAGGAGGCCAAGGCCGCGTCCGGAGACGGCGACCAAGACCGCCGGACGGCGACGAACGGCCACACGCCACCGGCCCAGAAGCGGCTGAACCCGCTGGATCCGCGGCTCCCCGACGACCTGGACGCCGCCCTGGCCGCCGAGTTCGAGCCCATCACCCGCC
>NZ_SMKG01000327.1 GCF_004348525.1 Micromonospora sp. 15K316 | reverse complement strand
GCCCCCTACCGGACCGCTCGGCCCTCTGCCGGAGCTATCCGGCCCCTGCCGGGCCCGGGCCGCTGCCGCCTGGGCGACGGTCAGCGGCCGAGGCGGGCCAGGGTCTGGGCGGGGCGGTCGGTGATGATGCCGTCCACTCCGGCGGTGAGGACGAGGTCCAGGTCCTCGGGCTGGTTGACGGTCCAGACGTACACCTGGTTGCCGGCGGCGCGCAGCGCCGGCAGCAGCTGGGGGCGGTCCCGCACCAACGCGATGCCCGGTCCGGCGATGCGCGTGCCGAACGGCAGGCGGCCGAGCCGCAGCCAGCGCGGCAGCACCTCGAGCAGGAGCACTGTGGGCAGGGCGGGGGCGAGGTCCCGGATCCGGCGTACGGCCAGCGGCGCGAACGACATCACGGTGACCTGGACCGGGTCGTCCGGCGCCGGCTCGGTCAGCCCGTAGCGGCGCAGCATCGCGACCAGTCGCCGCTCGACGTCCCGGCCGTAGCGGGACGGGTGCTTCGTCTCGATCAGCAGCCGGACCGGCCGGCCGGCGGCGAGCACCGCGTCGAGGAGCCGCTCCAGGGTGAGCAACCGGGTGTGCGACTCGTCCGGCGGCTCGTCCCCCTCGCCCGGTACGCAGCCCGGGTGCCAGGATCCGAAGTCGAGCTCCTCCAGCTGGGCGAGGGTGCGGGCGCTGACCAGGCCGTGCCCGTTGCTGGTGCGGTCCAGCCGCCGGTCGTGTACGCAGACCAGGTGCCCGTCGCGGGTCAGCCGGACGTCACACTCCAGCCCGTCGGCGCCCTCCGCCAGCGCGCGCAGGTACGCCGCGAGGGTGTGCTCGGGCAGGTCGTACGAGGCGCCACGGTGCGCGAAGACCAGGGGTTGTTCGCCCATCCCGCCCGCCTAGAGCACTCGGCCCGGCTGCCCGTTCTCGCCGACCACCGGCCGCCCGGCGGCGGCCCACTCGCCCATGCCGCCGGCCACGTTGCGCACCTGGTCGAAGCCGTTGCGTACGAGGTAGGCGACGACCTGGGCGGAGCGGCCGCCGGAGCGGCAGATGACTGCCACGTCCCGATCGGTCGGCACCTCGGACAGCCGGCTCGGCAGCTCCATCATCGGCAGGTGATGGGCGTCGGGCGCGTGGCCGGCGGCCCACTCGTCGTCCTCGCGGACGTCGAGCAGGTAGGTGTCGTCGGCGATCTCGGGCACGGTCACGGTGGGTACCTGGGGTCCGAACACGGCTACCAAGCCTAGAACCTCACCGGAGTGATCGCTGCGGTCCGGGCCATCGGCATCGTCACAGCCGTACGACCCAGCGCGGATTGGCCCGGGTCCAGTCCGGCATCCGGGTGCCCCGTACGGCGTCGAAGAGGCCGTCGCCGCCGTTCTCCAGCACCACGTACGACACCTCGTCGATGGTCTGCGAGTGCGACGGCACCTGCACCCCGCGCAGCGCGTTCGCGGGCAGCCCGCGGAGGGCGAGCAGCAGGTCCTCCAGGGGCACCCCGTTGGTGTCGACGGTCAGCGAGCTGCCGACGGCCCGGATCACCTGGTCGAGTTTGATCGGGTTGGTGCGCAGCCGTGTCTCGCCTGCCCGGTCCAGCATCGCCCGGAGCAGCTGCTGCTGGTGGCGCTGCCGGTCGTAGTCGCCGCCGGGCAGGTCGTAGCGCTGCCGGACGTAGTCCAGTGCCTCGGCGCCGTCCATCTGCCGGCAGCCGGGGCTGAACACCCGGTCGGTGTGGATCGAGCGAACTTCGCGTTCCACGCACATCCGGACTCCGCCGAGCAGGTCGACCACCTTCCGGATGCCGGAGAAGTCGACGAGGGCCGCGCCGTCGAAGCGGACTCCGGTGAGCCGGGTCAGCGTGGCCGACAGCAGCTGGGCTCCGGCCTCTCCGCCCCGACCGTGCTCGTACGCTGCGTTGATCTTGTCTTCGCCGCCGGTGTAGCCGCTCCCGGCGGGGATCGCGACGAGCAGGTCGCGGGGGATGGAGACCAGATACGCCTCCCGCAGCCCGGTCGGCACGTGCACGATGAGGATGGTGTCGGCGCGCTGTTCGGTGGTGTTGTCCCCCGGCCGGCGGTCGGTGCCGATGAGCAGGTAGTTGAGCGGGCCGTCGAGGTCGGAACGGTCGTTGCGGGCGCTGGCGTCGAGCAGGTGTTCCTTGATCACCGTGCGGTCGTACCGGTCGGTGAGCGTACGGAGCCCGAACACGGTGACGCCGGCCAGCACCACGAGGGTCAGGCCGATTCCGAGCAGGACGCGGGGCCAACGGGCGCGGCGCGGTCGGATGGCCGCACGCGCCTCGCTCCGCTCCTCGCCGTCCCCGCCCGACCTGGACGTGGCCCCTCCCCGTCGCCGATACGTGAGTCTTGCTCACTATCAGGCTACGGGTGGGGCCACGGCCGAGCGGTCCGTTTCGCGGATTCCGCGCGGGTCACTTCCGGTTGGAGATGACTTCCGGGTGGTAGAAGACGTACTGGGCGAGCCGGTCCTCCTTGACCGCCTTGAACATCTCCAGCGAGTCGTCGCTCAGCTCCTCACGGCCGCTGTCGTTGCCGTTGAAGGTGCCGGCGTTCGTCTTGAGCATGATCAGCTCGTTCCCCGTCACACCGCGCATGGTGAGCACGAGGTTCTCGATCTTGGCACCGCCGGTGTCGAGCACGAACGCCTTGCCGGCGGCCTTGATCAGCTGCTGGAGCTTGAGCGGGTTGGTCAGCATGCCCTTGTCGGTCGCCTTGCGGGCCATCGCCTTGATCAGCTGCTGCTGGTTGGCCTGCCGGTCGTAGTCGCCGTTCGTGAGGGTCTTGCGCTGCCGGGCGTAGTCCAGCGCCGCCCAGCCCTCCATCTCCCGGCAGCCCTTCTTGTGCACCACCGGCTTCATCTGCTTTCCGGTCTTCTTGGCGTCCGCGTTCCACATCGGCTTGCCGTCCACGTAGGACATGTGGATCGACTCGACCTCCTGCTTGACGCAGATCCGGACCGTGCCGAGCGTGTCGATCACGTTCTTGAAGCCACCGAAGTTGATGATCGCGCCGCCGTCGAAGCTCACCCCGGTGAGCTCCTTGATGGTCTTCGCCATCATCTGGGCGCCGCCCTCCCAGCCCCCGCCGTTGCGGGCGCCGATCTGGAAGGCTGCGTTGATCTTGTCGGTGCCGCCGTTCCAGCCGGCCCTCTTGTTCGCCGGGATGTGCGCCTCTGTGTCCCGCGGGATGGAGATCAGGTACGCCTGGTCGTGCGTGGCGGGGATGTGCAGGACGATGATCGAGTCCGACCGTACGTCGTCGGCCGCCCACCGCTCCCGCGCGTCCACGCCGAGCAGCAGCATGTCGATCGGGCCCTCCAGGCTCGCGCCGCCCTCGGCGTCGGTCTTGCCGGCGTCGCCGAGCAGGTTGCGCTGAGCGATCTCACCGGTCGCCTGGCTGATCAGGGCCTTGCTGCCGACGATCGCGATTCCGCTGGTCAGCATCAGGACCGCGCCGAACACGACGGTGAGCCGGGCCCAGAGCGGATCCTTGCGCCGGGCACGCCTCTTCTTGGGCGCGACCGGGTCGCCCGGGCGACCGCGGGTCTGGGAGGGGATGGCCGCGGAACCGCCCGCGGGCGGATGAGAGCGATCCAGCGACGGAGGGCGACGGCTGGTCTGAACCGGCATGCGTGCTCCAGCTCGCGTTATCAGGGGGCGAGAACACTGTACGGACACTTTGCGGTCATGGCGAGTACGTCTTGCCGCAAATTCCGCAACCCCGACGGGACACCCGGCATACTGACCGATCAGCCAGTGTCATTGGGACCGGTCAGTGGCTGGTACTCAGAAACTGCGAACTCTCTCGCCGACACCGGGGCCGCCGGCCTCCGCGCGTACGGCCGGTCAGCCGCCGTCGCTCTTCTTCTGCTGGTTGGCCTTCACCCAGTCGGCCATCGTGTCGGCCGACATGGCCCGGTACATCGCGAGGGCCTTCTCCCGGTCGGAGACCACCACCGATTCTCCGTTGATCGTCTCGCTGCCGGAGTTCGGGTTGGTCACGAAGGTCAGGTTCTCACCTCGCAGGCTGCGGAACTGCAATCCCATGTCGACCAACGAGAAGCCCTGGTCGACGGTGACGGCGTCGGTCACCGACTGGAGGAAGGCGTTCAGCTTCCGCGGGCTGCTCAGCGTGCCGCTGCTGGCCGCCTTGTCCATCAGGGCGCGCAGGAACTCCTGCTGGTGGCGCATCCGGGCGAAGTCACCGTCCGGGAACTGCTTGCGCTGGCGGATCCAGTCCAGCGCCTCGGCGCCGTCCATGTGGTTCATGCCCTTGGTGAACGTCCGGTACGGCTTGTGGATCGAGGTGACGGTGCGCTCGACGTTCAGGTCGACCCCACCGAGCGCGTCGGTGACCTGCTTGAAGCCGGCGAAGTCGATCGCCATGACGTGGTCCAGCCGGACGTCGGTGAAGCATTCGACGGTGCGTACCGCGAGCGGCAGGCCGCCGAAGGCGAAGGCTGCGTTGATCTTCGCCCGCCGGCCGGAGTCACAGTCGGCACCGGCGTTCTCCGGGATCGGCACGTACAGGTCGCGGGGGATGGAAACCAGGTAGGCCGACTGGTGGTCGGAGGGGATGTGCATCACGATGATCGTGTCGGCCCGCCACTTGCCCGCCTGGTCGACCGGGGCGTCCGGATCCCGGGAGTCGCTGCCGACCAGCAGGATGTTGAGCGCCCCCTCGACCTGCTTGGTCGGCCGCCCCTCGGTGATCTCCGAGAACGGGTCGGTCCGGGCGAGGTCCTTGTCGAGGTTGCGCACGTAGAGCCAGGCGCCGACGCCGCCGAGCAGCGCGAGGACCACGACGGCGATCCCGGCGACGAGTGCGATCCGCCCCCAGCGCGGCCGTGGCCCGCGCCGGCCGGGTCGGCCGCCGCCGGGTCCGCCCGGCC
>NZ_SMKG01000326.1 GCF_004348525.1 Micromonospora sp. 15K316 | reverse complement strand
GTAGGTACGGCGGTCGCTCGGGCGGCGGGCCGAACGGCGAGGTCTCGTCGGAGGGGGGCGCGTAGGGCGAGCGCTCCGGCGGCTGCGTGGCGCCGGGCTGGTCCCGTGGCGGCTCGTACGGGGAGGGCGGCTGCTCGCCACCGGGCGGGTCGGACGGTGGCGGGTTCGTCACGGTCTCCTCCTCCGTGCCGGCAGGTCGTGGCCCTCTTGCCGGACGCTACCCGAGCGGTGAACCTTTTCACAGCGGTTGGGTGGACTGGTCACCTTGGCCTGGCGGGGAGGGGCGGCCGATACTGACCGAGCGTTCGGTTACTTACGAGTAATGCGATGATCCCCCGGAGGCTGAGATGGCTCGACTCGCCCAGACGCCCGGCCTGACCGATGTGCAGCGATCGATCCTGGAGACCGTTCGCGAGTTCGCCGACAAGGAGATCATCCCGCACGCTCAGCGGCTGGAGCACGCCGACGAGTACCCGGCCGACATCCTCGACGGGATGCGGGAGATGGGTCTGTTCGGCCTCACCATCGCCGAGGAGCACGGCGGGCTCGGCGAGTCGCTGCTCACCTACGCCCTTGTCGTCGAGGAGCTGTCCCGGGGCTGGATGTCGATCTCCGGCATCGTCAACACCCACTTCATCGTGGCTTACCTGATCTCCCAGCACGGCTCCGCGGAGCAGAAGAGTCGCCTGCTGCCCCGGATGGCCACCGGCGAGGTGCGCGGCGCGTTCTCCATGTCGGAACCGGAGTGCGGCTCCGACGTCGCCGCGATCAAGTCCAGGGCGGTCCGCGACGGCGACCGGTTCGTCATCGACGGCCAGAAGATGTGGCTCACCAACGGCGCGTACTCCTCGGTGGTGGCCACCCTGGTCAAGACCGACACCGGCGCCGACTCGGTCTACGGCAACATGAGCACCTTCCTGCTGGAGAAGGAGCCCGGGTTCGGCGAGACCGCGCCCGGCCTCACCATCCCCGGCCGGATCGAGAAGATGGGCTACAAGGGCGTCGAGACCACGGAGATGGTGCTCGACGGGGTGCGGGTGCCCGCCTCGGCGGTGCTCGGCGGCGAGGAACAGGTGGGCCGCGGCTTCTACCAGATGATGGACGGCATCGAGGTCGGGCGGGTCAACGTCGCCGCCCGCGCCTGCGGCATCTCCATCCGGGCCTTCGAGCTGGCCGTCGCGTACGCCCAGCAGCGCCGCACCTTCGGCCAGCCCCTCGCCAAGCACCAGGCCGTCGCCTTCAAGCTCGCCGAGATGGGTACGAAGATCGAGGCGGCGCACGCGCTCATGGTCAACGCGGCCCGACTCAAGGACGCCGGTCAGCGCAACGACGTCGAGGCCGGCATGGCCAAGCTGCTCGCCTCCGAGTACTGCGCCGAGGTGGTGCAGGAGGCTTTCCGCATCCACGGCGGCTACGGCTACTCGAAGGAGTACGAGATCGAGCGGCTGATGCGGGAGGCGCCGTTCCTGCTGATCGGCGAGGGCACCTCGGAGATCCAGAAGACCATCATCTCCCGGGGCCTGCTCAGGGAGTACAAGCTCTGAGCCGCCCGGCCCCGGGTCAGGTGCCCGCGCCGGCCGCGTGCGCGGCGAGCTGCCGGCGGGCGTGATCGACCAGGGCGGCGGGGTCGTCGGCGTAGAGGCGGATCTCCCGCACCGGTTCGCTCGGCCCCTTCGGCAGCCGTACCGAGAGCGGCTCGCGCAGCACCAGGTCGACGCTTGTCTGCTTGGCGGCGGCGACGTTCAGGATCGGGCCCGAGTCACCGTGCTCGACCTGGACGGCTCGGCTGGACGGCAGCGAGCGGTAGCGGGCGTCCGCCGAGGCGATCGCCGCCCACGGCACCAGGAAGTCGACCGAGAATCCGTTGCGGACGCGCAGCCCGGCCGCCTCCGCGACATGCGGGTGCACCCGCAGGCTGGCGAAGAGCCCGACCATCCACAGCAGGCCCCAGACGCCGAGCGCCAGCACGATCTTGCGCGCCGACGGCAGGGTGTGGGCGAGGATCACGTCGAAGATCGGGATCTCCACCGCCGAGAGGACGATGAAGGCGATCAGGATCGGCTTCACCACGCCGACGTAGCCGAAGACCTCCGCCCCGGGCTCCCGCGTCGGCGGCCGGCGCAGGAGCCAGCGGTAGAGGCTGCGCCACATGCCGATCTCGTAGACGACCGCGTTCCGCAGCAACGCGATCGGATTCCGCTCCCGCACGGCTCTCTCCGCCCCGAGACGTTCCATTGCACTTGCAATGTAACCGGCGGGGCCGTCGGTTTGCAATGCACCCGCATCGCAAAGAGCGGAGGGGGGTGATGGGCGATCTTGAAACTTCGCGGCCCTTCAGGGGCACCACCGTTCCAAGATCTTTGGAAGCACGCCGACTGAGTGCGCCGGGCGCCCGAGTCGTCTCCGATCCGGCCGCTCGCCGCCGGCAGTAGCGGCCAGGGGTTAGGTGAGGCGGGTGAGGGCGCCTACTGCGCGCTCCACCGCCAAGCAGCGGTCCTCGACGTACTCGATGCCCGCCTCCTCGGCGATCCGCCGCGCCTCCGGCGACACGATGCCGAGCTGCAACCACACCGCCGGCGCGCCGATCGCCACCGCCTGCCGGACCACCTCGACCGCGTCCTCGGCGGGCCGGAACACGTTCACCAGGTCCACCGGGTGCGGGATGTCGGCGAGCGTCCGGTACACCTTCTCCCCGAAGAGCTCGTCGGCCGTCGGATTGACCGGGATGATCCGCCAGCCGTGCCGCTGGATCTGCAACGGCACACTGTGTGCCGCCTTCAGCGGGTCACGGGAAGCACCCACCACGGCGATCACGGCGGATTCGGCGAGGATCTGTTGAGCGGTACGCACCCGGCGACTGTAGCTCCGGAACCTCGCCCGCGTCGCGGGCGGTCAGAGCAGAGTGAGCTGCTCGGCGGCGGGCGGCGGCGGCTCCGGAAGGTCGCGGTTCTCGCCCCGTTCGCCCCGGTGCAGGCCGTGGCGGCGCGCGGCGATCCGCACCCGCGCGGTCAGCTCCCGCTGATAGGCCTGCGGCGCGTACGCCCCGGAGCGGTAGAGCTCGCGGTAGCGGGGCACCAGGTGCGGGAACTCGCGGGCCAGCCAGTGCGCGTACCACTCGCGGGCGCCGGGGCGCAGGTGCAGCGGTATCGCCGTGACGCTGGTCGCCCCGGCCGCCGCGACCGCCGCCACCGTGGCGTCGATCGACTCGTCGTCGTCGCTGAGGCCGGGCAGGATCGGCGCCATCAGCACGCCCACCGAGAAGCCGGCGTCGCTGAGCGTCCGGACGGCGTCCAGCCTGCGGCGCGGGCTGGGAGTGCCCGGCTCGACAGCCCGCCAGAGCCGCTCGTCGACGAAGCCCACCGAGTAGGAGATGCCGACCCGGGTGACCTCGGCGGCCTGCCGGAGCAGCGGAAGGTCACGCAGGAGCAGTGTGCCCTTGGTGAGGATCGAGAACGGGTTGGCGAAGTCGCGCAGTGCCGCGATGATCTGCGGCATCAGCTGGTAGCGCCCCTCGGCGCGCTGGTAGCAGTCGACGTTCGTGCCCATCGCGACGTGCGCGCCCCGCCAGCGCGGCGCCGCCAGCTCCCGCCGGACCAGCTCACCGGCGTTGACCTTGACGATCACCTTCTGGTCGAAGTCCGCTCCGGCATCCAGGTCGAGGTAGGTGTGGGTATTTCTCGCGAAGCAGTAAACGCACGCATGACTGCATCCGCGATAGGGGTTGATCGTCCACTCGAACGGGACGCGGGAGGCGCCCGGCACTCGATTGATGATCGACTTGGCCTGCACCTCGTAGAACGTCATGCCGGCGAAGCCGGGGGTGTCGAAGGTGCGGACGGTTGCGCCGGGCAGCGCCAGCGGCAGGGGTGGCGTCGCTGGCGCTGCCCGTTCAGAAGCCCCCTCGGCCGGGGGAGCGGCGAGGTTGGCCCAGCGCATGGCCACTATTCGAACACACGTACGAGCGCGGCGCAAGCTCATGCGTCGTGTCGGCGGCCACCTCGTCGGCCCCGCCACCGTCTTCGGGTGGAGGATGGAGGCATGGAGAGGTCGACGTTCGTCTACGACGGCGATTGTGCGTTCTGCACCCGCTGCGCCGAGTTCATCGAGCGGCACATCCCCACCTCGGCCCGGGTGCTGCCGTGGCAGTTCGCCGACCTGGCCCCGCTCGGGCTGACCGAGGCGGAATGCGAGCAGGCCGTGCAGTGGGTCGGGGTCGACGGCGTACGCGCCGCCGGGCCGGACGCCATCGCCCGGCTGCTCGGCGCGAGCGGTCCACTCTGGCGGTTCGCGGGCGCGCTCCTGCGCCTCCCGCCGGTGCGCGCCGCCGCGTGGCCCGCGTACCGGTGGGTGGCGCGAAACCGCCACCGCATGCCCGGCGGCACCGCCGCGTGCGCGGTGCCGGGCGCGCAACGGAACTGACCGCCCCGCCGGGCGCCGGCCCCTCGCCGCCCCCCGGCGGCCGCGCTCAGTCGGGGAGGCCGGTGCAGGCCACGTCGTCGATGGTGCAGGCCGTCGGGGCGGCGCTGACGAGCGCGCCGGCCACCCGGAAGGTCACCTGCACCGAGCCCCGTCCCGGCACCTGCCCGCCGCCGTCCGGCACGAAGGTCCAGGTGGCGCCGTCACGGGTGGCGCGGGCCCCGGTCACCGCAGTGACCTTGAGAGACTCCCGGGGCAGCCTGACCACCAGGGTCCAGTCCGGCGCGGGGGCCGCCCCGGGATTGCTGATGGTCACCGCCGCGCGGTAGCTCAGCAGGGCGCTCTCGTCGATCGAGAACTCGGCCCGCAACGGTGTGGGCGCCGGGGCGGAGGTGCTCGCGGTGGCACGGGACGGCGGTGGTGGCGCACTGGTCGGGCTCGCCGCCCCGGCCGGGTGGCTGAGGGTCGGGTGCGAGGACGCGGCGGGGCGCGCCTCCGCGCCGGGGG
>NZ_SMKG01000325.1 GCF_004348525.1 Micromonospora sp. 15K316 | reverse complement strand
GGCAGCGTCAGCTGTGTATAAGAGACAGGGCTGCGACGGCGGGCGTGCCGGAGTGGCTGGCGGGGTCGCCGTGCGTCGTCACCGCTAAAGCGTGCCCGACCGACGCAACTCACGACAACCGATCAGTAGCATCAGGGGTTGCGCCGGGTCGACTCAAGGCCGACTTGACGATCGGCGTGGGCGTGGCACTATTGAGTCAAGTTCACTCAACTTGTGGTGGGTGTGCTGCGGGCGGTGCCCGTCACCTGCTCAAACGTTACGAAGCGAGGAAGCGAAGATGGCACGTGCGGTCGGTATCGACCTCGGCACGACGAACTCCTGCGTCAGCGTTCTCGAGGGCGGTGAGCCCACCGTCATCGCCAACGCCGAGGGCTCGCGGACGACTCCGTCGATCGTCGCGTTCGCCCGCAACGGCGAGGTGCTCGTCGGTGAGGTCGCCAAGCGGCAGGCGGTGACGAACCCGGACCGGACCATCCGGTCGGTCAAGCGGGAGATCGGCACCAACTGGACCGTGGACATCGACGGCAAGAAGTACACCCCCCAGGAGATCTCCGCCCGTACTCTCATGAAGCTCAAGCGGGACGCCGAGGCGTACCTGGGTGAGCAGATCACCGACGCGGTGATCACCGTTCCGGCCTACTTCAACGACGGCCAGCGGCAGGCCACCAAGGAGGCCGGTGAGATCGCCGGCTTCAACGTGCTGCGGATCGTCAACGAGCCGACCGCGGCCGCCCTGGCGTACGGGCTGGACAAGGGCTCCAAGGAGCAGACCGTCCTGGTCTTCGACCTCGGCGGTGGCACCTTCGACGTCTCCCTGCTGGAGCTGGCCGAGGGCGTCATCGAGGTCAAGTCGACGAGCGGTGACAACAACCTCGGTGGCGACGACTGGGACCAGCGGGTCATCGACCACCTGGTGAAGACCTTCCGTGGCGAGCACGGGATCGACCTCTCCCAGGACAAGATGGCCATGCAGCGGCTCAAGGAGGCCGCCGAGAAGGCCAAGATCGAGCTCTCCGCCGCCACCACCACCAACATCAACCTGCCGTACATCACGGCCGGCGCCTCCGGCCCGCTGCACCTCGACGTGACGCTGAGCCGCGCCGAGTTCCAGCGGATGACGCAGGACCTGCTGGACCGCTGCAAGGGCCCGTTCGAGCAGGCCGTGAAGGACGCCGGGATCAAGGTCTCCGACGTCGACCACGTGATCCTCGTCGGTGGCTCGACCCGTATGCCGGCCGTCACCGACCTGGTCAAGCAGCTGACCGGCCGCGACCCGAACAAGGGCGTCAACCCGGACGAGGTCGTCGCCGTCGGCGCCGCGCTGCAGGCCGGTGTGCTCAAGGGCGAGGTCAAGGACGTCCTGCTGCTCGACGTGACCCCGCTGAGCCTGGGCATCGAGACCAAGGGCGGCATCTTCACCAAGCTGATCGAGCGCAACACCACCATCCCGACGAAGCGCTCCGAGGTCTTCACCACGGCGGACGACAACCAGCCGTCGGTGCTGATCCAGGTCTTTCAGGGTGAGCGGGAGATCGCGGCCTACAACAAGAAGCTCGGCACCTTCGAGCTGACCGGCCTCCCGCCGGCGCCGCGTGGCGTGCCGCAGATCGAGGTCACCTTCGACATCGACGCGAACGGCATCGTGAACGTCCACGCGAAGGACCTCGGCACCGGCAAGGAGCAGAAGATGACGATCACCGGCGGCTCCTCGCTGCCGAAGGACGACATCGAGCGGATGCGCCGGGACGCCGAGGAGCACGCGGACGAGGACAAGCGCCGCCGCGACGACGCCGAGACCCGCAACGTGGCCGAGGCGCTCCAGTGGCAGACCGAGAAGTTCCTCGCCGAGAGCGGCGACAAGCTGCCCGCGGAGAACCGTGACCAGCTCAACGAGGCGCTCGGTGAGCTGCGCAGCGCGCTCGGTGGCCAGGACATCGACAAGATCAAGTCGGCTCACGAGCGGCTGGCGCAGGTCTCCCAGCAGGCCGGTTCGCTGCTCTACGCGCAGCAGCAGGCCGAGCAGGGTGGCCCGGCCGGCGGCCAGGCCGGCCCCGGCGCCGGTGCGACCGGCGGCGCGCAGGCCGGCGGCGCGCAGGCCGGTGGCGCCGACGACGTGGTCGACGCGGAGATCGTGGACGAGGACAAGAAGTGACGTCCCGCTCCCGACACCGCGAAGGGATGAGGTAGCCGCATGACGGAGAAGCCACGAGCCGCCGACCCGGGCGACACCGGGGCGACCCCGGGTGGCTCCGCGGCCGCCGAGCCGGCAACCGGCGACGCGCCGCGGGTCGTCATCCGCAACAACCGGAAGCTCAGCCAGCCCGCCGAGCCGGAGGGAACCGCCGCCGACGCCGGGACGGACGTCCCGGCGGAGGGGCTGATCGAGGACGCCGAGATCGTCGTCGACGAGATCGAGGTCGAGGCCGGCACGGTGGACGGGGCCACGCCCGACGGTCCACCCGTGGTCGACGCGCCCGCCGAGCCGGTGGACGCCGCGACCAGTTCGACCCTCGGCGCCGAGCTGGAGGCGCTCCGGTCCGATCTCGACGAGCGGACCCGGGACCTGCAGCGGGTGACGGCGGAGTACGCCAACTACCGCAAGCGGGTGGAGCGGGACCGGGCCACCGTCGCCGAGCAGGCGACCGGCTCGGTGCTCGCCGCCGTGCTGCCGATCCTCGACGACCTGGACCGGGCCCGGGAACACGGGGACCTGGTCGGGCCGTTCGGATCGGTGGCCGAGCAGCTCACCACGGCGCTCGGGAAGTTCGGGTTGACCCCGTTCGGCGAACAGGGCGACCCGTTCGACCCGACCCGGCACGAGGCGGTGGCCCACCAGACCTCCGACGAGGTGACCGAGCCGACGTGCGTGCAGATCATGCGGCGGGGCTACCAGCTCGGTGAGCGGCTGCTGCGGCCGGCGTTGGTCGCGGTCGCGGACCCGGAATAGTGCCAAGTAGTGACCCGATCACCCCGCCCGTCGCCGCACGGCGACGGGCGGGGCGAACCGGTGGGGAGGGGGTGGACCGGTGAGTTCCAAGGACTGGATCGAGAAGGACTTCTACGCCGTGCTCGGCGTGGAGAAGACCGCCTCCGAGGACGAGATCAAGAAGGCGTACCGCAAGCTGGCCCGGGAGTCGCACCCGGACCACAACCCGGGTGACCCGTCGGCGGAGGAGCGGTTCAAGGCCGTCTCCGAGGCGTACAACGTGCTCTCGGACTCCGGCCGGCGCCGGGAGTACGACGAGATGCGCTCGCTCTTCGGCTCGGGCGCGTTCCGCCGTAACGCGCGGGGCGCGGGCCAGCCGGGCGGAATGCCGTTCGACGTCTCCGACCTGTTCGGGGGCGCCGGCGGCGCAGGGGAACGCCGCTTCGGTGGTGGCGGCGCCGGCTTCTCCGACCTGTTCAGCTCGATCTTCTCGGGCGGGCCCGCCGGCCCGAGCGCTCCGCGCGGCCCGGCCCCCGGCCGGGACGTGGAGACCGAGGTGGCGCTGGATTTCGGTGACGCGGTGCGGGGCGTGACCCTGCCGCTCACCCTGCGTGCCCCCGGTGTCTGCGACACCTGCCACGGCAACGGGGCGAAGCCCGGCACCCAGCCGAGCACCTGCCCGGTTTGCCACGGCGCCGGGGTGACGACCCGCAACCAGGGGTCCTTCAGCTTCTCCGAGCCGTGCCGCAACTGCCAGGGCGTCGGCACCGTCGTCGAGGAGAAGTGCCCCGAGTGCCACGGCACCGGCGGCGTGACCAAGACCCGGACGATGAACGTCCGCTTCCCGGCCGGGGTGGCCGACGGTCAGCGGATCCGGCTGGCCGGGCGAGGCGAGCCGGGTGAGCGAGGCGGCCAGGCCGGCGACCTGTACGTGCATGTGAAGGTGCGGCCCGACGAGATCTTCGGCCGCAGCGGCGACGACCTCACGCTGACCGTGCCGATCACCTACGCGGAGGCGGTGCTCGGTACCGACCTGCGCGTGCCCACGCTCGACGGCGCGGTGACCCTGCGGGTTCCGCCGGGTACGCCCAGCGGGCGGATCCTGCGTGCCCGTGGCAAGGGCGTGGTCCGTCGGGATGGGCAGGCGGGCGACCTGTTGGTGACACTGGATGTGGTGGTGCCCGCGCGGTTGTCCGACGAGGCGCGGGCGGCGCTGGAGACGTTCGCCGAGCAGACCCCGCCGGCGAGCCGGGAACATCTCGACGCCCGGGTGCGTCGAGTCAGTTGACGCGGTGGATGGACGCGGAGGTGAGCAGGATGTCGGGCGAGTACGCCGCTTCGTCGAGTGACCCTGCCTACGAGGCCAAGGTCCTGATGATCTCGGTCGCGGCGCGGATGGCGGGCATGCACCCGCAGACCCTGCGCCAGTACGACCGGCTCGGCCTGGTGCAGGCCGGGCGGGCGGCGGGAGGTGGCCGCCGGTACAGCGTCCGGGACGTGGTGCTGCTGCGCGAGGTGCAGCGGCTCAGTCAGGACGACGGCATCAACCTCGCGGGGGTCAAGCGGATCATCGGTCTCGAACGCCTGCTCGAGGAGGCCCAGCAGCGGGTGGCCCGGCTCGAGGCGGAGCTGGACGCCGCGTACCACCGCATCGCCGAGCTGGAGACGCTGGCCCGTTTCCCGGGGCGCGACCTCGTGCCGACCAACCGCACCTCCACGGCGTTGGTGGTCTGGCGCCCGCGCCGAGGGCCGGACCGCTGATCCGACCCTGCTCCGGAGCCCTGACGGCCCGGTCCGCTCGCCGGTTTTCCGGCGCGGGCCGGGCCGTTCCCGTTAGCCTGCAAATGAGGTCCTTTCCGCGCAAATCCGGACCTACCGGCATGGCAGGGGGAGCGATGACGGAGGCGGCCAGGCAACTTGCGCAGCGAACGGAGGACCGGCTCGAGAAGGTCTCCGAGACGGTCCGGGAGCGGTTCGAGGAGATCACCAAGCGGCGCTTCGCCGATCTGGCGCACCAGGGACTCTTCGCCGACCAGCCCGACCAGGGGTCGGACCGGGCGAGAGCGGAGATCCATCAGGGGAGACCGGGCGGGCCGGGCTGAGAACCGGACGCCGACGAGCGGGCCGGGAACCACGGGGGGTCCCGGCCCGTTCGCCGGAGCCGGGCGGGCCGGGAAGCTGGTGAGCCTGTCTCTTATACACATCT
>NZ_SMKG01000324.1 GCF_004348525.1 Micromonospora sp. 15K316 | reverse complement strand
GACCCCGCCCGGCTCGCCCCCTCGCCGCTCGCCCCGGTTGATCATGAAGTTGTCGTCCCGACACGCCGGCGTGCCGGGCGACAACTTCATGATCACCGCGGTTGGCGGCGGCCGGTGAGCCATTCGGCGGCGGCGGCGCGGATCTCCTCGGGGACCTCGTGGCCGCCGGGAAACTCCTGGTACGTCACGTCGTAGCCGAGTTCGTGCAGGCGAGGTACGAGCCGGCGGCTGCACACGTCCACCGGCAGCACCCGGTCGTCGACACCGTGTGAGACGAAGACCTCCGGATGGCCGTGCGTCACCAGCGGCGCGGAGAAGCCGGGGGAGAAGGCCACCACACCGGCGACCAGGTCGCCGTTGGTCAGCCCGAGCGAGAGGGCGTACGACGCGCCGTCGGAGAAGCCGCCGATCACCACCTCCCGGACCGGGTACCCGGCGAAGACGGACTCCAGCAGCCCGTCGACGCGCCGCACGTCGGGCCCGAACCCCTCGACGATGAGGTCCCAGCTGCTCGCCCCCGCCTGCGGCGCCAGGAGCAACAGGTGGTGCTCGTCCGCGACGGGGAGTAGCAGGTCCAGCCCCTGGCGTGCCGACCCGCCCGCCCCGTGCAGCAGCACCACCAGCTGGTACGGCCGGTCCCCGGACGGCGCCGGGGCGTACAGGAGGGCGAGCAGGCCGCCGTCGGCGTCGGTCATCGGGACCAGGCCGGCGGTGGCCGGACCGACCGGCGGGCCGGGGCGGGCGGTGAGCCGGCCGTGCCGGTGGCTCTCCTCCGGCTGCCGGTGCGGCGGCGCGGGTTCGGACACGGGTCACCGCTCCTCGCTGTCGGCGGATGTGCGCGGCGGTTACCCGTCGAGGCACCGGTTAACCGCCCTGCCGCCGCGCCCACCTGCCGGCCCGTGCTACCGCGCCGCCGGAGGCGATCACCGGGTCCCGCGTGTGACGGGCGACACGCTCGCAACCGGCTTGTGGTGAGAGCGCTGTGCGGTGTCCGATCAAGCCGAGACGCTGCCCGAGGAAGGAAGAAGAGACTCGTGAGTGCCACCACCGCGTCCCCTGCCGACCCGGCGGCCGCGCCGGCCGTGCCCCGGGCGGTGCGGGTCGCCCGCAACGGTGTGGCCGTCGTCTTCACCCTCAACGGACTCGCCGTGGCCACCTGGTTCTCCCGGGTGCCGGCCGCCCGCGAGGCGCTGGAGCTCAGCGCCGGGCGGCTCGGGCTGCTCCTGCTCGCCATGTCGGCCGGCGCGCTGCTCGCCATGCCCACCGCCGGCCTCGTGGTCCAGCGGCTCGGCACCGCCAGGTCGGTACGGCTGGCCACCCTCGTGGTGGCGCTCGGCCTCGCCTGGGCGGGGCTCGCCACCGGCCTGACCGGTTCGGCGATCGCCGTCGCGGTCGGCCTGTTCGCCTTCGGCTACGGCTCCGGCACCTGCGACGTCGCCATGAACGTCGAAGGCGCGGCGGTCGAACGGCGGCTGGGTCGCACGATCCTGCCGCGCTTCCACGCCGCCTGGAGCCTCGGCTCGGTGGCCGGGGCGGGGCTGGGCGCGGGCGCCGCGCGGCTCGACGTTCCGGTCGGCGCGCACCTCGCGGTGATCGCCGTACTGGTGCTGGCGGGCACGCTCTACGGCGCGAAGCTCTTCCTGCCGGCGGCGGAGACCGGAGTCGGTGCGGCGACGCAGGCCGGCCCGGCGGAGCGGCGAGGCGCCCTGCTCGCCGTCTGGCGGGAGCCGCGAACCCTGCTGATCGGCCTGCTGGTGCTGGTCATGGCGTTCACCGAGGGCAGCGCCAACGACTGGCTCGCGGTCGCCTTCGTCGACGGGCACGACCTCAGCGAGGCGGCCGGCGCTGCCGTCTTCGGCGTCTTCGTGGCGGGCATGACGCTCGGGCGTACCGCCGGCACGATCGCCCTCGACCGGTGGGGCCGGGTGCGGGTACTCATCGCGACGATCCTGCTCGCGGCGGTCGGCGCCGCGCTGGCGATTCTCGCCGGCTCGGGCCCCGTCGCCATCGTCGGGGTCGCGCTCTGGGGCATCGGCGCGTCGCTCGGCTTCCCAGTGGGCATGAGCGCCGCCGCGGACGAGGAGGAGAAGGCGGCCGTACGGGTCAGCGTGGTCGCGGTGATCGGCTACACGGCGTTCCTCGGCGGCCCGCCGCTACTCGGCATGCTCGGCGACCGGGTCGGCATCCTGCACGCCCTGCTCGTGGTGCCGCTGCTGCTGGTGCCGGCGCTGGCTCTCGTACCGGTGATGCGCCCGCCCCGCCCCGGCGACACCGCTGCCACCCGGCCGGGGCACGGGCCCTCAGGAGATCAAAGCTAGCGGGAATCGCCCTCGGGCGGTATCGGGCACGCGGCCGACTGCGCCGGGTGCCCGAGCTGGCTACCGTCGCCGGATGCCTATCGACGAGATCACCGCCGCCGCTGCGGGCGCCTGGACGCTGGGAGATCAGACCGTCAACCGGATGGGCTTCGGCTCCATGCGGCTCACCGCCGACCCGGACCCGGCGCGGGCGCTCGCCGTCCTGCGCCGGGCGGTGGAGCTGGGCGTGAACCACGTCGACACCGCCGCCTTCTACGTCTCTCCCGGCGGCACGCTGGGCGTCGGCACGGGAGCGGCCCGCTACGCCACGGAGCTGATCCGCGCGGCGCTCGCCCCGTACCCCGAGGAGCTGCTGATCGCCACCAAGGTCGGCCCGGGGTACGACCCGGAGACCGGCTTCACCGAGGCGCTCACCCCGGCCCAGCTGCGCGCCCAGGTCGAGGAGAACCTGCGCCGGCTCGGCCGCGACCACCTCGACCTGGTGAACCTGCGGCTCTACCGCCGACCGAGCCCGGTGCCGGTGGCGGACCGCTTCGGCGCCCTCGCCGAGCTGCGCGCCGCCGGACTCATCCGGCACCTCGGGCTCTCCAACGCCCGCCCGGAGCATCTCGACGAGGTACGAGGCATCGCGCCGGTCGTCTGCGTGCAGAACCCGTACGGTGTGGACGCCTACCGGGAGGACGACGGGTTCGTCCGGCTCTGCGGCGAGCGGGGGATCGCGTACGTGCCGTTCTTCGCGCTCGCCGGCACCCGCCGGGAGGCGGGGGCGGCGGCCGAGGAGAACCGGGCGGTCGACGCCGTGGCCCGTGCGCACGGCGTCACCCCGCACCAGGTGCGGCTGGCCTGGACCCTGCACCAGGGCCCGCACGTGCTCGCCATCCCCGGCACCGGCGACCCGGCGCACCTGGCGGCGAACGTCGCCGCCGCCGGGCTGCGGCTCACCCCGGAGGACCTGGCCCGACTCGGCTGAACTCGGCGGCCCGGTCGGCCCGGTCGCCTCCGGCGGCCCGGTCGGCCCGGTCGCCTCCGGCGGCCCGGCTCGCTCCGGCTCCGGCACACCCGAGGCACCCGGCACCTCCGCGAGTGCCGGCGCTCCCGCCGGGGATGCCCGCGGGTGGGCGTGTTCGGGCCGGGGGAGCTCGCGAGTGTCGCCGGATTCGGGCCCAGGATGACCGTGCGGGTGATGCCTGAGAGGCATACATATGCCTCTCAGGCATCAGGGTCGTTCGGACAGCACACCGACGGTGCCGGCCTCGTCGGGACAACAACGCGGCGCCCCCGGGGGAGGGCCGGCGCGGGTCAGTCGCGTACCCACACCCGCAGTGGCCCGGCGGTGGTGAAGCCGGCCCGCAGCGCCGGCGCGAGGTCCTCGCCGGACTCGTAGCCCACCAGCGGGCTCCCGACGGCGGTGGGAATGCCGGCCCAGATCGGCGTCGTGTCGCCGCCGACGGCGAAGACGTTGGAGATCCCGGTCACCGCGCCGCTGCGGTGGAGCAGCACCGCGCCGCCGGTCACCGCGCCGTCGCCGGTGTACCGGGCGAGCACGGTCACCCGGGGGTCGGCCAGCAGCGCCGGGCGGAACAGCTCGCCTCCGCCGTGGACCGCCGCCCAGGCGGCCAGCCGGTCCGGCGTGCCCACCGGCGTCAGTGGTGGCCCCGGGTGCGCCGCCGGCTGGGCGGCCGGGCGGTGGATCCAGTCGGCGGTGAAGAGCACCCGGAAACCGTACGGCCGCAGGTCGAGGTCGGCGAAGCTGTCCTTGACCGAGGCTCCCGGACCCGGGTCGATCCGGGCGAGCAGCGCGTCGGCGGGAACCCCGGGGCGCAGGGTGACCGCGTCGGGGTACCAGGGCGGGGAACGGCGTGGCACCGACCAGGCGTCGAGGTCCGTGCGGCCGGGCAGGCCGTGGCTCGCGCAGACGACGTCGCACCACTCGGCGTTGTTCCGCGCCGCCGCCACACGCTCCCCGGGCACCATCCGACAGTAGCTCCGCCCGCCGCCGGCGGCCCAGCTCACTCCCATCGGGCTCGCAGCGTGTTGCCAGGTAGCAGTGCTGAACTGGGAGGAACGCGCACGGAGAGGAGCCGGGCATGGGCTGGTTCAACCGGCGGTCCCGCGCCGCCGACGGGAGCCCGACGAAGCTGGACCGGGAGGCGACCCCTGACGACCTCGCCGCGCTGGAGGCGTTCGTCACCAGCCGCCGGGGCGTCGAGTTCTACCTGGAGCCGGAGACCACCGCGACCGACACCACAGTCGTGGCGATCGCGTACGACGGGGAGTGGATCCGCCGCCGTACCGGTTCGCCCCGCGCCGCGGCGACCATCGCGCGGCGGCACGCCGTTCCGCTCTACGAGGCCGGCCGCACCGGCTACCCGGAGCGGATGCGCGCCTGGAACCGGGCCCACCCCGAGCGCCGGGCCCGCTGACCGGGAACCCGGCGTCCGCCGACGCCGCTCAGGCCGCCTCGACCTGGGCCTACATAGGAATGTCTGGATGGCTTCGGCGCTGGTCAGCCGCCCGGGGCGGCGTTGACCGGCTGCGACGGGTGTGGCAGCATTCGCGGCCTGACGGCAGTGAAGGAAGCCGGTGCGATTCCGGCGCGGTCCCGCCACTGTCATCGGGGAGCGATCCCCCCTCGCGAGTCACGACCGCGTGCGGTTGGAAGGCCGGGGGTGAGCGTCGATCCGGGAGCCAGGATACTTCGGCCGTCGGGATGTGACCCCAGGGCGTGGAGACCCGAGGAGGACCCGATGACGCACCGCGTCCACCGTGCCGGCGGCGATCGCCGTGACCGGCCCCCAGCCGACGGCGCGCCCCCGTTGCGCCGCGCAC
>NZ_SMKG01000323.1 GCF_004348525.1 Micromonospora sp. 15K316 | reverse complement strand
GCCCCGCCACCGACCAGACCGATCCCCCGCGCCACCATCCGGCTTCCCGCGCGCCGGTCGCCGGCGGATTCGTCCCGGATACACCGCTTCGCGGTGGAGAGGAGCATGACATGGCGCGACGATCAACCGACGTCCCACCCCGTCGGCGCGGTACCCGGTTGGCCGCCGCGCTCGCCGCGGTCACGCTCGCCGTGCCGGTGGGCATGACGGCGGGCACCCCCGCCGCCTCCGCGGCCACCGTCGGTGCCATCACCGGATACGGCGGCAAGTGCGTGGACGTGGCCGGCGCCAGCCCCGCCAACGGCACCCAGGTCCAGCTCTGGAGCTGCAACGGCAGCGCCGCCCAACAGTGGACCGTCGCCGATGACGGCACCGTCCGGGCGCTCGGCAAGTGCCTCGACGTCGCCGCCGCCGGCACCGCCAACGGCACCAAGGTGCAGATCTACGACTGCAACGGCACCGGGGCGCAGCAGTGGGCCGCCAACGGCACGCAGCTGGTCAACGCCGGCGCGGGCAAGTGCCTCGACGCGACAGGTCCCAGCTCCACCGACGGCACGCCGCTGCAGATCTGGACCTGCACCGGGGCCGCGAACCAGAGCTGGACGTTGCCCGGCGGCGGCACGACACCGCCCCCCTCCGGTGACTTCACCCATCCGGGCGTCATGGTCAGCCGCGGGCAACTCGACTTCGTCCGTGGCCGGGTGCAGGCCGGCGCGCAGCCCTGGACGTCGGCGTTCAACCAGATGATGAGCAGTCGCTACGCCTCGCTGTCCCGGATTCCGGCACCCCGGCCGGTCGTCGAGTGCGGTTCCTACTCGAACCCCAACAACGGCTGCACGGACGAGCGCGAGGACGCGATCGCCGCGTACACCGACGCGCTCGCCTGGTACGTCACCGGCGACAGCCGGTACGCCCAGAAGGCCATCCAGATCATGGACGCCTGGTCGGCCACGATCGCCTCGCACACCGGCAGCAACGCTCCCCTGCAGACCGGATGGGCCGGCTCGGTCTGGCCCCGCGCCGCCGAGATCATCAGGTACACGTACAGCAGCTGGCCCAACGTCAACCGCTTCGCCACGATGCTGCGCACCGTCTACCTACCGGTGGTCCGCAACGGCTCCAGCAGCAACGGCAACTGGGAGCTGACCATGATGGAGGCCGCGGTCGGCATCTCCGTCTTCCTGGAGGACCGGGCCGCCTACAACGCGGCGGTGACCCGGTTCCTCAACCGGACCCGCGCCTTTGTCTACCTGCCCAGCGACGGCCCCCTGCCGTACACCGTCCCCGGCAGCGGCCTGGACACCCCCGCCGAGATCATCGGCTACTGGCACGACCAGTCCACCTTCGTCGCCGGTCTCGCCCAGGAGACCTGCCGCGACTTCACCCACACCGGATACGGCATCTCGGCGATCTCGCACGTCGCCGAGACCTCCCGGATCCAGGGCCAGGACCTCTACCCGCAGGTCGGGGAGCGGCTGCGACACGCTCTCGGCTTCCACTCGCGCTACCAGCTCGGCGAGGCGCCGCCGGCCTGGCTCTGCGACGGAAGCCTCACCCGGGGTCTCGGCCCGATCACCGAGGTCGGCTACAACGCGCTCGCCAACCGGCTGGGCAACGCGATGACCAACACCCAGACCCTCACCCTGCAGCAGCGCCCCGCCGGCACCAACAACCTCTTCGTCGCCTGGGAGACGCTGACCCACGGCGACAACCCGAACTGACCCGTACGCCCTGGGCCGCCGCCGGGAGCGCGGCGGCGGCCCAGGGCGGCCCTGCGCTGCCTGGTGCGCCGTGCGGACACCCCCGGAGGATCAGCAGGCGGCCCGCCGCACCACAGCGCCATCCGGGGTCCCCGGCGGGGCCTCAACACGTGCCACGACGGCTCAACCGCTCTCAGCCCTGGGGCCCGTTCAGTCGGGCGAGACCGTCGGTGATGGCGGCGCGGAGCAGGTCGCCGTACTCGCCCGGAGCCAGCACGTCGACATGCTCCCGGGCCCGACCGAACGCCTCGCGCGCCCGGCCCGGATCACCGAGCCGCTCGTACGCGAGCCCCACACCGACGTGCAGCGACGGGTAGAAGCCGGCCACCCGCTCGTCGCCGGCCTTGTCGGCGCGGGCGAGCGCCTCCTGGTTCCACCACAGGACCTCCCCCGGGTCGTCCTGCTGGCGGGCCAGGTAGTGCGCCGCCACGCAGGCCTCGTAGTCGTCACCGCTCGCCTCCCACGCTCGGCGGAAGAGGGCACGAGCGTCCGCCGGCCGCCCCTCGGCCTCGGCGCGCATGCCGTCCTGGCAGAGCCGCAGCACCAGGTTGTCGAGATCCATCGCCCACTCCCTCTCCCTCGGTCAGCGACGGAGATCGTGCGGGCTCGACCGGCTCGAGGGTCAAGCCCGGCCGGGGCGGACCGTGATCAGCGCGACCGGGTGGTGTCGCCGACCGCGTCCCGCAGACCACGCTCGAGGTTGTCACGGGCCGCGCTGAGCGCGCGGATCCGCTCGTCGAGCAGGGCGAGCCTGCGCCGGGCGCGCGCGACCATGGCCGGATCACACACGCCGGCGGCCGGCCGCCGGCGTGTGTGATCCTGGGCGGCGTGGAACTCAGGCACCTGGAGTACTTCGTCGCGGTCGCCACGGAGCGCAGCTTCACCCGGGCCGCGAAACGGCTACACGTGGTGCAGTCGGCCGTCTCCGCCGCGATCTCCGCGCTGGAGCGGGAACTGGGCGCGTCCCTCTTCGAACGCAGCGCCCAGCGGGTGGAGCTGACCGACGCCGGCGAGGCGCTGCTGCCGCAGGCGCGCGCCACCCTCGACGCGGCGCAGGCCGCTCGGGACGCGGTGCACGAGGTCGGTCAGGAGCTGCGCGGGACGGTGGTCGTCGGGTGCCTGACCGGCGTGGGCGGGATCGACTTCGCGGGACTGCTCGGCGATTTCCACAGCCGCCACCCCCGGGTCGCCCTCCACCTGCGGGCGGCGACCTGGAACGGCTCCGCCGGACTGGCCCGGTCGCTGGTCGACGGCGAGATCGACGTGGCGTTCCTCGGGGTGAGCCCCCGGCCCTTCCCGAACCTCGACACGCGGATGCTGGTGCCGGTGCCCCAGGTGCTCGTGGTGCCGGCCGGGCACCGCCTCGCCGAGCGGGACAGCGTCGTGCTGGCGGACGTGGCCGAGGAGTCGTTCATCGACTACCCCCTCGGCTACGCGAACCGGACGACCAACGACCTCGCGTTCGACGCGGCCGGTCTGGAACGCCACATCGCCATGGAGGTGGGCGACGTCACCGTCGCCGCCGAGTTCGTCCGGCACGGGCTCGGAGTGACGATCCTGCCCGTGCGCAACGTGCCACCGGGGTCCGAGGTGAGGGCGCTGCCGGTCACCGACCAGTCGCTGGAGTGGGCGCTGCACGCGGCGACGGCCACCGGACGGCGGGTGAGCGCCGCGGCGAGCACCCTGCTCGGGATGGTGGACGGCCACCTCGAGCGTTGAACCTCTCGGCCCGCCGACGCACGGCGGGTGCGGTCGGGTGCGCCCGGCACGGCCGACACTCGTACGCGCTGTGACCCACTCCTCACCAGAAGGATCTTGATAGCTCAGATGTGGCATCGTGGCCAGGATGCAGCCGCAGGTGGATGCCGGTAAGCGCCACAGGCTGCCCGAACCGGTCCGGGTGGCCCTTCGGGTGCTCCGCGGCTACCGGCCGACCGTCGCGCGGATGCGCGCGCTGGTGCGCAGCATGGCGACCTCGTTCGTGGTGCTCGGCACCACGCTCTGGCTGCTGCCCGGGGTCACCGCGAGCGGGCTGGTCGCGATGCTGTGGCTGGTCGCGCTGGTGACGGCGGTCGGGGCGGTGCTGCGTCCGCTGCTGCTCGCGCTGGCCACCGCGCTGGGTGGGCTCGGCGCGCTCGCCATCGGGGTGGGTGTGCAGGCGGTCGTCATGTACGTGGCGCTGCGGCTCGACCCCGAGGCGCACGTGGCCGGTTTCGCGGTCGCGTTCGTCGCCGCGTGGGTCGCCGTGGCGCTGGCGGCGATCGTGAACTGGCTCGCCGACGCCGGCACGGACGACACGTTCGTCAGCGAGATCTTGCGGCTGATGACCCGGGTACGCCGGGCCGAGAGCCGCCGGCGACGTCCCGACCGGCGCTGGTGGCGGCGGAGCCGCCCGGAACCACCGCCGGCCGGGCGCCCCGCGGACGGGCTGCTCGTCATCCAGCTCGACGGTGTGGCCGCGCCGCTGGCGCAGTGGGCCGTACGGGCCGGGAACCTGCCGACGCTCGGCCGGTGGTTGCGCTCACGCAGCCACCGGATGACCCGCTGGCACACCGGGCTGCCGGCCACCACCCCGGCGGCCCAGGCCGGCCTGCTCCACGGTGACGTCCGTCACGTGCCGGCCTACCGGTGGTACGAGAAGGCGGCGGCTGACGGCAGCACCCCCGGACGGCTCGTGGTGACGAGCCGGCCCCGGGACGCCGCCGACATCGAACGGCGCCTCTCCACCGGCGACGGGCTGCTGCGCGACGGCGGGGTGAGCATCAGCACGGCCTTCTCCGGCGACGCGTCGACAAGCCTGCTCACCGTCAGCCGGGCCGGGCTGCCCGGGCGCTCCACCCCGGGCTACGCGGCGTTCATGACCAGCCCGTACGGTTTCGCCCGGGCCGTCGTGCTCAGCGCGGGGCAGGTGCTGCGCGAGCTGCACGAGGCGCGCCGTCAGCGGGTGCGCGGTGTGCAGCCCCGCGGTGACCGGCGCGGCTCGTACCTGGCGCTGCGCCCCCTGGCGAGTCTGCTCAACGACCTGAACGTCTCGCTCATCGCCGAGCAGATGGCCCGTGGCGCGCCGGTGATCTTCTGTGACTTCGTCGACTACGACGAGGTGGCCCACCACGCCGGCCCGGCCCGGCCGGAGGCGATGGCGGCGCTCGAGGCGCTCGACCACACGCTCGGCATCCTGGAGCGGCTGGCCGCCGAGGCGGCCCGGGATTACCACATCGTGGTGCTCAGCGACCACGGCCAGAGCCAGGGCGCCACCTTCCGCCAGCGGTACGGCGAGTCGCTCGCCCAGGTGGTGGCCCGGCTCGCGGCGTGGCCGGTCCTCTCGCCCGCCGGCGACGGCCGACCGGAACCCGCCGGGACGAGCGTCGAGGCGGCTGGGCGGGTGGAGCAGTGG
>NZ_SMKG01000322.1 GCF_004348525.1 Micromonospora sp. 15K316 | reverse complement strand
CGTCAGGCGGGGGTGGGCAGTGACGCGCGGCGGGCGCGGACGGCGACGGCGAGCCGGTCGAGGACGTCGACGGTGGTGTCCCAGCCGATGCACGCATCGGTGATCGACTTGCCGTACTCCAGCTCCCGGGTCGGGTCGAGGTCCTGCCGGCCGGGCTGCAGGAAGGACTCCAGCATGATGCCGACGATGCCGCGTTGCCCGGCGGCGAGCTGGGCGGCCACGTCCGCCGCCACGAGCGGCTGGTTGCGGTGATCCTTGCCGCTGTTGGCGTGGCTGGCGTCTATCACCACCCGCTCGGGCAGCCCGGCGATCCGCAGCAGGTCCAGCGCGCCGGCCACCGACTCGGCGTCGTAGTTGGGCCGGCCGCCGCCACCGCGCAGCACCAGGTGGCCGTCGGCGTTGCCCCGGGTGTGCATGATCGCCGGGGTGCCGGAGAAGTCGATGCCGGGGAAGACGTGCGGCACGCCGGCCGCCCGGATCGCGTCCACGGCGGTACCGATGCTGCCGTCCGGGCGGTTCTTCATGCCGATCGGCATGGAGAGGCCGGAGGCGAGCTGGCGGTGCACCTGGCTCTCCACGGTGCGGGCGCCGATGGCCCCCCAGCCCACGGCGTCGGCGATGTACTGCGGGGTGATCGGGTCGAGGAACTCGCAACCGACCGGCAGGCCGACCCGGAGCACGTCCAGCAGGAGCGCGCGGGCCAGCCGCAGGCCGGTGTTCACGTCGCCCGAGCCGTCCAGCCGCGGGTCGTTGATCAGCCCCTTCCAGCCCACCGTCGAGCGGGGCTTCTCGAAGTAGACGCGCATCACGACGAGCAGGTCGTCGGCGAACCGGTCGGCCGCCTCGCGCAGCCGCCGGGCGTACTCCAGCGCGGCGACCGGGTCGTGCACCGAGCAGGGGCCGACCACCACCAGCAGGCGGTCGTCGGCACGGTCGAGCACCCGGCCGACGGCGCGCCGGCCGGCCAGTACGGCCGAGGCGAGCGTGTCGTCCAGGGGCAGCTCGTGGTGCAGCAGGGCGGGGGTGGTCAACGGCACGACGCGGTCGATCCGCTGGTCGCTGACCCGATCGGTCTCCGGGGTCGTCACGGTGGGCTTCCTTCCGCCGACCGTGCCCGGGGCCGGTGCCCGGGTCGAGCCGGCTGCTCGTACGCGAAGGGCAGGACCGTGAGGCCCTGCCCAGCCGGCTCGAAGAGGAGTGACGTCAGTTCATGGTGAAGTCACCGGCTCCTCCAGCCGGCTGCCTAAACCATCGATACGACCGCGTCACGGTGCACAGCGTACCCGACGGATCGCGCGGCGTTCACTCCGACGCCGGTGGCGTCCCACGCCGGTGGCGCGCGCGTGTCAACCGCCGGGCCGGGGTATGAGGGGTGCCATGACGAAGCGGAGCGAGCGAATCATTCGGCGCGGTGCGGGTGAGTCTCAGGCCGGTGCCGACCGGAGGGAGGCGGCGGCGTGAGCGACGAGCAGAGCGAGCTGGACCGCGTCGAGTCCCGGGCACACCTGCTGCCGGAGGAGAAGGCGGCGGGCAGCGACGACCCCGAGGCACAGGCCGAGGCCATCCTCACCGAGTCCGACGCCCGCGAGGACCGGAACGTGGCGCCCGACACGGTGCTGGAGCACCGGACGTCGGATCAGACGGTGACGCCGAGCGAACCGCCGGACTGAGCCTCGACCCCGCGCGCCAGGCGCGAACCCCGGTAGGAGTGCGCCCGGAGCCAGGCCAGCGCCCCGACCGTGCGCAGCCCGGCCGGCAGGTTCTCGATCGGGTCGAACGCCAGCGCGGCGTCCTGCCGGGCGCTGAGCTGGGTGCCGATGCTGACCTGGCCGAACGGCCGCCACGGCCCGACCGCGGACGCCGTCGCGAGCACCAGGCGCGGCTCGTCGGTCCGGGTGGCGGCGGCCGCCTCGTCGAGGCTGCGCCCCAGGTCCGCCGAGTCCGGGTCGGCCAGCGCGGCCAGCCAGAGCCGCCGGCCCCCGACGCGCAGGGGCACGACCGTGCTGTACGTCCCGGCGAACCGTCGACGGGGCAGCGGTACCGCCCGGAGCACCGGCGGTGCGGCGCTGGAGCTGACCAGCAGGTCCACCGGACGGGGCCCGTCGGTGTGCACCCGCACGGCCAGCCCGAGCACGTCCGGCCAGCGCCCCGGGGTCGGCGTGCCCTTCGAGAGGCGAATCGTCGCCGGGTAGCGACCCGGCTCGTCGAGAAAGGTGACGCCGGTCGGTGGGCCCGCCGTACCCCAGATCGTCACCTCGCCCGCGAACGACCGGCCTGCGGGGTGGAACAGCCGGGCCCCCCGCAGGCGGGTCAGCACAGCGGCGGCGCGGCAGACGGCGTCGCCCGCACGCTCCGCGAAGGCGGACGGGCGGGCGGTGGGCGCGGACATGCCCCTCCGGTACCCCGGCCCGGCCGGTCGATGCGCCCACCAGGCCCACCGGCCGGGCCGGAGGCGGCTCGCCCGGCGTCGTCGCGTCACGTTTCCGCCCCGGAGATCGGATAGCGTCGTCCCATGCCCGAGAGCGGTTACCCCTGGCCCATCGAGACGACCCGACTGGACAACGGCCTGCGCGTGGTGGTGAGCGAGGACCGCACCGCGCCGGCGGTCGCGGTGAATCTCTGGTACGACGTCGGTTCCCGGCACGAGCCGCAGGGGCAGACCGGCTTCGCCCACCTCTTCGAACACCTGATGTTCGAAGGCTCCCTGAACGTGGCGAAGACCGAGCACATGAAGCTCATCCAGGGCTCCGGCGGATCGCTCAACGCGACCACGAACCCGGACCGGACGAACTACTTCGAGACGGTGCCGGCCGAGCACCTGGAGCTGGCGCTCTGGCTCGAGGCGGACCGGATGGGCGGGCTGGTGCCGGCGCTGACCCAGGAGACGCTGGACAACCAGCGCGAGGTGGTCAAGAACGAGCGGCGGCAGCGCTACGAGAACGTGCCGTACGGCGACGCCTGGCTGCGGCTGCTGCCGCTGCTCTACCCGCCGGGGCACCCGTACCACCACGCGACGATCGGTTCGATGGCCGACCTGAACGCCGCCGACCTGGCCACCTTCCAGGAGTTCCACCGGACGTACTACGCGCCGAACAACGCCGTGCTCACGGTCGTCGGCGACACCACCGCCGCCGAGGTCTTCGAGCTGGCCGAGAAGTACTTCGGCGCCATCCCGCCGCGGGCGGAGATCCCGGCCGCGCCGGACGGCCGGACGGTGCCGGCCACCGGCCGGCCGGCCCGCGAGACGGTCACCACCAACGTGCCCGCCCCGCGGGTGTACGTGGCGCACCGCACCCACCCGTTCGGCAGCACCGGATACGACGTGCTCACCGTGCTCGCCACGGTGCTCGGCAGCGGTCGGGGCAGCCGCCTCTACCAGCGGCTCGCCGACGGCGAGCGGATCGCCCAGCCGGACCTCGTGGGCGCGTACGGGGTGGATCTGGCGCACGCGCCGGCGCCGCTGATCGCGACCGCGACGGCCCGCCCCGGAGTGGCCGCCGAGCGCCTGGCCGAAGGGCTGCACGCCGTGCTGGACGAGCTGACCACGGTGCCGGTCACCGCCACGGAGCTGGACCGGGCCAAGGCGTTGCTCAGCACCGCCTGGTGGCGTCAGATGTCGACGGTGGACGGTCGCGCCGACACGCTCGGCAGGTACGCCACCCAGGTCGGCGACCCGGCGAAGGCCGCTGAGCGCCTGCCGGCCTGGCTCGCGGTGACCGCCGAGCAGATCGCCGAGACCGCTGCCGAGGTGCTCGCCGCCGACGACCGGGTGACCCTGACCTACCTCGCCGAGGAGAAGCCATGACGCTGATCGCCACGCGCCCCGGGCCGGGTGCCGCCCGCCCTTACCGCTTCCCGCCGGTGGTCCGCCGCACCGTGGCCGGCGGCCGGGTCGTCGCCGCCCACCTGCCCGGGCAGAACCTCGCGGTCGCGCTGCTGCTGCTCGACGCCGGCGCCGAGCGGGAGCCGCTCGGCAAGGAGGGGCTCGGCGGGGTGCTCGCCAAGGCCCTGGAGGAGGGGACCGCCCAGCGGGACGCGGCCGCGTACGCGCTCGCCGTCGAGGGGCTCGGCACCGAGCTGGTGACCGGGCTGGACTGGGACTCGTTCCAGGTCAGCGTGCAGGTGCCGGTGGACCGGCTGGCCGCGGCCGTGGAGCTGCTCGCGGAGGCCGTGCGTACCCCTCGACTCGACCCCGCCGACGTGGCGCGGGTACGCGACGACGAGGCCACCGGGCTGCGGATGGACTGGGCCAACCCGGGGCCGAGGGCGGACGCGGCGCTGCGCGCCGACCTGTTCGGCGCGCAGAACCGGTGGGGCCGCCCGATGTACGGCGACCCGGATTCGGTCGCCGGTCTGGACGTCGAGGACGTGCGGGTCTTCCACTCGGAGTGGTTCCTCCGGCCCGGCACCCTCGTCGTCGCCGGTGACCTGGACCGGCTCGACCTGGACGCGCTCGGCGCGGCAGCCTTCGCCGGCACCGGCGGCGGCCCCGTCGAGCGGGGTGGTCCGGTCGAGGCGCCGTTGCGGGACGGGCGGCGGATCATCCTGGTGGACCGACCCGGCTCGGTGCAGTCCACGTTGCGGCTGGGACATCCGGCCCCGCACCGCGCTCACCCCGACCACGTGGCGATGACGCTGGCCGGCACCGTCCTCGGCGGCGCGTTCACGTCGCGGCTGAACCACCTGATCCGCGAGGTGCGCGGCTACACCTACGGGATCCGGGGCGACTTCGCCTCGTCGCGGCGGTTCGGGCGGTTCGGCGTCAGCTCCGGCGTGCAGACCGCGGTCACCGCCCCGGCGTTGGTCGAGGCGGTCGGTGAGATCTCCCGTACCCGCGGCGGCGGGGTGACGGAGGAGGAGCTGGCGGTGGCCCGCTCCTGGCGCGCCGGGCAGCTGTCGGTGGAGTTGCAGACCCCCCGGGCCATCGCCTCGGCCCTGACCACGCTGGTGGTGCACGACCTGCCGGACGACTACCACGCGCGGCTGCGGGAGGCGCTGCTCGCCGCCGATGTCGACCAGGTGAGCGCCGCGGCCGCCACGCACCTGCACCCGGATTCGCTCACCCTCGTGGTGGAGGGGGACGCCGCGGCGATCCGCGACGACCTCGCCGCCGCCGACCTGGCCGAGATCCTCCCGTAACCCCTCCGCCCCCGCCCTGCGCGAGGGCACTTTCCCGGAGAGTGGCCTCCCGTCGGGAGATGGCCACTCTCCGGGAAAGTGCTCCCTGGGGGCCCGGGGGTGTGATGTGGGT
>NZ_SMKG01000321.1 GCF_004348525.1 Micromonospora sp. 15K316 | reverse complement strand
TAAGAGACAGCGGAGACCCCGTCGCAGACCGCCTCCGCCGCCGCGCCGGTGTCGGCACCGCCGGCGTCCCCGGTGGCCCCGCCGCAGCCGGGTTCCGCCGCCACCGTGGAGTCGACGCCGCCGGCGCCTCCGGTGCCCGCACCGGTCCCGGGCGAGGAGCCCGGATCCGCCGCACCGTCGCCCGCGGCCACCACTGTCGCATCCGGGCCGGAGCCCGGTCGGCCGGTCGAGCCGGTCCCCACGCCACCGGCCGGCACGGCTCCCACGACGCCGCTCTCCGCGCCGTCCGCCGCCCCCGACGCCGCGCCGTCCGCCGCGCCGACGTCCGCACCACCGGCAGCGTCCGTCTCCGCACCACCGACCACGCCGATCTCCGCACCACCCGCAGCGTCCGTCTCCGCACCACCGGCAGCGCCGAACGCCGCCGAGCAGGGCGACCCCGAGCAGGTGCTGGCGAAGTACCGGTGGCGGATCGATCCGCAGACGCTCCGGGAGGTCGTGGAGGAGCCCGACGAACTGCAGGTCGTCCGGCGACGGCTCACCGAGAAGTTGAGTACGGCGCTCGACAACCGGGCCCGCGCCCGGCTGCTCAGCCTCCGGGCCGTGGTGTCCCGCGTCCTCGGGGAACTCGACGACGCCCTCGCCGACGCCCGGCTCGCCCTCACCTACGCCGAGGCGACCGGTGAGCTGCGTCGGATCGCGCTCGCCCAGGCCCGACTGGGCCAGGTGCTCCGCTGGCGCGGCGAGTTCCTGGAGGCCGACCAGCTCTTCGCCCGGGCCACCTCCCCCGAGTTGCCGGACCGGCTGCGCGCCGCCCTGCACGAGCATGCGGGGCGCTCCTGCGTCGACCAGGGCCGGTTCATGGAGGCGTGCCTGCACTTCGAGCGCGCGCTCGACCTGCGCGGCGCCGGGGACGCCGACCTGCTGGACCGGGTCCGGACGGCGCTGGACGTGATCGCCGAACGGGCGGCGGAGGGATTCGGGCCGTACCCCCGAAGCCGGGACGAGGTGTTGGAGCGGATCCAACCCCCGGTGCCGGCACGCGACGGCGCGCTCTGGGGTTACACCGACCCGGAGGGCGAGCTGGTCATCTCCGCCCGGTACGCCGAGACCCAGCAGTTCCGCGAGGGGTTGGCCTGGGTACGCCGTCCGGACACCGACCGCTGGTCGCTGATCGCGCTCACCGGCACCACGGTGATCGAGCCGTCGTACCTCGCGGTCCGCCCCTTCTCCGACGGGCTGGCCTGGGTGGTTCGCAATGCCGCCGAGGGGTGGCTCGCCGTCGACCCGACCGGTGACGTGGTGATCCCGCCCGGCTTCGCCGACGTACGGCCGTTCCGGCGTGGTGTGGCCGCGGTCCGCCGGGAGGGCTGGGGCGCGGTCGACCGGACCGGTCAGATCGTGGTGCCGACGCGGTACCACAGTTTCCGCACCGCCCTGGCCGACGGGCGTCACGTCGACGGCTTCACCGACGAGGGGCTGGCCGTCGTCGAGCTGGGCGGCCGGCATGGCGTGGTGGATCACACCGGCGCGGTGCTCGTGCCGCCGGTGCACCCGGCGCTGGTGGTGCATCCGGTCGCGTTCCTGGTGGGTACGGGCACCGGGCGGTGGGGCGCGCTCGATCGGCGGGGCAACCCGCTGATCGACCCGGTGCACCGCACGCCGGAGGAGGTGCTCGAGGAGATCGAGCGCCTGCTCGCGGACACCAACCCGGTGCTCTAGGCCACAGGCCGGTACTCCCCCAGGACGGCGAGGCGAGGCCCGCCGAAGATCGGGGTTAGGGTCGAGGTCATGGAATTCCGTCACCTTGGCCGCTCCGGCCTGATGGTCAGCGAGATCTCGTACGGCAACTGGATCACCCACGGTTCGCAGGTCGAGGAGGACGCCGCCCTCGCCTGTGTGCGGGCCGCTCTCGACACCGGCATCACCACGTTCGACACCGCCGACGTGTACGCCGGCACGAAGGCCGAGGAGGTGCTCGGTCGCGCCCTGAAGGGCGAGCGGCGCGAGGGCATCGAACTCTTCACCAAGGTGTACTGGCCGACCGGTCCGGGCCGCAACGACCGGGGCCTGTCCCGCAAGCACATCATGGAGTCGATCAACGGCTCGCTGCGCCGGCTGCAGACCGACTACGTGGACCTCTACCAGGCCCACCGGTACGACTACAGCACGCCGCTGGAGGAGACGATGGAGGCCTTCGCCGACGTCGTGCACTCCGGCAAGGCGCACTACATCGGCGTCTCCGAGTGGAAGGCGTCGCAGATCCGCGAGGCCCACAAGCTCGCCCGCGAGCTGAACATCTCGCTGATCTCCAACCAGCCGCAGTACTCGATGCTCTGGCGGGTCATCGAGGGCGAGGTCGTCCCCACCAGCGAGGAGCTGGGCGTCGGTCAGATCGTCTGGTCGCCGATGGCCCAGGGCGTGCTCACCGGCAAGTACCTGCCGGGTCAGCCGCCGCCCGCCGGTTCCCGCGCCACTGACGAGAAGTCGGGCGCGAACACCATCGCCCGGTTCCTCAACGACGCGGTGCTGACCCGGGTGCAGCAGCTCCGGCCGCTGGCCGAGCAGGCCGACCTCACCATGGCCCAGCTCGCCATCGCCTGGGTGTTGCAGAACCCGAACGTCTCGTCGGCCATCATCGGCGCGTCCCGCCCCGAGCAGGTCCACGACAACGTGAAGGCGGCCGGCGTGAAGCTCGACGCCGACCTGCTCAAGGCGATCGACGAGATCGTCAACCCGATCACCGAGCGCGACCCGGCCAAGACCGAGAGCCCGGCGCAGCGCCCGTGACACCATCCGGTCCGGCCGGCGCGTCAGCCCGGCCGGACCGGACCGTGTCGCCGGACGCCCGGCCGACCGGTCACCCCGAAAGCCCCGTCAGCCCTGCCAGAAGCGGATCAGCTCCAGCCCCGCGGCGTAGAGCCAGGACGGCAGGCCGAGCACCTCCCCGACGGTGAAGACCACGTCGAAGAACCAGCCGCTGATCCGCGGGTTCCAGAGCAGCGCGAAGAGCAGGATGAATCCGTACGGGGCGAAGAGGTCGTACATCTTGCGCCACTGCGGGTTGAGCCAGGGCTGGATCATGTTGCCCCCGTCCAGCCCGGGCACCGGGAGCAGGTTCAGGGCGCTCGCCGTGAGCTGCAGGAACGTCAGCAACGCCACACCGGCCCAGAACTCGATCGACCCGCCCGTGCCGCTGCCGACCCGCAGCACCAGCACGAGCACGAGGGTGAAGAGCACGTTGGTGGCCGGCCCGGCGAGACTGACCAGGGTGTGCCGCAGCCGGCCCGGAATGGCATGCCGGTCCACCCAGACCGCCCCGCCGGGCAGCCCGATGCCGCCGAGCAGCACCACGAGCACCGGCAGCGCGATGGAGAGCAGCGGGTGGCTGTACTTCAGCGGGTTGAGCGTCAGATAACCGCGGTGCGCGACGCTGCGGTCACCGGCCCGGAACGCGACGATCGCGTGAGCGTACTCGTGCAGGCAGAGCGAGACCAGCCAGCCGGAGACCACGAAGCCGAAGACGTCCAGCCGGACGTTGCCGACCTCGTTCCAGGCCAGCGCCCCGGTGGTCACGAAGAGCGCCACCAGGGCGACGAAGACGGGGCTCGGCCGGAATGCCGCTCGCGGTACGCCGAGCACCAGGTTTCCGCCCGGGCGGTCGTCGGCCATCACTCGGCCGCGGGCAGCAGGCTCATCCGGTACTCGACCCGGTCGTCCTCGACGAGTGCGACCGAGGTGACGCCGGACGACGCGAGCTCGCGCCAGACCTGACCGATCCAGGACTCGGCGTCGGCCTGGCTGCCGAACGACTCCGCCGGACCCGTCGCCGGCTGGCCGTCCGTGCCCTCGTACCGCCAGCTCCACGCCATGCCCGCGTCTCCCCTCGTCGCTGTGGTCCCCATGGGACGAACCCTCGCAAGCGTAGTCGCCCCGGCGCGCGCCGGCCGCGCGCTCGCCCGCCGCGTGGTCGTACGGTCGTCGATGACGCTTCCCGCGCCGGCCGGTACGGTGGCTCGGTGCTGACTCGGGGAGTGGTGCTCAGCGATCGTTACCGGCTGAGCGAACGTGTGGCGACGGGCGGGATGGGCGCGGTCTGGCGATGCACGGACCTGCTGCTGGAACGCGAGGTGGCGGTCAAGGTGCTGCTGCCGACGCTGGTCGCCGACGCCGAGTTCACCACCCGGTTCCGGGCCGAGGCGCGGATGCTGGCCGCCCTGCGGCACCCGGGCGTCGTCGCGGTGCACGACGTCGGGCAGGCCGCTCTCGCCGACGGCAGCCCGGTCGACTACCTGGTGATGGAGTACGTCGAGGGCGAGCCGCTGACCCACTGGATCGGCCGCGCCGGCCGCCTCGATCCCGCGTCCACCATGTCGGTCGTGGCGCAGGCGGCGGAGGCCCTGCACGCCGCGCACGTCGCCGGGATCGTGCACCGGGACGTGAAGCCGGGCAACCTGCTGGTGAAGCCGGACGGCCGGGTGGTGCTCGTCGACTTCGGCATCGCCCGCTCGCGGTCCCTGACCGGGATCACCGCGGCCAACATCGTGCTCGGCACCGCCTCCTTCATGTCGCCCGAGCAGGCCACCGGGCAGCCGGTCTCCGCCGCCAGCGACGTGTACGCGCTCGGCGCCGTGACGTACCTCTGCCTCGCCGGGCAGCCCCCGTTCGTGGGCGAGAACCCGCTCGAGGTGGCGCTGCGCCACCAGCAGGACGAACCGGCGCCGCTGCCGCCGGGCACCCCACCGGCGGTGGTCGAGCTGGTGGCTCGGGCGATGGCGAAGCGCCCGGCCGACCGGTACGGCAGCGCCGCCGAGCTGGCCCGGGCGGCCACCGAGGCGCGGCGCGCCTGCCTGGCCGGCGACCCGCACGCCGCGCGTCCGCCGTGGGCGGAGGCGGGCGCGGCCCCGGCCGGACCGTCCGCCCCGGCGACCGGTCCCGCCCAGCCACCGTCGCCGGTCCCGCCGGCCGCTCCCGACGGTGGGCGCCCGCCGGCCGCGCCGGGCACTCCCCCGCAACCCGTGCCCGACGACCTCACCTTCGCCGGTCCGGCCCCGGGGCACCCCGCCGGCGGGACCCCCGCCACGGGTCCCGCCGCCTCGACCGTTCCGCCGGCGCCGGACCTCACCATCGCCTCGAACGGGTACCCCGCGCCGCCGGTGTCCCCGTACGCCGCGGGCCCGGCGGCCGGGCAGGCCGCCGCCGGGTCCCCGCCCGGGCCGGCGACCGCGCCACCGTTCACCGCCTCGACCGGCTTCCCGCCGGCCGGCGCCCCGACCCCACCGGCCGGACAC
>NZ_SMKG01000320.1 GCF_004348525.1 Micromonospora sp. 15K316 | reverse complement strand
GTCCCGCCCAGCGCGGAGAGCAGCAGCGACTCGGCCAGGAACTGGACGCGGACCTGCCCCCGGGTGGCGCCCAGCGACCGTCGCAGCCCGATCTCGGCCCGCCGTTCCAGCACCGAGATGACCATCGTGTTGGCCACCCCGACCCCGCCGACCAGCAGCGCCACCGCGCCGAGCCCGAGCAGCAGCCCGGTGAACGCCTCGTCGGTGGCCGCCGCGGCGGCGAGCGCCTCCGACGGACGCGACACCTGCACCTCCTCCGGCGCGCCCGGGTTCGCGGTCGCGCCGAGCACCGCCCGCACCGCCTCCACCGAGTTCTCCCGGGAACGGGTGTAGACCGTGGTCGGGTGCCCGTCGAAGCCGAGGTACGTCTCGGCAGCCGGCCAGCCCACCAGCGCGGAGCTGTCCAGCTCCGGCGCGAGCGGGGCCGGGGCGAGGATGCCGACCAGGGTGAACCAGCGACCGCCGAGGTACACCTGCACCTGTGGTCCGGCCGCACCCAGCCCGAGCCGCCGGGCCGCCGCGTCGCCGAGCACCACCGTCGGGTACCGCTCGGTCGCCGCGTTCAGCCAGGTGCCGCTGCGTACTGTCGCGCCGACCGTGGCGGGCAGGCCGAGCTGGGCGGCCCGGACGGCGATCCCACCCGTCTCACCGGACGGGATGCGGTCGCTGCGGTAGACCGCGGCGTCCGGCAGCTGTGCGGTGGCGGCGACGTCGGTGACCGGGCCGATCCGGCCGATCATCGCCACCGACTCGACCGGCAGCTGGGCCTGGTCACCGAAGATCGTGTTCCCGGGCGCGACGGTGAGCAGGTTGGTGCCGAGCCGGTCGAGCGTCCGGTCCAGGTCGGCGCGGGACGACGAGGAGATGCCGACCACGGCGACCATCGCCGCGATGCCGATCGCGATGCCCAGCGCGGAGAGGAACGCCCGCAGCGGCCGGGTACGCAGCCCCACCCCGCCGACCCGCAGCACGTCTCCCGCCCCGAGCCGGGCCGGGGTCAGGCGCGGCCGGGCCTCCGCCGGCACCGGCCGTTGCCGGGTCTCCGTCGCCATCAGGACGCCCCCGCCACGTTCGGCGCCGCCGGGTCGGCCACCACCCGGCCGTCGCGCATCCGCACCTCGCGGGGGAGCCCGGCGGCGATCTCCCGGTCGTGGGTGATCACCACGACCGTGGTGCCCGCCGCGTGCAGGTCGCGCAGGAGTGCGAGCACTCCCGCGCCGGCCACCGAGTCGAGGTTGCCGGTCGGCTCGTCGGCGAGCAGCACGGCCGGCTCCCCGACCACCGCCCGGGCCACCGCCACCCGCTGCCGCTCGCCGCCGGAGAGCTCGTGCGGGCGGTGCGTCAGCCGGTGGCCGAGCCCGACCCGGTCGAGTGCGGCCGCCGCCCGCCGCCGTCGTTCCCGTCGCGGCACCCCGGCGTAGAGCAGCCCGTCGGCCACGTTCTCCAGCACCGGCGTGCCGGCGGCCAGGTGGAACTGCTGGAAGACGAAGCCGATCCGGCGGGCCCGCAGCGCGGAGAGCTGCCGGTCCGGCAGGGCCGCCACGTCGTGGCCGTCGATCCGGACCCGGCCGGTGGACGGGCGGTCGAGCGTGCCGATCAGGTGCAGCATCGTCGACTTGCCCGAACCGGACGGGCCGACGATCGCCACCAGCTCGCCGTACCCGATCCGCAGCGAGACCTCGCGCAGCGCGGTCACCCCACCCGGGTAGGTCCGGCTGACCCGCTCCAGCACCACGGCGTCACCGGTCATGCCGGCGTCCCCACGGTCATGCCCTCGGCGAGGTCGGGCCCGCTCACCTCGACCCGGCCGCTCGCGAAGAGGCCGGTGGTGACCGCGACGATCCGGCTCCGCTCCCCCTCGACCAGCTCGACGCCGTACCCGCCCTCGGCCAGGGCGAGCAGGGCGGCCACCGGCACGGTGAGCACGTCGGGACGCTCCTCGGCGGTGAAGGTGACCTCCACGCTCGCCTGGTCGTACCCGGCGAGTTTCGCCGGGTCGGCGACCGAGACGGTGACCTCGACCTTCGTCTCGGCCTCGGCGGACTGCCCGGTGGCGCCGCCCGAGCCGGAGTCGACGACCGTCTGCGCGGACTCGATCCGGCCCGCGAGCGGGGCGCCGTCGGGCAGTCCGACGTTCACCGCGGCGCCCTTCTTCGCCAGCCGCTGGTCGTCCACGTCCAGCTCGACGGTGACCAGCCGGCTGGTGCCGGTGTACGTGAGCACGCCCTGACCGGGCTGCGTCAGGTCGCCGGTCGCGGCCTGGTGGCTCTCCACCCGCACCTCCCCCTCGGCGTAGCGGACGCGACCCGGATCCACCCGGCCGGTCTCGGGCAGCCCGAGCTTCTCCTGCCACTCCCGGACCGCGTCGGCGGTGCTGCCGGTGTACTCGTCGTCGACGGTGAACCCGGTGTGCCCGAGCGCGCGAAGGTTCCGTTCGAACTGCTCGACGTCCGCCCCCTCCACCCCCGGTTCGAGCACCCGGTACGCGGGCAGCGCTCCGTAGAGCAGCACCACCGGCTCGTCGTCCACCGCGTAGAGCCGGCCACCCCGCTTGATGACCGTGCCGGTCTCCGGTAACGCGGTGATCGTTCCGCCGAACCGGGCGTCGGCGACGTGAGCAGTGCCGTAGCCGAGTTCCCCGGTCACGGTCCGCGCGTCGGTAAGTGTCTGGCGGGCGACGGTGGCGGTGCCCGGCGGGCGGGTTCCGGCGGCCGCCGTACCCCGGTCGGTGCCGCCGAAACCCACCGCGGCCACCACGCCGGCGGCCGCCGCGACCGCGACGGCGGCGGTCAGCGCGAGGGTACGGAGCCGGAGTCGGCGTGCGCTCACCGTGCGGCCCCGAGGCGCTTCGGTGCGTACTGCCGGCACTTCTCCATCGCGGCCTTCACCTCTGGTCCCTTGACGTTCAGTTCGTCGAGCCGCAGCCGGATCCCGCCGTCCGGCTGCGGGTCCGGGAACTCGGGTACGCCGTTGGCCCGCATGCAGGCGGCGAGCTTGCGGGCCTGTTCGAGCTGGGCCGGGTCGAGCTTGAGCTTCTCCCCGCCGTTGGGCAGGTACTGGCGGCACTTCTCCATGGCCGCCTGCACCTTCTCCGGGTCGGTGCCCTTGCCGAACCGGAGCTTCAGCCCGCTGCCGGCCTCCGGGTCCGGCATCTCGATCCCGTTCTCCCGCATGCAGGCGGTGAACTTCAACCGTCGTTCGTCGTCGCTGAGCTGGGCCACCGGGGCAGCGGACGGCGGTGCCGCCCCGGGGCCACCGCCGGCGGTCGCCACCGTCGGCTCCTCACCCGACCCGCCGCAGCCCGCGACGCCCAGGGCGAGCAGCAGCGGCAGCGCGAGCAGTCCTCGTCGCATCACACGCTCCCTCTCCTCGGCCCGGCGCTCCGCCCGGCCGCTGCCCGCCAGTGGACGACATCCGGCGTATCCCGGGCGTAACCGCAGATGGTTACGCCGGCGTTATGCCGGCGCGCGGCACCATTGGGCGGGTGAGAGTGCTGGTGGTGGAGGACGAGAGCGTGCTCGCGGAGAGCATCGCCGAGTGGTTGCGCCGCGAGGCGTTCGCCGTGGACGTCGCGTACGACGGCGACGCCGCGCTGGAGCGGCTCGGCGTCAACGACTACGACGTGGTAGTCCTCGACCGTGACCTGCCGGTGGTGCACGGCGACGACGTGTGCCGGGCGATCGTCGACAGCGGCGGGGAGACCAGGGTGCTGATGCTCACCGCCGCGGCGGCCGTACGGGAGCGGGTCGCCGGCCTGGCGCTGGGCGCCGACGACTACCTGACCAAGCCGTTCGCGCTCGTCGAGCTCTCCGCCCGGGTGCACGCGCTGAGCCGGCGGGCCCGCCGGGCCGCCCCGCCCGTCCTGACCCGGGCCGGCATCGTGGTCGATCCGGCCCGCCGCGAGGTGCACCGGCAGGGCCGGTACGTGCCACTGGCCCGCAAGGAGTTCGCCGTGCTGATCGAGCTGATGCGGGCCGACGGCGCTGTCGTCTCGGCGGAGGAGCTGCTGGAACGGGTCTGGGACGAGCACATCGACCCGTTCACCAACGTGGTCCGCGTCACCGTCATGAAGCTGCGCCGCAAGTTGGGCGAGCCGCAGGTGGTCGAGACGGTCCCCGGCGTGGGATACCGGATAGCGTGAAGCGACTCTCCCTCCGGGCCCGGCTCACCCTGATCTACGGCGGGATCTTCCTGGTCGCCGGGCTGGTCCTGCTCGCGGTCACCTACGTGCTGGTCGACCAGAGCACCGCCACGCCGTTCGGGGTGGCGCTGCGCGACGTGAAGCCGATCGTCCAGGGGGTGGAGGGGAAGCTCAGCGGCGACCAGGCCGAGCAACTGCGGCTGATCGTCCGGAAGGTCCAGGGCGACGCGCGGAACCAGACGCTCGACTCGCTGCTCACCCAGGGCGGGATCGCGCTGGGCCTGGTCTCCGTGGTCGCGATCGCGTTCGGCTGGCTGGCCGCGGGCCGGGCGCTGCAACCACTGCACCAGATCACCGGGACCGCACGGCGGATCGCCGGCGCCGACGTGGCCGGCCGCGGGCTGCACGAACGCATCTCGCTCTCCGGGCCGGCCGACGAGGTACGGGAGCTGGCCGACACCTTCGACGAGATGCTGGAACGGCTGGACCGCTCCTTCGACGGGCAGCGCCGGTTCGTCGCGAACGCCTCGCACGAGCTGCGTACCCCGCTCGCCCTGAACCGGTCGCTGATCGAGCTGGCGGTGAGCCGGCCGGACGCCTCCGAGGACGTACGCCGGCTGGGCGAGTCGCTGCTGGCGGTGAACGAACGGCACGAGCGGTTGATCGACGGGCTGCTCACCCTGGCCGATTCGGAGCGGGAGTTGACCGCCCGCTCCCGGATGGACCTGGCCGACGTGGCCGACCACGTGCTGGACCAGACCGTCGGCGAGGGCGCCGGGCCCACCGTGACCCGGGAGCTGCGGCCGGCGCTGGTGGTGGGCGATCCGGTGCTGCTGGAGCGGCTCACCACCAACCTGGTGGAGAACGCGCTGCGGCACAACGTCCGAGCGGGCGGCCGGGTCCACGTGAGCACCGGCGTGCGGGACGGCCGCGCGACGCTGGTGGTGAGCAACACCGGTCCGACGGTGCCGAGCTACGACGTGGAGGCCATCTTCGAGCCGTTCCGCCGCCTCTCCGGCGAGCGGGTGGGCGGCGGTCGCGGCTTCGGGCTGGGACTCTCCATCGTCCGGGCGGTGGCGCGGGCGCACGGCGGCACGGTCTTCGCCCAACCGCGTGACGGCGGCGGGCTGGTGGTCACCGTACGACTCCCCGAGGCCCCGACCCTGTCTCCTATACACCTCTGAC
>NZ_SMKG01000031.1 GCF_004348525.1 Micromonospora sp. 15K316 | reverse complement strand
CCCTCGATGAGCGTCGCGACGTGCAGGTCCGTGACCCACTCGCCCTCGGGCTCGATCCGGATCCGGTACGTCAGACCGCCCTCGTCCACCTCCACCGGGGCGGTGCTGGTCACGATGGTCTGTCGGACGAACCGTTCGCGGGCGTAACGCAGCCGCAGTTGGCGCCGCGCCGAGTCGGCGACGACGGAGACACGTCGTGGACGCGGCTGCTGGATCTCCGCGGTGTCGGCGAAGTCGCTGCCGACGTCGACCCGTATGGTGAACTCGGCCGGCTGGGCGGAGTGGTTGAGCACGATGAGGCGCTCGTTGAAGGCCTCGTCGAGGGAGCGGTGCCGGATCAACGAGACGTCCGCGTCGACGTAGTGGCTGGCCGCCCCGGGCACCAGGAAGAACCGGGTCTCGAAGTAACTCATGTCGTCGCGGGAGAGGCTGTTCAGCCGCTCGCCGTCGACCTTGAGAACCCAGTGGGACAGGAAGCGGGTGTCGAACGAGAAGTAGCCGATGGGGTCGTGCGGGTCGACGACGATGTCGCCCTGCGCGTCGCAGATGGCGAAGGCGTTCCCCGACGTCACGTAGACCCGTTCCTGCCTCATGGCCGAGCCTCCTGTGCGGCGGCGGACTCGGCCGCCGCCTGCCGGGCGGCCTCCCGGGGATGGCGAGCGCCCGGCGGGCCGGGGAAGACGCGGCGGAACACCACGAAGAGCCGCATGTCGCCCTGCACGGTCAGGTCGTTGCGCAGCATCGCCGCGGAGGCCCGCACCTCCCCGGCGGCCAGCCGGTCGAAGACCGACCGGTGCGCGCGGACGACCAGATCGGCGTCGTCGGCCGAGCGGCTGACCTCGATGTGCTGGTCGGCGACGGTGAGGTACCAGTGTTCGGTCCAGCCGTCCTCGTACACGTCGAGCCGGAGCGTCCCGGCCATCGTCTCCGGTATCCCGGGACGCTGTTCGGGCGTCAGCGTCCGCAGGTGCTCCGTCGCCGTCGTACCCATCGCTGGCCTCCCCTCGTCCGGTCACCTTCCCGCCGTTCGGGGTGAGCCCGGTTCACCCGCCGCGGGTGAACCGGGCGTCGCGAGGTGGGAGACGAGGAGGAAACGGAACGGACGGCGGTCGACCGCGCGCGGTCAGCCCTTCCCGATCAGCCCCCGGAGGTAGGCCGCCTGGCCGACGTGCTGAAGGTCGTCGTCGATCACGCTGACCAACCGGACCCCGAGCGTCACCGGCGGGTCCCACGAGGTGTCGACCACCCGGTCCAGGTCCTCGGCGTGCAGCCCGGCCAGGAAACGCCGGGTACGGGTGTGCACCGCGTCGTAGTAGTCGAGCAGTGCCCGCGCGCTCTCCGGCCGGACCGCGGCGACCCGCTCGGGCGTGTGGCCGTACCCGGTGTCGCTCGGGTCGGCGTCGTCCAGGCCGAAGCGACCCGCCCAGTCGCCGGTCACCCAGAGCTGCTCGGTGCCGATCACGTCGGCCAGGTGGTCGTCCTGGATCCGGGTCAGGTGCCAGACCAGCCAGCCCACCGAGTTGGCGCCCGGCCGAGGCGCCTGGTGCAGCTGCTCCGGGCTGAGGCCGTCGACCGCCCCTCGGACCAGGTCGGGCAGCCGGTCGTACGCCTCGATCAGCAGGTCACTCGCGTCCATCTCGTACGCCTCCCGGGATCGCCTCCGCTGCCTGGTACCGCCCGCCACCCCCGGCCAAACCTGCCGGTTACCGTGATCATGTGGTCGCCGCGCTGGAGCTGTACCTGGACACCGACGCCACCCGCCGGATCCGGGTGCTCTGGGACGCGCTGGAGTCCGAGGGCGTGCAGAGCATGCGGTCGCTGCTGGAGCAGCGGCACCGCCCGCACGTGTCGCTCGCGGTGGCGCCCCGGTTCGATCCGGAACTGGTCGGCGCGGCGCTGCGGGGCATGGTGGTCGCCGCGCCGCTGCGGCTGTCGTTCGAGCACGTCGGGCAGTTCGTCGGCCGGGTGCTCTGGCTCGGGCCGACGCCGACCGTCGAGCTGCTCGCTCACCACCGTCAGGTGCACACCCGGCTCGCCGCGGCCGGCGTCGATCTGGTCGAGCACTACCAGCCGGGGCGCTGGGTGCCGCACTGCACGCTCTCGATGCGGGTGCCGAACGCGCTGATGGCCGCGGCGGTACGTCGGTGCCTGGAGATGTTGCCGCTGGAGGCGACGGTCGTCGGCGCGGCGCTCACCGACCACGCCCGCGGCATCTCCTGCCCCCTGGACTGAGCCCCGCGCGCCCGGCGGGCCGCTCTTCGAACGTCGGCGGGGCGCGGTTCGGGCCGACACGAGTCGGGTAATGGGAAACCACCTGTGCAGATGCTCCCCGGCGTGGGATCGTTCGAGTGAGCCGTGTCACAGGTTGGCGGCGGGCCGCGAGGGGGCGGGATCCGCCCACCTGCCACCCACCGTCGCTGTCGGTGGGCTCCGAGGAGTCACGGCGGCAAGAGAGAGGCATCGCCATGCAGGCTCAGCGCAGCGCGCCACCGGCCGAACGGAGCCAGACCAGCGAAGACGCACAGGTCACCGGCACCACCGGACCCTCCACCCCCCTCTCGATCTGGGCGGCCGCCGCCCTGCTCGGTCGCATCGGCGCGGACGAGGACGACGTCGAGGACGAGCGGCACATCCTGCGCGGCTTCGAGTAGCCGCCGCAGCCGGCTGGACGCGGATCTCGGAACCCGACCGCGAGATCCGCGCCGGCCCGCGCGCGGATCACCGCCCGCGCCGGATCACAGCCAGCCGCGCCGCTTGAAGATCAGGTACAGGGTGCCACAGACGAGCGCCATCAGCGCGATCGCGAAGAGGTAGCCGAACCGCCAGCGCAGCTCCGGCATGTGTACGAAGTTCATGCCGTAGACCGTGCCGATGAGGGTGGGGGCGAAGAGGATCGCCGCCCACGAGGAGACCTTCTTCAGCTCCTCGTTCTGCGCGTAGCTGGCCGCCGTGAGGCTGCGCATCTCCTCGTTCTGCTGCTGCGAGACCAGGGTGGCGTTGACCGTGAGGATGTTCTGCAGCAGGTGCCGGAAGCTGTCCACCCGCTCCACCACCTGGGTGAGGTGGTCGTTGACGTCCCGCAGGTACCGCTGCAGCTCCTCGTTGGTGCCGTACTTGCCGGAGCCCGCCTCGAGCGCGTCCAGCACGCCGAGCAGCGGCCGGGCGGCCCGCTGGAACTGGATCACCTCCCGGCTCAACTCGTAGATGCGGCGGCTGGCGTTCGGGTCGCCGCCGAAGACCTCCGTCTCGATCTCGTCGATGTCGTGCTCCAGTCCGGCCACCACCGGCGCGTACCCGTCGACGACCTGGTCGAGGATCGCGTAGAGCACCGCCTGCGGGCCGCGGGCCAGCATCTCCGGTTCGCCCTCCATCCGGCGCCGGACGGTGGCCAGGTCGGGCGCCTCGCCGTGCCGGACGGTGATGACGAAGCCGGGGCCGATGAAGAGGTGCACCTCGCTGAACTCGACCACCTCGCGTACGTCGACGTAGCGGGCGGCGCGCAGCACGACGAAGAGGGTGTCCCCGTACCGTTCGAGCTTGGGCCGCTGGTGGGCGTTGATCGCGTCCTCCACCGCGAGGTCGTGCAGCCGGAACTCCTGGGCGAGGGAGAGGATCTGCTCGCGGCCCGGCCGGTAGAGGCCGATCCAGGCCATCCCGTCGTCCAGCTCCTGGAGGCAGCGGTAGGTGTCGGCGAGGGTGGGGGGTGAGGCGTGCCGCCGCCCCTGGGCGTAGACGGCGCTGTCGACCAGCCCGCCGGGCCCGGAAGCCGGCCCCTGCGGCCACCACCCGCCCACCTGATGTTCGTGCTCGTGCTCGTCGAGGCGGCGGCCGAAGCCGCCCTCCTCCTCGGGAAGGTGACCGACGCCGACCATGACCACCTCCCACGGCTGCCTTACGGACGGCACGGGCGGCTACCCGCTCACCACGCCGACCGGGTCGCCCTGCATCCCCGCCTTCCGTCCACCGAAACCGCCCCGCCCCGCCGCTCAGGCGAGCAGCGCGCCGCCGTCGACGGTGATGACCGTGCCGGTGACGAACGAGTCGGCCATGCAGAACAGGTAGGCCGGGGCGACATCGTCGACCTCGCCCACCCGGCCCAGCGGGACCGCGTCGGCGGTCTGGCGGTACAGCTGTTCCCGGACCCCCTCGTCCAGGCCGGCCCAGAGGGGGCTGCGGACGACGCCGGGGCGGACGGCGTTCACCCGGATCCGGCGGGGCGCCAACTCGACGGCCAGTGCCCGGGTGAGCGCTTCGGTCGCTCCGCAGATGCTGGAGGCCACCGACCAGCCCGGGCCGGGGCGGCTACCGGCGGTGCCGGTGGTCAGGGTGATGGAGCCGCCAGCGCGAAGGTGCGGCGCCGCGGCCTGCACCGCGCCGAGCGCGCCGAAGTAGCGCAGCGTGAAGAACTCGCGGGCCTGCCCCAGGTCGAGCTCGGCCAGCGGCATGAGTGCCAGCGGCTCGCCGGCGGTGTAGACGAGGTGGTCGATCATGGTGCCGTTGTCGGCCAGCCGGGCGAAGAGTTGACCCACCGCAGCCGCATCGGTCAAGTCGACCGCGTGGCCGCGCGCCTTCTCCGGCAGCTCGGCGAGCGCCCGATCGACGCTGGCCGGACTGCTGGAGACGACGGTGAGGGTCGCCCCGGCGGCGCATGCCGCGCGCGCCGTGGCGAGGCCGATGCCGGAGGTGCCGCCGAGAACGACGACGTGCTGGGAGCCCAGGTTCTGTGATGCCACTGTGTGCCCTTCTCACGAATGTCCTGGCACCACCCTGCGCGCCGGAACGAGCCGGCGTCCAAGACCTCTCTGGCCTCCTGTGATACCCGTAAGGTATTGACATGCCCGCCGACCTGGACCTCCGGAAGCTGCGCTATTTCCTCGCCGTCGCCGAGCACCGGCACTTCGGCCGGGCCGCCGCCCAGCTGCGGATCGCCCAGCCGGTGCTCTCTCGCCAGATCCGGGCGCTGGAGCGGGAGCTGGGCGCGGCCCTGCTGGTCCGCGACCGGCGGCGCACCGAGCTGACCCCGGCCGGCGAGCGACTGCGCGAGGAGGCGGGGCCACTGCTGGCCCGGGCGACCGCCGTGCAACGGTGGGTCGCCGAAGCCGCCCGCAGTGGCGCCGGCACCTTCACCGTCGGGTTCATGCCCGGCCTCACCGTCACGGCGGAGGTGCGCGCGCTACGCGAGGCCAATCCCGGGCTGGCCGTCGAAGTCGTCCGCACCAGCTGGGACACCCAGGCCGAGGTCATCCGTGACGGTCGCGTCGACGTCGGATACGTCCGTCTCCCGCTCGACGAGCGCGACCTGGCCCTGGAGCCGCTGTTCGAGGAGGCCCGGGTGATCGTGGTGGCGGCCGACCATCCGCTGGCCGGACGGCCACGGGTCAGCATCGAGGAACTCGCCGACGAGCAGCTCCTCCAGAACCCGGAGGCGGTCCCGGAGTGGCCGGACGACACCCGCCGGCGGGGCACACCGTACGCCACCGAGGTGCCGGCGCTGACCGTGGAGGAGAAGCTGGAGCACGTGGCGGCCGGGCGCGGCGTCATCGTGCTGCCGCTCTCCACAGCCCTCTTCTACAGCCGGCCCGATGTCACGCACAGCGTCGTACACGACATCGGCCCCAACCGGGTCTGCCTCGCGTGGGCCGCGGACAGCCGTAGCCGCCTGGTGCGGCAGTTCCTGACCATCGCCGCAGAGACGCACCGGCCCGGGCGGCTACGCCCAGGGTGACGGGGACGTTAGCCTTCTCACTTCACACCGCGAAAGTTTGCCGGGGCTGAAAGATCCTCCCTAGGTTGTCCGGGTGACCGTCCACCCCGCCGCCCCGACCGTCGGACTACGGGACCGCAAGAAGCAGCAGACCCGCGACGCGCTGGCCACCGCCGCGCTGCGCCTGGTCGCCGAACGCGGACTCGAACACGTCACGGTCGAGGAGATCAGTGCGGCGGCCGACGTGTCCTCCCGGACGTTCTTCAACTACTTCCCCTGCAAGGACGACGCCCTCGTCGCCGATCACTCCGTCGACAGCGCCTGCTTCCTGACCCGGCTCGCCCAGGTGCCGACGGAGGTGCCCGCCCTCGCGGCCGTGCGTACGGCCCTCGGCGAGATGGTCGACCGGATGCAGGCGGACCGCGAACGCTGGCTGCTGCGGATGGTGGTCATCGAGCGGAATCCCGCCCTGCTGCCGCGCCTGGTCGCCGCCGGCGTGGAGACGGAGCGCGCGATGACCGAGCTGGTCGCCGAGCGCGTGGGCGTACCTTCTGATCATCATTTTCCGGCGCTGGTCGCGGCCGTGACGGGTGCCGCCTTCCGGTCGGCCATGCTCCGCTGGGCCGCCGGCGACGGGGCCCGCTCGTTGTCCGAACTCGTCGACGACGCGTTCGAGGCGCTCGCCGCCGGCCTGCCCGATCCGCAGCCGGCACCCTGACCCATCCCTTCCGTACCGACGAGTTAAGGAACCCGATGTCCGCACCCACCGCGCCGATCGACGCGGTCGAGGCCGTACCGGCACGCATGTCCCCCCGGGAGGTCCTGCAGGCCCTCTCCGGACTGATGGTCGGCATGTTCGTGTCGATCCTCGCGTCCACGGTCGTGGCGAACGCGCTGCCGCGCATCATCGCCGACCTGCACGGCAGCCAGACGGTCTACACCTGGATCGTCACCACCGAACTCTTGGCCATGACGGCGACGGTGCCGCTCTGGGGCAAGATGGCCGACCTCTACAGCAAGAAGCTGCTCATCCAGTCGTCCCTGGGGCTGTTCGTGGTCGGCTCGCTCATCGCCGGTTTCACCCCGAACGTCGAGGTGCTGCTGGTCAGCCGGATCGTGCAGGGCATCGGGGCGGGCGGCATGACCGCCCTGGCCACGATCGTCATGGCCGCGATGATCCCGCCGCGTGAACTCGGCAGGTACGCCGGCGTCTTCGGTGCCGTCTTCGGCGTCGGTACCATCGCCGGACCGCTGATCGGCGGTGTCCTGGTCGACACGTCCTGGCTCGGCTGGCGCTGGTGCTTCCTGATCGGCGTCCCGTTCACCCTGCTGTCGATCTTCCTGCTCCAGCGGACGCTGCACCTGCCGGTCGCCCGGCGCAAGGTGCGGATCGACTGGCTCGGCGCGCTGCTGATCACGACCGGTGTCTCGGTGCTGCTGATCTGGTCGTCGCTGGCGGGCAACAAGTTCGCCTGGGCCTCCGGCTGGACGGCCCTGATGGTCGCCGGCGGCGTCCTCCTGCTGGCCGTGGCGGTCTTCGTGGAGTCCCGCGCCGCCGAGCCGATCATCCCGCTGAAGATCTTCCGGAGCCGGACGGTCTCGCTGGCCACCATCGCCAGTGTCCTCGTCGGCGTGGCCATGTTCGGCGGCACGGTCTTCCTGTCGCAGTACTTCCAGATCTCGCTCGGCAAGACGCCGACAGTGGCCGGCCTGATGAGCCTCCCGATGATCTTCGGCCTGCTGGTCTCGTCGACGGTCGCCGGCCAGCTCATCACCAAGTACGGTCGCTGGAAGATGTACCTGGTCGCCGGTGGGGCGATCATGACGGCCGGAATGGTCCTGCTCGGCACCATCGACGCGGGGACCAGCGTGACGGTCCTGTCGATCTACATGGCCGTGCTCGGCATCGGTGTCGGCATGCTCATGCAGAACCTGGTGCTGGCGGCCCAGAACGACGTCCCGGCCCAGGAACTCGGCGCGGCCACCTCCGTGCTGACCTTCTTCCGCAGCATGGGTGGCGCGATCGGCGTGAGCGCGCTCGGCGCCGTACTCGCCAGCCGGATCACCACCCTGATGTCCGAGAAGCTCGGCCCGGCCGCGGCCGGCGGCTCCTCAACCAACGAGGTCCCCGACCTCACCGAACTGCCCGAGCCGGTGCTGCGGATCGTGCAGGACGTCTACGGCATCGCCACCGCCGACCTGTTTTTGATCGGCGCGCCACTGGCGCTGCTCGCAATGATCGTGGTTCTCTTCATCAAGGAGAAGCCACTGCACACCCTCAGCGGTGAGGAGCGGCGGGCGCAGGAGGAAGCCGCCCAGGCGGCATCCCTGTCCCACTGACCACCCCCACCGGGACGGGGTCCCGCGGCGCCGGCACCGCGCCGCGGGACCCTCCGCCGCCTCCGGCCACGCGCCTCGAACCGGCAGCGCTCGCGTGCCGACACCTGGCCCCGCGGGCGGGGCCAGGGGAACTCATCCCCCAGCTCAGGCCGGGGTCGCGAAGGCGCTCAGGGTGACGACCGTGCCGCTGCCGGAGGTCTGGACGGTGACGTCCGGGCAGAGCCGCTGCACCAGCCAGAGCCCCCGGCCGCCGAGCGTCTGCGGGGACGGCAGGCGGGGCGAGACGTCCGCGGGAATACCGCCTCCGTGGTCACGTACGGTGACCGTGACGGCGCCCAGGGCGGTGGTGACGGTGACGTCGGCGCTCCCCCCGCCGTGCTGGATCGCGTTGATCACCACTTCGTTCACCGCGATGGTGAACTGCTCCGCGCGGTCGAGATCCAGGCCGGCGTCGAGCGCCGCGCCGGTCACCCGGTGCCGGACGGCGGCGACGCCGGGCGCCGTGACACCACGTACCGTCGCCGCCACCGGACGGGAATCCGGCTGGCCGGCTGATGTCACGTCCACAACGACCTCACCGCCGGAGCCTAACCACCACCGGCGATCTGCGCCCGAGACGCCGCGATGCCGGTGGTTCACTATAAAGTCAGCACGTTCACCGGTTCGGGACGCGAGAGGAGGAGGGCCCGCCGATGTCGACCCCCCATCATCGTGAGACCGACGCCGTCACGGTGGTCGCGCGCGGCGAGATCGATCTCTCCACCGCCGGCGATCTGCAACGCGAGATCGAGGCGGCCGTCGCCGGCCCCGCCTCGGCGGTCACCGTCGACCTCGGCGAGGTGACCTTCCTCGACTCGGCCGGGATCAACGCCCTGCTCACCGGGCGGCGTTTCGCCGACGATCACCGCAAGCCGTACCGCGTCACGAACGCGCAGGGCATGGTCCGGCAGCTGCTGCGGTTGACCGGGGTGTGGGACCACCTCTCCGCGCCGGCGGGCGGGTAGCCGCGTTGCGGCGGCAGGGGCCACCGCGGCCGGCAGACACTCGGGTGAGGATGCGATGGTGATGGGCGGCGACACCTCGCAGGCCGGCAGCGAGGAGAAGCTCCGGCGGTTGCAGGCGGTGACCGACGCCGCGCTCTCCCAGCTCGGCGTCGAGGACCTCCTCGACGAGCTGCTGGAACGCACCCGCGACCTGCTGCAGGCCGACACGGCCGCGATCCTGCTCGTCGACGCCAGCGGCACGGAGCTGGTCGCCACCGCGGCCAGCGGCCTGGAGCAGGAGGTCCGCCAGGGCGTACGGCTGCCCATCGGTCGCGGATTCGCCGGTTCGGTGGCGGCCCACGGCGAGCCGGTCATGATCGAGCAGGTGGACCACGCCAACGTCATCAACCCGATCCTGCTCAGCCGGGGAGTCGCCTCCGTCCTGGGCGTGCCGATGCTCGACGGCCCCCAGGTCATCGGCGTCCTGCACGTCGGCACCCTGACCCCGCGCCGGTTCACCGCCGACGACGTCGAGCTGCTGCGCCTGGTGGCCGACCGGGCCAGCCTGGCCACCCAGGCCCGGCTGTCGCGGCTCGACCGGGCCGCCGCGGTGGCCCTGCAACGCAGCCTGCTGCCCGCCCGGCCCCAGGCGGTGCCCGGGCTCGACGTCGCCGCCCGCTACGTGCCCGGCAGCGCCTCCGGAGTCGGTGGCGACTGGTACGACCTGTTCCGGCTGCCGTCCGGCCACATCGGGATCGCCATCGGCGACGTCGCCGGAAACGGTCTGCGCGCGGCGGTCGTCATGGGACGCATCCGCAGCGCGCTGCGGGCGTACGCGCTGGAGACCGAGGACCCGGCCGAGGTGCTCACCCGCCTCGACCGCAAGGTGCAGCTCTTCGAGCCGGGGGCGATGGCCACCGCGATCTACGCCGTCCTGGACCCCACCCTGGAGAGCGTCACCGTCTCCAGCGCCGGGCACCTGCCCCCGCTCGTCGCCGAGCCGGGCGAGGGCACCCGGCTCGTCCCGATCGAACCGGACCTCCCGCTCGGCGCCTACCCGGGCGCGTCCCGGCGCGTCGCCCGTATCGAGCTGGCGCCCGTCGGTTGCCTCTTCCTCTACACCGACGGGCTCATCGAACGGCGTGGTCGCCACCTCGACGCGGGGATCGACCTGCTGCTGCGGTCGCTGACCTGTCAACCGGCCGACGCGATGTGCAGCACCGCGATGGGCGCGCTGCTCTCCGAGGCGGAAGCCACCGACGACGTCGCGATCATGGCGGTCCGGCGTACCGGCGGCTGACCGCCGACGCCTCGGCCCCGGCGGCGCGGCGGCGGCTCGCCGCCCGCGGTTTGCCGCCCCCGCCCGCGGGTAGACGCCGCTGTCCGTTCCAGGGAAGGGCGGCGAAGGTGGAGAACAACGAGTTCATCGACTCCGTGGCGAAGCGGCTGCGGACCTCGTCCGAGCAGGCGACCGCCATCACGCGGGCCACGCTCACCACGCTGGCCGAGCGGATCGAGAGCGGTGAGGCGAAGGATCTCGCCGCCCAACTGCCCGAAGAGCTCCAGGGGTACGCCCACGGGCCCGCCGGCGAAACCGGGCGGTTCAGCTTCGACTCGTTCATCAACCAGGTGAGCGGCCGGGCCGAGGTGGACGGCTCGACGGCCCGCGACGGGGTGCGCGCGGTCTTCGACACGCTGCGCGAGACGATCCCGCCGGGGGCGTACGACGACGTCATCACCCAGTTGCCGGCGGACTTCTGGCAGCTCACCGACTCTGCCGGCCGGTACGACGGCCGCCGCGGAAGCTGACCGGGGACCGGGTCGACCAGACATCGATTGATGCGAAGCTGGCTATTCGGCGAGTGGCTCGATAGCGTGCCCGTTAACGCTCGGGTAATGAAGGTGTCACTCAGGATGATGACGACCAGCGCCGACCCCCAGCTCGTCCGGCGGGCCGCCCGGGGTGACCGGGTGGCCGCCGCGACCCTGCTCGCCGACGTCCGGCCCGGACTGATCCGTTACTGCCGCGCGCGGCTGGGCCGCGCCGGCGACACGTACGCCCAGGCCGACGCCCTCGCCGACGAGATCTGCCTCGCGGTGCTGCGGGACCTTCCCCGGCTCGGACCGGGGATGCCGTTTCCCGCGTTCGTCCACGGGATCGCGCTGCGGCTGGTGGCCGAGGCGCGGCCGACGATCCGCGGGGTCGCCGCCGAGTCGCCGGCCGAGGGGCCACCGCACCGGACCGCCGTCGCCGACCCGACCCGCCGGCTCGCCGGCCTGCTCGGCCTGCTCTCCGAGGCGCAGCGGGAGATCCTCGTGCTCCGGGTGGCGGTCGGCCTCACGGCCGAGCAGGTCGGCACCGCCCTCGGCATCTCCGCGGCCGCCGTGCGGCTCGGCCAGTCCCGTGCGCTGGCCCGGCTCCGCACCCTTCCCGGAAGCGCGCTCGGCGTGGTCGCGGCGTGACACGTTCGCGACGGCGGGGTCGCGGCGTGCCGGAGTCGGACCACGACGCGGGGGTCGCCGCGTGACGGAGCCGCACCGCGAGGAGAGCGAGGAGCTGGACCTCGCGACGATAGCCCGGGACGATCAGCTGCTCGACGCGCTCGGCCGGGGCGAGCACGGCCCCGCCGACGATCCGGTAGCGGCGACGCTGGCCGCCTGGCGTACCGACCTCGTCGACGGCCGTCCCCCGCGACCGCGCCGGGGCGGTGTGCCGGCCCCGGCGCAGGTGGCCTCGACGCGGGCCGGCCGCGGCGCGTCGCGGCTCGCCGCGGCCGTGATCGTCGTCCTGGCGCTCGCGACCGGGCTCGCCGTGGCCGGCCGCCGGGCGGAGCCGGGAGGTCCGCTATGGCCGGTCACCCGGGCCCTCTATCCGGAGTTGGCGCAGCTGCGCAGCGCGGAGCAGGAGCTCGTGCGGGCCCGCGCGGCGGTCGGGGCGGCCCGCCCGGACGAGGCGCGGCGCCAGCTCGAACGAGCCCGCCGGCGGCTCACCGGGGTCGACACTGCCGACGCCCGGCGCCTGCTCGCCGACCTTGAGGCGCTGGAGAGCGTGCTGGAGCCGGCGACGACGGTTCCGGAGCGCGGACCGGTCCCGTTCCGCTGACGATCGGGTCATCCGGTCCGGTGGATGCGCCGGCTTTCCGCTGTCCGATCGGCTCCGGCGAGGCGCCCACCGGCCCGGCGCGGCGCGACGGGCCGGTGGCCCGCGGGCGGTTGCGCCCACCCGAGCCGATCCCGGCCCTGGCCGGCTGATCCGCCGAACACGGTTGGCTTTCCGCAGTCGGCCACCTATGGTGGTCGGATGCCCTCGGTCGGTAAGGATGCCGCCACCGTCACGACGCTGACGGTGCTGCAGGCCGCCCACCGACCGGTCCGTGCCGCGCTGCCCGGAGGGCGTTGCGCCGGCGCGCTCCTCGCGCCCACCCGGCCCACGCAGGGCCTGCCGAGCCCGGTTCCGGGCCGTGGCCCACCGGCGGATCCGTCACATCCCAGGAACGGACGCCAAGGGCGAAGCGAACCGCTTCGGCCCTTTTTTCTTTATCCGGATAAGGAGACCTCATATGAGTACGGGCACCCACCGGCGGGCCGACCAGGACCGGCTCGACAACCTGCACGCATCCCTCAGCAAGGAGTTCGAGGCGCAGAGCGCGAGGCTGACCGAACTCACCGCCGACACCGGCGACCCGGGCCAGGCACACACCCAGTCGGCGTTGATCGCCGCCGCCCGGCAGAGCATCGAGCAGATCGCGGGGGCGCTGCGGCGGATCGCCGAGGGCAGCTACGGCGTCTGCGAACGCTGCCAGGGTGACATCCCGGCCGAGCGCCTGGAGATCCTGCCGCACGCCCGCTTCTGCGTCCCCTGCCAGCAGAAGCAGAACGGCTGATCCGTCGCGAGGGCGGAAGGACGGCACCGGCCCCCTGACCGTCCCTCGACGACACGCCCGCCGCCGGGGCAGTACGCCACCCCGGCGGCGGATCGGGCTCAGCAGCGGGGCACACCGGGGATGTACCCGTTGTGCCCGGTCGAGACGTACGCGTCGGAGACCCAGCGGTTGGTGCCGATCCGGTTCCAGACGTTGGTGGTGCCGGCGGGGCCGGTGACGGTGCTGCCCGCGGTCTGGCAGTAGACGCTCACCGGTGCGCCGTCGGCGACCGAGCCGACGACCGGGTACCCGGTGCCGGGCCCGGAGCGCACGTTGAGGTTGGCCGACCCGGTGTTCACCGTGCCGGAGCCGATGCCGGTGACGCCGTTGACCAGCTGCAGGTAGTAGGTCCAGTTCCAGTTCGGACCCGGGTCGGTGTGGGTGGCGCCGGGCACCTCCACGTGCCCGATGATGTGCGCGCGGTCCCGGGGGATGCCGTACTTCGTGGTGAGGGCGCGGGTGAGCGCGGCGGAGGCACGGTACATCGCGTCGGTGAACCAGGCCGGGTTGTCCACGTACCCCTCGTGCTCGATGCCGATCGACTGGGTGTTGTAGGTCCAGTTGCCCGCGTGCCAGGCGATGTCCTTCTCCCGCACGGACTGGGTCACCGCGCCGTCGGAGGAGCGGAACGTGTAGTGCGCGCTGACCCTCGACGCGGGGTTCTGGAACCAGCTGATCGAGCCGGCGTACGAGCCCTGGGTCACGTGGATGACGACGTAGTCGATCTGCTGGCTGGTGGGCCGGGAGGCCACGGTGTAGTTGCCGCTGTGGGCCGGCACCCAGGCGGCCGGCGGGTAGTCGGTGCTGAGCGGGACCCGATCCCCGGCCCGGTCCGGCTCGCCCCGCTGCGGGGTGACGACCCGGCCGGTCAGCGCCTCGCCGCGCTCGGCCGGGAAACCACTGCGCAGCAGGTCGAAGACGGCGTCGGCGTAACGGCGGGCGGTGGCCGCCGCGCCGGCGCTGCCGTAGCGCGCGACCGGCCCGTACCACCGGCCCAGGTCGTCCCGCGCCGCCGCGGTGAGGCCCGCCTCGTCGGCGTACCCGCGGAGCACGGCCGCCGCGCCCAGCACGTTCGCCGCCGGGTCGGTGCGCAGCGCCGCCGGATCCAGTCCGGTGCGGGCCGCCGCCTCGTCGAGGGTGCGCCGACCCGGGTGACTCACCATGTGCATGAGGCCGTACCCACCGGTCGCGCTCGGATTCCCGCCGTGCATGTCCAGGCGGGTCTCCACGTAGCCGAGCGCCACGAGCAGGTCGCGCGGCACGTCGTACCGGAGCGCCGCGGTGTCGAAGGCGACGGCCAGCGGGGCGGACGGTGCCCGGGCCGGGTCGGCGGTCGCCGGCGAGCCGACCGTGGCCGTGCCGGCGAGCGCGGTGAGCAGGGCGAGTGCGCCGCCGAGCGCCGAACGGGCGCGGCGGGCGGTGCCGACTGCGGTCATTGCCACTCCTTCCCAGGGTCGGCCGCCCGGCGGCCGCCGACGGACACGCTGGTCAGCACCAGCCGTTGACCGGACCGTTGACGCCGGTCCAGAGGTACGCGTCGGAGACCCAACTGCCGTCGCCGAGCCGGTTCCAGAGCGCGGTGGTGCCGTACCGCCCGGTGTGGGTGGTGCCGTTCGCCGAGCAGGAGATGGTGACGGTCGCGCCGTCGGCCAGCGAGCCCAGCACCGCGTAGCCGGTGCCGGGGCCGGCGCGTCGGGTCAGGGTGCCGCCGCCGTTGGCGTCCACCACACCCTGGGTGAGCCCGAGCGCCCCGTAGTTGTGGATCGCGCCACCGGCGCCGGTCCACGCCGAGCCGTGCCGGGCCCCGCCCTGGTAGGCCGCCGCACCGTTGGCGAACGCCCACTTGCCGATGTCGTGGTCGGCGATCGGAACGTAGGCGTTGTTCTGCCGCAGCCCGAAGTGGACGTGCCGGCCGGAGGCCGCCCCGCCGCAGGTGACGTCGGTGCCGGTGTAGCCGAGGAAGGCGCCCTGAGCGACGCTCGCCCCGTTGACCGAGACGTTGTTCCAGAGGTGGTAGTAGTCGGTGGCGTAGCCGCGGTCGTGGATCACCCGGATCCACCCCTGGCACATGGTGTACGCGGCGCCCGCGCGGGCGGCGCGGACCACCTGGTCGCCGCCGTGCAGGTCGACGGAGCTGTAGGGCGTCTCGCTGCCGCCCCAGCCGTGCGGGCCGCCGCTCAACGTCCACGTCTGCCCGACGGCGAACGGCAGGGCCATCCCGGTGCGGTAGTCGCCACCGGCGTACAGGGGGGCCGGCGCGGTGGCGAAGAGCGTCTTCTCCCGGCTCGTCACCAGCGGGGACGCGGCGGCGAGCGGGGCGAAGTCCGCCTCGCCGTCGAACGCGATCCGCCATCCGCCGCGCTCGGTGCGGGCGACGAAGACCGCACCGGTCGGGTGCGCGTCCGCCTCGGGTGGGGCCAGCGCCACCGCGGTGCCGAAGGCCCAGCCGGCCGCGCTGCGGTCGACGCTGACCCGGGTGCGGGGCGCCGTCGTGTCCCGCGCCGGCCCGGCCGTGGCCAGCAGCTTGCCGGTGACGGCAGCGGTGAGGGTGGTGGTGTCCGGTGCCCCGGTGACCGGGGCCGCGGCGGCCGGCGTGCCGGCCGCGAGCAGTCCCAGGGTCGTCAGCAGGGCCAGGGCCGTGCCGCCGGCCCGTCGTCGACTGTGCATCGTCGGTGACCTCGCTCTCTTCGTACGCTCGACGGGGTTGACCTCGGTGCGACCGTCGGCCCTGCCGGGTACGACGGCCCGGACGGTCAGGGGTGAGCGGCGGCCCGGACGGTCAGGCCGGGACGACGGTGAGGTGCGGACCGGCCGCCGGTGGCGCGCCGGCCAGGCTGATCAGCGTCTGCCCGGTGGCCTCGTCCACCACGGCGACCCGCACCGACGTCGGTTCCGGGTCGGCCAGCGGCACGGCGAACACCGCGGTCGCCGGGCGGCCCTGATAGCGCGCGGCGTGCCCCACGAAGCGCCACCCGTCGTCGTCCCAGTGCTCGCGCACGTCGGAGCGGAGCAGCGGCGACACCTGCCGGTAGGCGTCGCTGCGCTGGAGTTGCTGCACCGTGGCGAGCAGCGGCACGCCGGAGGTGCCGCGGAGTGGGTGGGTGATCCGCATCCGCAGCTGGCGCAGGGGCAGCAGCCAGTTCCGGTCCAGCTCCGGCGAGAGCGCGACGACGGCGGCCAGCTCGACCAGGAGCACGACCGTGCCGCCGGTGGGCCGTGCGGTGAGCGCGGTGAACCAGCCGCCGCCGGCCGACGCGGCCAGGCCGGCGGCGGCGATCAGCAGCCCGGCGCGGCCGAGGCTGCGGCCGGAGACCGGGGCGGTCTGGGTGCTCAGGCAGCCGCAGGAGGAGGTGGGCGCGACCCGGCGGGCGTAGCCGAGGTAGCCGAGGAAGCCGGCGGCCAGCGCGGCGGCGGCGACCGCCTCCCACGGCTGGGCGGGTGGCAGCAGGAGCAGCCCGCCGAGGGTCAGCTCGAACCCGCCGAGCAGCCGGTACGCGGGCAGCGCCCGGGAGTGGCCGACCAGCCGGACGAGCGCCGACCGGTCGACGGTCGCGGCGGCGTGCCGGCTGAGCAGTTTGACCCGGGCGGACCAGAGCAGCACCGCGCCGACGACCAGCGGTTGCAGTGCCGCGATCAGTTCGATCATGGGTTTCCCTCCGGGGGTCCGGCGACGTCCCGGGCGGTACCCGGCGCCGCCCGGGACGCCGCGCTCAGGCGGCGGCGTAGACGGTGGCGATGTCGATCTCGTTGGTGTCCGGGTGCCAGGCGCCGAGCACCTGAACGTGCCGGCCGACCCGCAGCAGCGACAGGTCGCTGACGGCCGGGGCACCGTTGTAGACGGCGGCGGAGACCTGCGGCACCACGTGCGCGACGATGCGCTGCCCCTTGTGGTCGAGGTGCAGCACGTTGCGGCCGACGGAGGTGATGTGCCCGTGCACGTTGACGATGTTCACCCAGACGGAGTCGGCGGCGAGCGTGCCGTCGGGCAGTCGCACACCACGGGCGTAGAGCCCGTCGCCGGTCGCGACCCGGTCGAAAGTGGTGGGGCGCAGCTTCCAGATGCTCGTGCCGTCGGTGACGCGGATCGAGTGCAGGACCGTGTCCGAGCCGGTGACCAGCAGCATGTTGCCGGAGATCTTGCTGATCCGGCCCTCGGCGAAGTTCGGGTCGGGCAGGCCGGGCTCGATGGCGGACGCCTCGGCGGCGAAGGCCGCGTCGGGGGCGAGCGAGCCGAGTCCGGTGGCGCCGACCATGCCGCCGAGCGCGGCCGTGGCGAGCAGTCGGCGACGGTCCAGGGTCTGGTTCACGGTGACGCCCTCCCGTTTCAGACGGTGTCGACGGAGCAGGGCCGCAGCCCGGTGGTGAGACTGGCGATCGCGCTGTACGCGGCGGGCGTCAGGTCGATGATCCGGTTGCTGCCGCAGGCTGAGCCGCAGCAGGTCCGCTCGCCGCAGAAGAGGTCGGTCTGCGGTCCGCAGTCGGCGATGGTGGTGCCGACCCGCGCGCCGTTGCAGAGGTTGGTGGTGTAGTGCCGGAAGCCGCAGCCGCGCCGGCTCATCCCGGTCACGCCGCAGGCGTCGGGGCGGGTGATGGCCAGGCACGCATCCGAGGTGTTCGGCCAGGCGTGCTGGTAGTTGGCCGATCGGCAGGTGCCGCAGGCGCCGCCTCCGGCGGTGCCGCAGGGACCCCAGGCGCTGCCGCAGCAGAACCAGGACACCTCGCCTCGCAGAGCTACCACGAGTGCCTCCTTCCATGGATGACAATCGATGCTCATAGATATAGACGGGAATTGTTGTGTCACAAAGCATCGAAGTCAATCGCTTGAAAGAAGTTTTCCTACATCTGCCGCGCGGCGCGGCTCACCGCCCCGTCGTACCGGCCGGGCAGGATGTCCAGGGACGGTGGCGACGCGATGTGGGGGCGTGAGATGACGTACGGCTACTTCAACTCGATGAAGGCCCGGCCTGGACACCGCGACGAGGTGGTGACCATCCTGCTGGCCGGGGTCGACGGGCTGCGCGCCGCCGGATGCCACCTCTACGCCGTGGGAGTGACGGAGGACGACCCCGACCTGATCCGGGTCAGCGAGCTCTGGGACTCGAAGGAGCAGCACGACAGGTCACTCCAACTGCCCGAGACGAAGGCCGCCATCGCCCGGGCCATGCCCCTGCTGACCGGCGAGTTCGCCGGCCAGGAGATGACAGTCGTGGGTGGCCTCGGCGTGTGAGGCCCACGCCGGCTTCGGGCCGGCCGTGACGGCCGGACCGGGCGGTTCACACGCCGCGGGCCCGCAGCGCCCGGATCGACCAGTCCAGCACCGGGGCCAGGCTCTCCGTCGCGGGCCAACCGTTGACCACCGAGAGCAGTCGCAGGTACCGCTCCCGACTCGGGTCGCTCGCCGCCTCCAGCCGGGACAGCAGCCGGCGCCGCGACGAGAGGTCGTCGGGGCGGGCGCAGAGCCGGGCGTACCGACCGCTCATCGCGGCGACCACGGCGTCCGCCCGCGACGAGTCCGGTGTGACGGCCGCCGCCAGCGCCGGTCCGGCCTCGGCCCGGACGAGCGCCACCGCGTCCGGACGGGCCACGGTGGCCGAACCGTCGGCGCGGTCGGCCGCGTACTGCTCCGCCAACTGGCGCATCCCGGCACGGAAGTACTCGTCCTGGCAGAGCTCGGCCAACTCGATCCACGCCTCGACCTGGTCGACCTCCGGATCCTCGGGCAGCTGCGGGGTCATCGAGCGGCGGAGACCGACGACGGCGCCATCGGTGTCCAGCCCGCCGAACACGGTGTCGAGGAAATCGCCCACGAGGTGCTCCCGCTCCTCCTCGGCGAGCGTGGCCAGCTTGTGCACCAGTTCCATCCTCTCGGTCGTGCCGTTGCCCCTTGCGACCACCGTGAGCACCGCCCGGCGCAACCGCAGCAGCCGGATCTGGACGGCGAGCGCGTCGGCGTGGGCCGCGGCGGCCTCGGCGAGCGGGACCTCCCGGTCGACGACCCGGGCGATCGTCGGCAGGTCGAGCCCGAGCACGCGCAGCGTCCGCACCAGCTCCAGCCGGGCGAGCGCCGCCACCCCGTAGCGGCGGTGACCGGCCGAGCTCCGCCCGGACGGGGGCACGATGCCGCGGTCGGCGTAGAACCGGATGGTCTTGACCGACAGCCCGGTACGCCGGGCCAGCTCACCGATCGAGTACCACGTGTCGCCGTTCATGTCCTCCACCCTCGCTTCTCCCCCCGGGGGAGATGCAAGGCCCGTCCGGTCACCGGATCGGGCGCGAGCGGCGGCCCACTCCGCCGACGGGAGCGGGCCGCCGCGCCACGGTGCGTCAGACGGCGATGCGTCCGCCGTCCACCGGCAACACCGCGCCGTGCACGAAGCTCGCCCGGTCACTGGCCAGATAGGCGATCGCCTCGGCGACCTCCTCCGCCGAGCCGGGCCGGCCGGCCGGAGCCTGGGCGGCCTGCCGGTCGAGGGCGTCACCCATCGGGGCGGTGCCGCTGGTCCGGGTCGGGCCGGGGCTGACCGCGTTGACTCGAACCCCCCGGGGCCCGTACTCGGCCGCCCAGGACTTGGTGAGCAGCACCAGGGCCGCCTTGCTCGACCCGTAGAGGGCGAACCCGGCGGCACCGTACTCGGCCACCATCGTGGTCACGTTGACGATCGCGCCGTGGCCCCGCTCGGCCATCTCGGGCGCGAGCTCGGCCACCAGGAAGTACGGCGCCTTGACGTTCAGCGAGTAGACCGCCTCGAAGTCCTGCTCACCGGTCTGCTCGGTCGGGCCGAACGGATAGATGCCGGCGTTGTTGACCAGGATGTCCACCCGGCCGGCCACCGCTCGGGCCCGGGCGGCCAGCGACCGCGCCGACGCCTCGTCGCGCAGGTCGGCGACGAGGAAGTCGGCGCGACCACCGACCGCCCGGATCTCGCCGACCACCTCGGCGCCCCGCGCCTCGTCCCGGCCCGAGACCACCACGTGGGCCCCCCGCTCGGCGAGGGCGAGGGCCGCCGCCCGGCCGATGCCGCTCGTGCCACCGGTCACCAGCGCCACGGTTTCCTGCAATTCCATGATCTCTCCCACCCACATCCATGTCGCGTGAAGCTCCGGTCGGGTTGTCCCGACCCGTGGATGTAAGGCGTGCGGCGATCCGGGCTTTCCCCACTGACTCACGGGACCGCTTATGGCCGCCATAAGGCGCTCCCCGCGCCTACGCCGGCCCCCGATACTCCAGCGCCGCGATCAGGTGCCCGAGGTCACGCCGGCGTGAGCTGGCCGGCCACGAGGCCCACGTACGCCGCACCAGCGGATGCCCGACCAGGGGCGCCCAGGTCAACGACTCCGGGATGGGCTGCGGCCAGTCCGGCGGCGCCAACGCGAACGCGCCGCCGCTCGTCACCGCGGCCAGCTTCACCGGCGCGATGAGCCCCGGCCCCTCCGGCGGAGTAAGGCCCGGGTCGAGTCCGTGGCTGCGCAGGATGGCGGTGACCTCGTCGTACCAGGTGGGGCTTCCGGAGCGGGGGAAGCCGACCCAGTCCAGCCCGGCGAGGGCGTCCAGCCGGATCCCGTCGGGCCCGGCGAGCCTCGCCGCCTGCTCGGCGGCGAGCAGCACCCCCAGGCGCTCCTCGACGACCAGCACGGCGTCCAGGTCAGGGCCGACCGGATGCTCCCGAACCAGACCGACGTCGAGCTCCCCGGCCCGGAGCGCGTCGACCTGGGCCGAGGTCGACATGTGCAGGGCCTGGACGCGGGTGCCCGGGTACGCGCCGGCCAGCTCGGCGAGCGGGCCGGCGAGCAGGTCGGCGGGGAGCTCCAGCGGGATCCCCAGCCGCAGCACCGTCTGACCCGGCCCGGTGTGCCGGGTCACCGCGGCCACCGCCTCGTCGTACCGGGCGAGCACCGCGCGCGCCTCGGTGAGCAGCGTCGCCCCCGCCTCGGTGGCCCGCACCCCGGTGCTGCTGCGGACCAGCAACTGCACGCCGAGCTGCCGCTCGATGCCGTTCATCTGCTGGGACAACGCCGGTTGGCTCACGTGCAGCCGACGGGCGGCCCCGGAGAGGCTCCCCTCCTCCAGCACCGCGACGAACGCCCGCATCTCCCGCAGCTCCACGCGCCCATGACACCACGCCCGGCCGGGCCGGTTCGCGGAACGGGCCGGCGACGTCACGTCCGCCACCCGGACGGCTCCGGGAACCGCGCCGGGAACTGTCGAGCCGACAGTCGTCCCGCCGGCCCGACACCCTCGGCACATCCACGCCGGCGAATCCGATGCATCGACGGAGGGCGACGTAGAGTGGGCAGTCCTGGCCCCACTGATCGTGGCTGGTCCGGCGCCGCGCCCGCAGCGGACGTGGCAGCCGGCCGCCGACCGGAAGGAGCACAGTGAACCGACACCTCAGGACCGCGCTCTCCGCAGCCCTGACCGCCACTCTCCTCGCCACCGTCGCGGCGGCGCCCGCCGAGGCGCACCGACGCGGTGGTAAGCCCGCCGTCATCGCCCTGCCCGACGGGTTCCAGCCGGAGGGCATCGCCACCGCCGGCCGGTACGCCTACTTCGGTTCGCGCGCGACCGGCGAGATCTACCGCGCCGATCTGCTCGACGGCGACGGAAGGGTGCTCAGCCCCGCCACCGGCACCCCCTCGCTCGGACTCAAGGTCGACCGGCGCGGACGGCTCTTCGTCGCCGGTGGCGCCGCCGGTGACGCCCGGGTGATCGACACCCGCGACGGCCGGGTGCTGGCCCGCTACCAGTTCGCCGCCGCGCCGACGTTCGTCAACGACGTCGTCCTCACCGACCGGGCCGCCTACTTCACCGACTCCAACAAGCCGGTGCTCTACCGGCTCCCGCTCGGCCGCCACGGCTCGCTGCCGCCGGCCGGCGGCTTCACCACGATTCCGCTGACCGGCGCGTTCCAGCAGATCGGCACCGGGGTCAACGCCAACGGCATCGTCCGCACGCCGGACGGCCGGGCCCTGCTCGTCGTGCAGTCCAACACGGGCACGCTCTTCCGGGTCGACCCGGCCACCGGGGCGACGAGCACCGTGGCCGTGCCCGGGCACACCTTCACCAACGGCGACGGGCTGCTGCTCGACGGCCGGACGCTCTACGTGGTGCAGAACCGGCTCAACCAGGTCGCCGTGGTGGCGCTGAACCGCGCCGGCACCGCCGGCCGGCTCATCGGCACGATCACCGATCCGGGCTTCGACGTGCCCACCACCGTGGCGAAGGCGCTGGGCCGGCTTTACCTGCCCAACGCCCGCTTCACCACCACGCCCACCCCCACCACCGAGTACGACGCGGTCGCCGTCTCGCCGCGCTGATCCAGCCAGGAGGGGGAGCCACTCGTCACCGGGCCGGCTCCCTCTCCCGCTGCGCGGCGCCGGAGGCACTCCCCGCGGACGCCCCGCCCGGCGGGGATCGGCGCACCACGGCGGCCGCCACGGCGAGCAGGCAGACCGCGGCGGCCACGACGAGTGACAGGCGAGCGCCGAGGCCGACGGCGGCGGACCCCAGCGGGGTGGCCAGCACTATGGGTCCGAACATAGCGGTGTTGGCGGTGGCGGACACTCGACCGAGCAGCGCCGGCGGCGTGTGTGTCTGCACCGCGGTGATCGCCGCGACCAGCGTCCACGGCAGGCCGATCCCGCCGACCACGGCCGCCACGACGACGGCCGGCGGCCAGGGCAGGCCCCGGCCGAGGCAGGCGGCGGCGAAGAGCAGGGCGCCCACCGTCGCCACCCCTACCGCGCCGTGCCGGGACAGGAGCCGGCCGACGACCAGTCCCCCGGCGACCGATCCGGCGCCCTGCGCGCCGAGCAGCACGCCGAGGAAGGCGCTCGGCAGGTTCAGGTAGTCGGTGACGACCGCGTAGACCGGTGCGGTGGCGAAGCCGGACATGGCGATCGAGGCGGCGGCGAGCCCGACGGTCACCCGGGTCACCCGCTGCCCGAACAGGACGCGGAAGCCGGAGCACACCCCGCCGGGCTGCTCGGTCGCGCCGACGGACGGGGCGCGGGCCGGCCGCAGGGCGGCGTACAGGACGGCCACCAGCACGGGCATCAGGGCGCAGAGCACGGCCACGGCCTGCCCACCGTGCCACGTGTACAGGCCCGCGCCCACCGCCGGGGAGATCAGCTTCATGCCCTCCCGAGCACTCGAGCGCCAGCCGTTGACGTGGGCGAGTTCGGCCGGCGACAACGCCGACGGCAGCAGCGCGGTCTCCCCCGCGTCGATCAGCAGGTAGCTGACCCCGTAGCCGGTCGCCACCGCGAAGAGGAGCCATGCCTGGCCCGAGCCGCGCACCACCAGCAGGCTCGACACGGCCGCGGCCAGGACCAGGTTGGTCACGACGAGCAGCGGTCGCCGCGGCACCCGGTCGAGCACGCCACCCAGCCAGGGGCCGGCGAGTTGGGGGCCGTAGAGGCAGATCCCGGCCAGGGCGGCGAGGCCGGCCGACCCGGTGAGGTCGAGGATCCAGATGCCGGTCACCAGGTTCATGGCGCTGCCGCCCAGGCCGGAGAGCACGGAGATCGCCACGAACAGCGCCGCGTTGCGTCGCACAGCCACTCCAGGGTTGAGTCGAGATGACTCAGATCCTCAAAGGTGAGCCGCGCTTTATCAATGCCGACGGCGGCTGTCAATCAAATGTTGACAGCCCGATCTCCAGTCGTGCGGTGACCGCCTGCACTGGCGCCGGGAGGCGCTCCCGCCCGGCCCGGACGAGGTCGTCGGCGATGTGCCGGGACAGCGTGTACAGCGCGCCGGGGTCAGCGTCGTGGCTGACCGACACCGTGTCACGCACGAGCGCCGCAGCCGGAAAGCGGCCGTCCCACTGCTGGTCGGCGTCGATCCAGCGCTGGAGGTCCGCCACCGTCGCGCGCAGCGTCACGAGCCGGTCCGACCATTCCCGGTCCCGGTCCCGCCGACGGGCCCGACGGGCCGCCGCCAGGCGTTGCCGACGCTGCTCGGCCGCCTGCCGACTGGCCAGGCCGAGTGCCACGGCGATCTGCGCCCAGGTCGCGCCGGCGTACCGGGCACGGTCGATGAGTTCCAACTCCTCTTCGTCGAGGCGCAGGCGGTCGGCCCGGAGTTCGCCCAACCTGTCCAGCTCGTCGGCCACCTGTCAACATTACATTGACACTCCGGCGGGAAATGGGGGCAGCAGAAGGGAAGCGTGGCTGCGACTATGCTCTCCCGTGGAGATCAACAACCGTCCTGACGTCGGCCCGGCGGGCGGGCCGTCCCGGCTGACCCCGCAGCGCGTACGGTCGGCGACCCTCGCGCTGGCCGGGCTGGCCGCCTTCGGCAACGCGCACACCCTGCCCTGGATTCTGGTGCGCCCCGGGCAGGACCTCGACGAGCGGCTGCTCGGGATCACCCCGTCCGAGGCCCCCCAGACGTACGCCCTGGCCGACCTGCCGGGTTCCCGGATCGCGCTGTACCTGGGCTGGCTCGCCCTGCTGGCGGTCCTGGTCCTGGCCTGGGTACGACCGCAGTGGCGGGACGGCCTACGGCTCGCGTGCCTGGCGGCGACACTGGCCGGCGCGGCGCTGACCTTCCTGCCGAGCGGCGCCGCGATGGATGCCAGTGGTTTTCCTCGGGCCGACTGGCCGACCAGCACCTATCTCACCGGCACCTGGCTCGCGCTCAGTGGCCTGCTCCTGCTGTCCGGGGCGGCCTTGGCGATGCTGCCGCGACCATCGGGGACCGCGAAGGTATCCGGGCCCGCAGAGACCTCCGGGGCTGCCGTCACGCCCGGGGCTGCGGCCACGTCCGACACTACGGGCACGTCCGGGCCCGCAGGCACGTCCGCGCCGGCGCCCGACGAGAGCCGCGCTCCGGTTGCCGAGCACCCGGGCGAGCCGCGACCGGCAGCGCACGGTCCGGTCCCCGCCGGCGCGGCCGCCGTCCTCGACGCCGAGCCGGCACCGCTGTTCCGACCCGCGCCCGCGCGCGCTTCTCGTCGCACCGCGCGACGACGCCCGTTGGCGGTCGGTGCCGCCGCGCTCGGGGCGGTCGCGTTATCGGCCGTGGCCACCGTGCTGGCCTGACCTCGGCCGGACAGTCCCGACGACCGCAGCGCCGCCGACGGGGTCGAGATCGCGACCATCGGGGAGCCGGGACGGGCGACGCCTCCGGTGGCCTCGCCGCGCTTCTGGTCACGGCCCCGGACGACGCGACGCCCGTCCTCGCCCCGGTCCGGGACGACAGGGTCGACATCACCCGCATCACCTCGCTGGCCGAACCCGGCGCGATGCTCATCTTCCCGCGACTGCTCAACGTACGGCACACGGCCGGCACGGCCTGGACGCAGCCGAACTCCGCCTCGATGATGGTCGTGCTGTTCCAGTTCGACACGTCGGAGCTGGCCGAGGACTTCCGGACCTCCTACGCGAGCATGGAGCGGTTCAGGCGCAGGCCCGGCTCGGCGGTGGCACTCGCCTCCGTGCCCGACGCGGCGGCCTTCGTCGGCATCAGGGGTGACGGTGCGGTCCCGCCCGACGTGCACGCCGTCGCGCGGCACGACGACATCGTCGTGCTCGTCACCGCGAGCGGCGGCGCCTCGGATGACGTCACGGGTGTCGAGGCCCTGCTCCGTCGCCAGTACCAGCGGCTCTGACAACTCGGGCGAGGTGATCGTCCTCATGCCGACGGCACCCCGCGGCCAGCGTAGATTCGGTGCCGCCGGGCCCGTCACCAGGACGCGGCCTGGGCGACGGAGGATGGCATGACGGGTACGGCGCAGGCACCGTTGCGGGTCGCGCTGCTGGGTTACGGCATCGCGGGCCGGGTCTTCCACGCCCCGCTGATCGCCGCGACGGCGGGGCTGCGGCTGCACGCCGTGGTGACCCGGGATCCGCAGCGCCGGCAGCAGGTCCGGCAGGAGCACCCCGACGCCCGCCTGGTCGACGACGCGGAGCTGCTGTGGCGCTCGCCCGAGGCGCTGGACCTGGTCGTGGTGGCCACCCCGAACCGGCAGCACGTCGCGATGGCCCGGGCGGCGCTCGCCGCCGGCCTGCCGGTGGTGGTCGACAAGCCGCTGGCCGCCACCGCCGCGCAGGGGCGCGAGCTGGTCGACGAGGCAGCCCGGCTGGGCGTGCCACTGACCGTCTTCCAGAACCGCCGCTGGGACGGCGACTTCCTGACCGTCCGCCGGCTCGTCGAGCAGGGTGAGCTGGGGCGGGTCACCCGCTTCGAGTCGCGGTTCGAGCGCTGGCGGCCGACGATCAAGCCGGGCTGGCGGGAGCACGCCGCCGCGGACGAGGCCGGCGGCGTCCTCTACGACCTGGGCGCGCACCTCATCGATCAGGCGGTGCAGCTGTTCGGGCCCCCCTCCCACGTGTATGCCGAGGTGGACCGCCGGCGTTCCGGCGCGCAGGTCGACGACGACGCGTTCGTCGCGCTGACCCACGCCGGCGGGCTCCGCTCGCACCTCTGGATGAGCGCCCTCACCCCGCAGCTCGGCCCGCGCTTCCGCGTCCTCGGCGACCGGGCGGGCTACACCTCGTACGGGCTGGACCCGCAGGAGGACGCGCTGCGCGACGGCGGCCGGCCGGGCGGCTCCGGCTGGGGCGAGGTCGCCCCCGAGCAGTACGGCCGCTTCGGCGTCGACGGTGACCTGCGGCCGCTGCGCACCGAGCCCGGCAGCTACCAGAGCTTCTACGCGCAGGTGGCGGCGGCGCTGCGCGACGGTGAGCCGCTACCGGTGGACGCCCGGGACGCGGTCGACACCGTCGCGTTGATCGAGCTGGCACACCGCTCCGCCGCCGAGGGCGTGGTACTTCCGGTACCGCCGTCCACGGCGCGCTGACCGTCGGCGGGCCGGAGCCTGCGCTACGGTGCCCGGGTCGGGGGCCGTAGCGGCGGGAGGTGCCGGGGTGACCATCGGGACGTGGGTGCCGCAACGGCGCACGGGAAGCCCACCGCTCGACTACTATCTGCTCCTCGACCGGCCGGGCGGGCTCCACGAGAGCGCCGAGGCGATCGTCGTGGAGGAGTTCGTCCGCGCCCCGGACTGGTCGACGGTGGGGCTACGCAGCACGGCCTGGACGCCGGGGGCCGGTTGGCGCAGCTCCGCGTCGTTCAGCCGGGCCATGCGCGGCGAGCCGGAGCTGCGCGCCCGGGTCCGACCGGTCCCCCGCGACGCCGCCGACGCCACCCACCGGCGGCTCGGCGGCGGTCCGCTCGCCGACGAGACGTCGCTGCGCGCCCACTTCCACGACCATCAGGCCTTCCCGACCACCGCGCCGCTGCGGCTCGGCACCGCGTCGGCGCCGCCCGGCTGCCACGAGCGGCGGATGTACCGGGTCCTCTTCGCCGGCGAACCGGCGCCGGACCGGATGGCCGGGCTCGCCGCGCACTGGCGGCCCACGGTCGACCCGGCGGCCGACGGCGCGCCCGGCGGGCACCGTCGCCTCGGCGACGACCGGTTCAGCTGGACGGTGCGCCGGATCGGCGGGGGTCTCGCCTGGGCCCTCGACCTGACCGCGGAGCTCGCCCGCCCCGCCGACGAGGCGGTCGGGCCGATCATGCAGGAGCTGACCTCCGCCGTACGCCTGGCCGGGCTCATCCCGGTGACGACCGAACGGTTCGCCTGACCGACGGGGCGCCTCCGGATCCAGCGGGTCGGGCGCCCACCGCCCGGCGCGGCTCCGGCCCGTCGCCGCCGCCCGGTCAGCCGGCGGAGCCCGTCGCACCACCCGCCAACGATCCGAAGGCGTGCCGGACGAGACGGTTCGCCTCCTCCTGCGCCACTCCGGTGGCCACGAAGAGGTCACTCGTGGTGGTCCGGACCTGGGCGACCACCACCGAGCCGGAGAATCCGACGCCGGTGCGGTAGGCGTCACCCGCCCCGGCCACCGCCCGCAACGCCCGTTCCCGCGCCTTGTCGGGCTCGTGACCGGTGGCGAACTCCTGGCGGAGCAGCCGCGTCGCCTCCGCCAGCGCGGAGACCGCCGCCGGCAACGTCTCCGGAACCGGCTCACCGTCCTCGATCAGGGTCACCGTACGGCGGATCAACGTGCCGCTGTTGCGCATGGCCCGGTCGATCGGCTCCGCCGCCCGCGCGTACCGTCCCACCGGGCCCTGCCGGCTTCCCCAGCGCACCGGGGAGAGCGCGCTCGCCTCCCGCGCGGCCTGCGAAGCCTCGGCGAGCGCCCCGATCTCCTGCTTGTTGTCGCGGAGCCGGTCGAGAGCGGCCTGCGCGGCCGGCGCGTCGCGTCGCCGCAGCGCGCCCGCGGTGGCGTCGAGCTGGTCGGCGAGCAGGCAGAGCGCCGGCGCCGCCGCCCGATTGATCACCCGCAACGGGTGCAGCGGAAGCAGCACCGCCGTGACCACCAGCGACACCGCGCCACCGACGAGGGCCGCGAGGAAGCGCGGGAACTCCAGGTTCTCCACCACCGGGCTCAGCGTGCCGATGAGGACCGCCGTGGCGGCGGCCTGCACCATGACCGACGGACCGCCGCCGAGCAGCACCGACACGATGATGGAGAGCACCACGATCAGGCCGAGCTGCCACGCCCCGGTGCCGAGGAGGTAGATCAGCGCGTCGCCGATGAGCACCCCGACGGAGACCCCGACGATCAGTTCGACGGTCCGGCGGATCCGCTGGCCGACCGACGCGGCCAGGGCGACCACCGCGGAGATCGGCGCGAACACCGGCTGCGGGATGTGCAGCAGGTTGTCGGCCAGCCACCAGGCGAGGCCCGCCGCCAGACCCGCCTGCACGGCCAGTCCACCGCTGGCGCGTATCCGCCGCAGCCGGTCGGGCAGCGTACCCGTCGTCCGGCTGCGCAACCGGGCCAGGACGGCGGCGATCCGGCCGTGCCCGCCGTGGCGGGCTTCGCCGTCGTCCCTACGGGCAGCGGTCTGGACCACGGCCGCATCTACCCTGTGCCGCCCTGACCAATCGTCGCGGCCGCCCACAGTCGGGTGTCCGCCGAGCGGTCCTCCGCCGCGCCTGCGCGACAATGGCGCCGTGCGGTTCGGCATCCTGGGCGCGACGGAGGTACACCCGGCCGACGGTCGCCGGCTGACCGTCGGCGGGCCACGGCTGCGGGCGCTGCTCGCGCTGCTGCTGCTCGACGCCGGCCGCATGGTGCCCCGGGACCGCCTGATCGACGGCCTCTACGGCGCCGACCCGCCGGCCGGGGTGGCGAACGCGCTCCAGTCACAGGTGTCCCGGCTGCGTCGCCTGCTCTCGTCCGGGGCGGTCGACCCGGTGGAGCTCCACCCTGGCGGCTACCGGCTCGCGGTCGATCCGGATGACGTCGACGCGCACCGGTTCACCCGGCTCGCCGACGCCGGTCGGCTCGCGCTCGCCGCGGGCGATCATGATCGCGCCGCCGGCCTGCTGCGTGAGGCGCTCGCGCTGTGGCGTGGGGAGCCGCTCGCGGACGTGATCGACGCGCCGTTCGCGCCCTCCCACGCGGCCCGGCTGCGGGAGCGCCGGCTGACCGCGACCGAGGACCGGATCGAGGCGGAGCTCGCCCTGGCCGGCGCTCCGGAGCTGGTCCGGCCGGTGGTGACCGAGCTGCGGGAGCTGGTCGCCGCCCACCCGCTGCGGGAACGGCTGTACGGCCAGCTGATACGCGCGCTGCACGCCGACGGCCGCCGCGCCGAGGGGCTCGCCGTCTTCGCCGACCTGCGCCGACTGCTCGCCGACGAGCTGGGCACCGACCCCTCCGCCGAGCTGGTGGCCGTGCACGCGACAGTGCTGCGCGACGAGGCCGCCGCCGTGCCGATCACACCGCGGCCGCCGCCCCTGCCCGGCCAGCTGACCAGCTTCGTCGGGCGGGAGGAGGAGCTGCGCCGCCTGGCGAAGCTGCTCGCCGAGGCGCGGCTGGTCACGCTGCACGGCCCGGGCGGCGCCGGGAAGACCCGGCTGGCCGTGGAGACCGCCGGACGGTACGACGGCGACGCCTGCCTGGTCGAGCTCGCCGCGCTGCCGCCCGGGGCGGAGGTGGCCCCGGCGGTGCTGGCCGCCCTGAACCTGCGCGACACGGCGCTGCGCGTACCGGGCGGGCCGCGCGACGCCACCGACCGGCTGGTCGCGGCGCTCGCCGACCGGCGGCTGCTGCTGGTGCTCGACAACTGCGAGCACGTGATCGACGACGCCGCCCGATTCACCGCTCGGCTGCTCGGCGCGGCCCCCTCGGTGCGGGTGCTGGCCACCAGCCGGGAACCGCTCGGGCTGACCGGTGAGGCGCTCTGCCCGGTGCTCGGCCTGCCGGTGCCACCGGACGAGACCGAACCCGAGCAGGTCCACCGCTACGCGGCGGTACGGCTCTTCGCCGACCGCGCCGCCGACGTGGCACCCGGGTTCACCGTCGACGCCCGGACCGTGCCCGAGGTGCTGTGGATCTGCCGTACCCTCGACGGCCTTCCGCTCGCCATCGAGCTGGCCGCGGCGCGGCTGCGGGCGCTGCCCGTCGCGGAGGTCGCGGCCCGGCTGGACGACCGGTTCCGGCTGTTGAACCGGGGCAGCCGGGCGGCCGCACCCCGGCACCAGACCCTGCGCGCGGTGGTGCGGTGGAGCTGGGACCTGCTGGATGAGCCGGAGCGGCGGCTGGCCCGCCGGCTGAGCGTCTTCGCCGGCGACGCCGACCTGGCGGCGATCGAGCGGATCTGCGCGCCGCTCGGCGCGGAGGTGCTCGACGTGCTGACCAGCCTGGTCGAGAAGTCCCTGGTCGAGGCGGGTGACGGCCGGTTCCGGATGCTGGAGACCGTACGCGCTTTCGCCGCCGAGCGGCTGGCCGAGGCGGGCGAGGCCGAACCGCTGCGTCGGGCGCACGTGGCGTACTTCCTCGACCTCGCCCGGGCCGGTGACGCGGGCCTGCGTGGCCCCACGCAGCTGGAGTGGCTGCGCCGGCTGGACGCCGACCGGGACGACCTGCACGCCGCGCTGCGCCTGTCGATCGCCGACGGCGACACCGGCAGCGGGCTGCGACTCGTCGCCGCGCTGTCGTTCTACTGGTGGCTGCGCGGACTGCGCGGCGAGGGGGCGGCGCTCGCCCGCCGGCTCGTCGCCCGGCTCGACGGTCCGCCCGCCGGGTTGGCCGAGGAGTACGCGCTCTGCCTGCTGGTCGCCGCGCTGGGCGTGTCGGGCGGCGCGGCCCGTACGGACTTCGGCACGGCCGGGGACATCCTCTGGAGCTTGGGGCGACCGCCGCGGCACCCGTTCCTGCTCTACCTGTCGGGGATGACGGCCGGTCCCCCGTCGCAGCAACGCATGTCGGTGATGAACTCCGTCGAGCAGCGGCGCGCGGTGCTCGGCACCGATCCGTGGAGCGAGGCGCTCGGATCACTCGGCGTCGCGCTGGTGTGGCTGCTCGACGGCCGGTACGACGAGGCCCGGGCGGAGCTGACGGCCGCCTTCGACGGGTTCCGCGCCATCGGCGAACGGTGGGGCATGATCCTGGCGCTCACCACGCTCGGCGAGGCCGCCTACCGGGTCGGTGACGCGGCGGCGGCCACCGGGCCGATGGCGCAGGCCCTGCGGTTGGCCGAGGAGCTCGGCTCCGCGCTCGACACGGCGGAGCTGCTGCGGACCCGGGCGGACGGGCGGCTCGGCGGCGGTGACCTGGACGGGGCGGAGACCGACTACCGGCGGGTCGTGGCGATCGCGCAACCGGCCGGGGCGCCGGAGCTGGTCGCGGCGGCGCACTACGGGCTCGGCGAGACCGCCCGCCGGCGCGGTGACCTCGACGAGGCCCGGCGCCTCTGCGAGCAGGCGATGGCGGAGTGCCCGGCCGGCTGGTTCGGCGCCGAGGTCGTCCGGCTCGCGGCGCTGGTCGCGCTCGGCCAGATCGCGGACGCGGCGGGCGACGCGCCGACGGCGCGCGGCCACTATCGCGAGGTGCTGGGCGCGACCGTCGGGATGTGGGACGCGCCGACCGTGAGCGCCGCGGTGGACGGTCTGATCGGGCCGGTGCTGCGGCGCGGCGAGGGTGACCGGGCGGCGCTGCTGCTCGGCGCGGTGTCGGCGGTGCTGGTCGGCACGGGCGCCGAGCCCGCGGCGCAGGCCGCCGCGGTGACCGGGGCGACCCGCGCCGGCATCGGCGCCGAACGGTTCGGGCGGGAGTTCACCCGGGGCGCGGCGCTCGGCCGGGAGCGGGCGCTCGCGCTGCTGGAGGGCGCCTGACGACGCGCGGCGCGGGCCGTCAGCGCGCGGTGCGCGGCCGGTCAGCGCGTTCGGCGACGCTGCCGCCATGACTGACGAGACATCGGCCGTCGTGGCCCGGGGCCTCCGGAAGACGTACGGCCGCACGGCGGCCCTCGACGGGTTCGACCTGACGGTGCCGCGGGGCACGGTCTGCGGGCTGCTCGGCCCCAACGGCGCGGGCAAGACCACCGCCGTGCGGGTGCTGACGACCCTGCTCCGCTTCGACGCCGGCCACGCCCGGGTGGCCGGACACGACGTGACCCGGCACCCCGAGCGGGTACGCGCGGCGATCGGCCTGACCGGGCAGTACGCGGCGGTCGACGAGACCCTCAGCGGCCGGCAGAACCTGGTGCTCTTCGGCCGGCTCCGGCACCTGCCCCCGCGTACCGTGCGGCGGCGGGCGGACGAGCTGCTCGACCAGTTCGGGCTCACCGACGTGGCGGGACGCTCGGCCGGGACGTACTCGGGGGGCATGCGCCGCCGGCTCGACCTCGCCGCCAGCCTGATCACCACGCCGCAGGTGCTCTTCCTCGACGAGCCGACGACCGGGCTGGACCCGCGCAGCCGCAACGGTCTCTGGGAGGCGGTCCGAACACTGGTCGCCGACGGCACCACGGTGCTGCTGACCACGCAGTACCTGGAGGAGGCGGACCAGCTCGCCGACCGCGTCTCGGTGGTGGACGCCGGTCGGGTGGTCGCCGAGGGCACCTCGGCCGAGCTGAAGACCCGCTCCGGCGCGGACCGGATCGAGCTGGTCGTCCGGGACGCCGGGCAGTTGCCCGCGGCGGCGGGGCTCGTCGAGCGGGTCACCGGCGGGCCGGTCCGCGTCGACCGGGAGATCCGCCGGCTCAGCGCGCCCGTCACCGACCGGATCACCGCGCTCGCGGAGCTGTTGCGCGCGCTCCGGGACGCCGGGATCGCGGTGGAGGACGTCGTCCTGCGCCGGCCCACACTGGACGCGGCGTTCCTGCACCTCACCGGGGGCCACCCCGGCGGCGCGCGGACGGAGGTGGCGGCGTGACGACGACGGTCGAGACGCCTCGGGTCCCGTCGAGCCACGCGGAGCGGGCGTCAGCCGCGGGCCCGCTCAGCCGGCTGCGCTGGGCGGTGGTCGACGGCTGGGTGATGACCGGGCGGAACATGCGGCACGTGATCCGTTCGCCTGAGGAGATCGTCCTCTACTTCAGCCTGCCGATCATGTTCGTGCTCGTCTTCGGGTACGTCTTCGGCAGCGGCATGGCGGTGCCCGGCGACGGCAGTTACCGGGAGTTCCTGCTCCCCGGGGTGTTCGTGATGACCATGCTGTACGGCCTGGGGGCCACCGCGTCGCAGATCGCCGTGGACGCCGGCCGCGGTGTGGTCGACCGGTTCCGTTCGCTGCCGATGGCCCGCTCCGCGCCGCTGACCGGGCGGGCCGGGGCGGACCTGCTCCGTGCGTTGCTGGAGCTGGCCGTGCTGGTGGTCTGCGGGCTGCTCGTCGGCTGGCGGTGGCGCAACGGGGTGGGCGACGCGGTGGCCGCCGTGGGATTGATCCTGCTGCTGCGGCTGGCGCTCACCTGGCTGGGCATCCTGCTGGGCCTGCTGGTGCCGAACCCGGACACGGTGTCGGTGATCGTGTTTCCGCTCGCCTTCCCGCTCACCGCCCTCTCCAACGTCTTCGTCGCCCCGGAGCTGCTGCCGGAGTGGCTGGGCGCGATCGCCGCCTGGAACCCGCTCTCGGCCACCGTGGCGGCGGCCCGTGACCTCTTCGGCAATCCGGGCATCGGTGGGGAGTCCTGGGCGGCGCAGCACGCGCTCCTGCTCGCGGCCGGCTGGCCGGTGCTGCTGATCGCGGTGACCGCGCCGCTCGCCGTGCGGCGCTACCAGCGGCTGAGCAGCTGATCCGTCGTGCCGGGCGCGACGCGCCGCCGACGCGGCTCAGCTCGCGTCGGCGGCGCCGGCCCCGGCGTCCGCGTCGGCGTCGGCGTCGGCGTCGGCGTCGGCGTCGGCGTCGGCGTCGGCGAAGACGACGTCGAGCTGCGCGTCCAGTGCGGCCAGGGCCCGTTCGGGCGGGTAGTGGCCACCGAGCAGGTAGATGCCGAGGCCCTCCATGAGCGCCAGCAGGCCCACCGCCCGCTCCTGCTGCCGGGGGCCGGGCAGGAGGCTCGCGATGAAGTCCGTCAGTTGGCGGGTGTCCTCGATCAGGTCGCCGGCGGCCTCGGGCCGTACCGCGGTGTAGGCGAGGAACGCCGACGCGACCCGGCCGTCGGCGCGGGACTCCTCGGTGAGCGGCAGGATCGTGACGAACATCGTGCGCAGCAACAGCCGGGGCGGTGGATCGTCGCCCAGCCGGGCGAGGGCCGCGCCGACCCGCGCCTGGTTGCGCTCCCGCACCACTGCCATGGCGAACGCCATCATCTCGTCCTTGGTGCGGAAGTAGTGCTGGACCATGCCCGACGAGACGCCCGCCTCGGCCGCCACGTGGCGCAGGCTGACGGCCTCCAGGCCCTGCCGGGCAGCTACCCGCATCAGCGCGTCCGCGATGAGCGTGCGCCGCTCGTGGTGGTCGACCTTCTTGGGCATGGTCCCCATGCTGTCACGTGGTGGGTGGGTGGTTGATCGTCGCCGGTCGGGGCGGACCGGCGTCTCCGGCTCACCGCACGGTCACGGTCCCGGCCGCGGCGTCCACCGTGACGATGTCGCCGGTGCGGATCAGCCGGGTGGCGTCCGGCACGCAGATGACGGCGGGGATGCCGTACTCCCGGGCGACAGTGGGGCCGTGCGCCATCACCGCGCCGGTCTCGGTGACCAGCCCGGCGGCGGTGAGGAAGAGCGGCGTCCAGCCGGGATCGGTGGTCGGCGCGACCAGGATCTCGCCGGGCTCCAGTCGGGCGGTGGCCGGGTCGCGCACCACCCGTGCCGGCCCGGTCGCCGCACCGGCCGCCGCGCCGACCCCGCGCAGCGCGCCGGACGCCACGGCCGGCACCGGCAGCGCGGCCTCGAGGTCGGTGCCGTCGGAGAGCAGGGCCACCGGCACGGTACGGCGGCGCAGTTCCCGCTCGTGAACGGCGCGGCGGGCGACGACCGTCGGACGCTGGTCGACGCCCTGGTGCACGGCCGCCGCCACCTCCTCCAGGTTCAGGAACATGATGTCGTCGGGCCGCGCCAGCAGGCCGCCGTCGGCCAGGTCGGCGCCGATGAGCAGCAACTGGCGTCGCATCTCACGCAGCCGGTACAGGCCGGCGAACTTGCCGGCCTCGCGCAGGCCCGCCAGCGACCTGGCCCGGCGCAGCAGGAAGCCGGCGATTCGACCGCGGACCGGTCGCCGGCGGCGGGCCCGTACCACGAGCCGGTCGAGGGTGGCCTCGGCCGTGGCGGCGGCGCGGGCGAACCGCCGGTCGGGCGCCTGCTCGGGGTCGGTGACCCGCAGATAGTTGGCGATCATCGCGAAGACCGGCGTCGGGTCCTCCGCCCAGCGGGGAACCCCGAGGTCGACCTCGGCGACGGCGCGGTGACCGTAGCGGTCCAGGAACGCCGCGAGCCCGATCTCGGGCAGGGTGCCGCGCCGGTACCGGTCGGCCAGCTCACCCGGCGCGGTGCTGAGCAGCAGGTCACGATGCTCCCGGGCCCGTTCGGTGAGCCGCCACAGGGCGAGGTCCATCTCGATGGTGACGTTGTGCGGCATGCCGCCGAGCACGGTGTCGATCTCGTCGCGCTCGGCGACGCCCTTGAGCAGGTGGCCGGGGAGGGCGGCCGCCAGCATGCCGGCGACGATGGGCCAGACGATGGCGTCCGCGCCCGACGACGACGCCTCCTCGTGCCGGACGAACTGGAGCCGGTCGGCGGCGGTGCGCAGCTCGGCCGGGGCGGCCGAATCGGCGGCGAGCCGGTCGATCTCCCGGAACAACCGGGTTCGGGCGGCCGCCGGCCGGGCCAGCGCCCGGAGCACGCCGATCAGTGCCCGCAGCGCCGTCCGCGCGTCCGGTGTGCCGCCGCGTTCGGCCCTGCGGCCGCGCCGTGGCGCGAAACGGGGGTCGTCGAGCACGCGCTCCATCACCGCCTGGGCGCGCGGGCCGAAGTCGACGGCCATCAGCTTGACCAGCCGCTTGCGGGCGGACGGGTCCCGGGCCAGGTCGGTCAGGTCGCCGTAGAGCCGCCCGCCGATGTCGGTGACCTCGACCCGCAGCCCGAGGCTGGCGAGCATCGCCACGATCACCGACTTCAACGTCGACATGCCCATCGGGGTGACCGGACGCAGCATGCCCTGCACGTGCCCGAACTCCAGGTACACGCGCGGCTCGGGGTCGTCGGTGGCCGGTGGGAGGGGGAAGAGGGTGGTGATCGGCCGCGACTGGAGCAGCCAGAGCACGCCCTGCCGGTCGTAGGCCCACTCGACGTCCTGCGGCGCGCCGAGCCGCCGCTGGAGCCGCTCGCCCACGGCGTGCAGCTCGTCGAGCTGGGCGGCCGTCAGCGAGCCCTGGGCGGGCCGCGGCGACCCGTCGAGGACGTACCTGTCGACGTCGCCGGCGCCGTCCACGACGGCCGTACCGAGGCCGGCGGCGGCCTCGACGACCATCTCGGTCCGCCGGCCGGTGACCGGGTTGGCGGTGAAGAGCACACCCGCGACCGCGGCGTCGACCATCCGCTGCACGACGACCGCCATCCGCACGGACCCGTGGTCGATGTCGTGGGCGTCCCGGTAGGCGACGGCACGGTCGGCGTGCAGCGAGTGCCGGCACTTCTCGACGGCCGACAGCAGGTCGGCGAGGCCGGTGACGCCGAGGAACGTGTCCTGGATCCCGGCGAAGCTGGCGTCGGGCAGGTCCTCGGCGGTGGCGCTGGAGCGTACGGCCACCGGGCCGCCGCCGAGCTGCCGGTACGCCGCCTCGATCTCCGCCGCCGGGAGCACGCCCGCCGCCTGGGCCGCGGTGGTGACGCAGAAGCCGGCCGGCACCCGTTCACCGAGCCGGATCAGCGCCCCCAGGCCGGCTGCCTTGCCGCCGACCAGGTCGGCCATCCCGTCGGCCAGCTCGGACAACGCGATCACGTGCATCGACGCACCCCCTTTGCAATGCATATGCATTGCAAAGGAGGCTACCCGTTTGACAATGCAGGTGCAATGCCAAGGATGGTGGGCGTCCCGCAGCCGGGCACGTCGTCAGCCGAGGCGCCGCAGCGCCCGGGAGACGGCGTACACGTCCCCGGAGTTGGCCTCGTGCGGCAGCGCACGCAGGTACGCGGCCATCCGCGGCGCGGCCATCCAGTCCGGGGAGGCCAGCGCCATGGCGTCGCCGAGCGCGAGGTTGAAGGCCGGGAAGCCGAGCCCGGTCAATCGGCGCAGGCACCGCTGCGCGACCGCACGCTCGATCGTGGTGAACTCGAAGGAGAGCGCGGGCACCGGGCGGCCCAGGCCGGCGAGCACCTCGTCCTCGTACCCCTCGACGTCGATCTTCACGAAGGCGGGCACCCCGTGCGCGGCGATCAGCTCGTCGAGCGTCAGCGACGCGACGTCGATCCGCACGTCCCACCGTTCCCCCTCCCAGCCGGCCGCGCCGTCGGCGGCCCGGATGAAGTGCGGCGAGGCGGTGGAGATGGTCGGGTTGGCGGAGTTGACGTTGAAGGAGAGGCTCCCCGCCTCGGCGGCGCAGACCGCCTCGACGACTGTCACCTCGGCGTCGTCGTGGTAGATCGCCCGCAGCGCCCGCGTACAGGTCGGCTGCGGCTCGACGGCGACCACGCGGGCGCCGAGCCGGCGGAAGCTACCCACCCGGTCACCCACGTGCGCGCCGATGTCGAAGACGAGGTCGCCAGGCCGGACGAAGCGCGCATAGAAGGCGTCCATGGCCGCCTCACGCGCCGGGTCGCCGTAGTAGACCTCGAGCGAACGGCGGATCGAGACGGTGTCGGGATCCGTCTTCAGTGCCTCCAGAGCGCCGGTTCGGGGATCCACCTCCAGAATCTAGCCCGACGGACATGAGCGAGTCTCGGCTTCCGGGCCGCCACGGTCAGGGCGCGATCCGGAGCCGGCGGATCCGGCCTCCGTCGTACTCCTCGAAGCGGTACCGCAGGCCGGCGAAGGGGCTGCCGGGGAAGTCGCCGCTGATGGTCGCCGTGACCACGGTGCCCTCGGAGGTGTCCTCGACGTCCGTGATCTCGTACGTCACCAGGGGCACCGCACCACGCCAGGCGCGGATCGCCGCGATGCCCTCGTACGTCCTCCCCTCGTCCTCGACCACGGCGTCGTCGGCGAAGAGTTCGAAGTAGGCGTCGGTGTCCGGCCGGCCGGCCAGCTCGAAGTAGCGGCGGATGATCTCGGGGGTCTCGGTCATGAACGACTCCTTGACGACGAGGGGCGGCACGAGACGGACGCGCGACGGCGTCGTACTGTTACTGCTGAACTAGAAGTTAGTCACTTCGACATTAGCACCAACTCGGTGAGGAGCAAGGATGGCCGGCAAGATCCGCCTGGAGGACCGCGAGTGCCCGCTCTCCGCGACGCTCGGGGTGGTGGGCGAGTGGTGGACCCTCCTGATCCTCCACGACGCCTTCGACGGCTACACCCGCTTCGATCAGTTCCAGGAGAACCTGAGGATCTCCTCCAGCATCCTGACCAGCCGACTCCGGACGCTGACCGGCAACGGGCTGCTGGAGCGCCGCCGCTACCAGACCCACCCCGACCGTTACGAGTACGTCCTGACTGAACTGGGCCGCAGCCTGCGACCGGTGATCGTCACGCTCGCCGCCTGGGGCAACTCCCGGCTCGACCCCGAGCAGCGCAGCATGATCCTGGTCGACCGGGAGACCGGGACCGAGGTCGAGCCCGTGGTGGTGGACCGGAGAACCGGGCGGGAGCTCGACCCGGAGAACTTCGTCTTCGCCGCCGGCCCGGCCGCCAGCGAGATCATGCGAAACCGGTACGCGGAGGCCGCACCGCGGCGGCCCACGCCCGGCGGGCAGCGCTGATCCGGACGGCCTTCCCCGAGGGCGGAGATTCGAGGCGCCCGGCCGTAGCGCGCGACGGATTTACCGGGTAGAAACATGCCGATCAATTGATTCGACGCGGACCAAGTCCGGAGGCACGAGAGAGCGCTCTCACCGCCTCCTCCCCCACGTCGCCGCGCCGGCGGAACCCCTTCCGGACGCGGCGGGAAGGACGAACCCGGATGAGCCAATCTCCAGGCGCCCGGCGACTCGGCCGGGCAGTCGCCCTCGGGCTGGTGCTCTGCGCCACCGTCGCCACGACGAGCGCGACCGCCAGCGCCGGCCCGCCCCGGCACCGCACGCCGGACCTCGGCCCCCACGTCACCGTCTTCGACCCCGGCATGCCGGTCGGTGACATCCAGGCGACCCTCGACGCGACGTACGCGCGGCAGGTGGACGCCGAGATGGGCACCCAGCGGCAGGCGTTCCTCTTCAAGCCGGGCAGCTACGGCACTCCGGAGCAGCCGCTGCAGATCAAGGTCGGCTACTACACCGAGATCGCGGGCCTCGGCGCGTCGCCCACCGACGTACGGATCAACGGCAAGATCGAGGCGTACAACAGGTGCCTCGCCGACGGCGGCACGGGCAACTGCATCGCGCTTGTCAACTTCTGGCGCATGCTGTCGAACCTCTCGCTCACCGTCAACGCGGCAGGTCAGGACGGCTGCCGCTCCTCGGCGAACTTCTGGGCGGTGTCCCAGGCGGTCTCGATGCGCCGGCTGGACGTCGGTGGTGGCGGGCTGTCCCTGATGGACTACTGCACCGCCGGCCCGCAGTACGCCAGCGGGGGCTTCATCGCCGACTCGCGGCTGCCCGCCACCACCAACGGCTCGCAGCAACAGTGGCTCACCCGCAACAGCGAGATCGCCGGCTGGTCGAACGCGGTCTGGAACCAGGTCTTCGCCGGCGTCGTGGGCGCGCCCGCCGACGCCACCTTCCCCGACCCGCCGTACACCACGCTCGACACCACCCCGGTCAGCCGGGAGAAGCCGTACCTGTACGTCGACGGCAAGGGCCGGTACCACGTCCGGGTGCCCGCAGCGCAACGCGACAGCCGGGGCGTCTCCTGGGCGAACGGGATCACGCCCGGCCGTAGCATCCCGATCGACGACTTCTTCGTGGCTCGCCCCGGCGACTCGGTGCGGACCATCAACAGTCAGCTCGCCCGCGGCAAGCACCTCCTGCTGACCCCGGGCGGGTACGACATCGCCCGCGGCATCGAGGTCAAGCGGGCCGACACCGTCGTCCTGGGTCTGGGCCACGCCACCCTCACCGCCGTGAACGGCGCGGTGCCGCTGGAGGTGGCCGACGTCCCCGGCGTGGTCGTGGCCGGCGTGACCATCGACGCCGGCCTGCGGGAGTCGCCCGTCCTGCTGCGCGTCGGCGACCGGCACGGCCGCGACGGGGGCAGCCCGTCCAACCCGACGACCCTCTCCGACGTGTACTTCCGCGTCGGCGGCCCGCACATCGGCCGGACGAACATCGCCCTGGAGGTGAACAGCGACCACGTGCTCATCGACCACACCTGGGTCTGGCGCGGCGACCACGGCGTGGAGGGCTTCACCGAGGGCGTCAACGGCGACACCGAGCGCTGGCGGACCAACACCGGCCGCTACGGCGCCGTGATCAACGGCGACCACGTGACCGCGACCGGCCTCTTCGTGGAGCACTTCCAGCGGTACAACACGGTCTGGAACGGCGACCACGGCACGACGATCCTCTACCAGAACGAGCTGCCGTACGACCCGCCGACGCAGGCCGACTGGATGAACGGCGACGTCGAGGGGTGGGCCGGCTACAAGGTCGGTGACCGGGTGCGCCACCACACCCTGCACGGCGGTGGCGTCTACGTCTTCAACCAGAACAACCCGTCGATCCACACGGCTAACGGTTTCGAGGTCCCGGAGGCGCCCGGCGTACGGCTGCACCACGTCATGACCGTCAACCTGAACGCGGGGACGATCGACCACGTGGTGAACGGGGTGGGCGAAGCGGCCGACACGACGAGGGTGGGCGCGCCGGTCGAGCTACCGACGTCGATGGGATCTTGCCCTTCCCGAGCGCGCGGCCATAGGCTCCGGCCAATGTGATCCACCCGAGAGGGGAAGTGCATGGCCCCGTCGACCCGTCCATTCCGGATAGTCCCCGTACGGCGGCTGGCGAGCGCCGCCGCGATCGCCCTCCTGGTCGGCACGGTGCCGCTACTCGGCGCCACCTCGGCCGGGGCCCGCCCGTCGTCCCCCACCC
>NZ_SMKG01000319.1 GCF_004348525.1 Micromonospora sp. 15K316 | reverse complement strand
CTCGGGGGGCAGGCCCATCTCGTCGCGGGTGACAAGACCAAGGGCGACGGGGATCTCGCGGGGGTCGACGTTGAGCGCTACGACGATGGCGCGGACAAGCTCGAATTCAGGGGTGCTGGTCTTCGCGTTCTCGTACCGCTGGATGGTTGGGCGGGATACACCGCTGGCGGTCGCGAGTTCGTCTTGGGTCCAGCCGAGTTCGGTGCGGGCGTCTCGGATGAGCTTGGCGAGGCGTACGAGGGGACCCTCACCGTCCGCGCCCCCGTTGGTCATGGCTGCACGATACGGCTGGTCAGACCACCTGTCATGTACCACCGCTGGTACGTATCGGCTCTGATACCCGGCGGCGGTCGCCGACGGGTAGACCGTTCCCCAGGCAGAAGCATTCACCCGGGTAACTATAGAGCCGAAAAGTCACCCCCCAGAGGGTCGTTTTGCGCGCCCTCTTGCGTATCAAGTCTGATACGTGCAAGCTGAGCATCATGGCTGATACGCAAACCAGCTCACGGGACATCAGCACTGATGCGCCCCCGCGGTGGCGTCTCACCGACGCCGGTGTCAACCGGCTGAAGAAGGTGACCGGCATCAACTCGACCGACGCGCTCGGCGCGCGCTTCGGCTTCCCCAAGATGACCTGGTGGCGGCTCCGCAACGGCCACTACGACATCCGCATGTCCGAGGCCCGCCACCTCGCCGACACCGCCCGCTGGTCCCTCGACCGCATGTTCGAGCGGGTGACCACCGATGGCTGAGGCGACCACCCACCACCAGCAGATCGGCCGCATCGGCGGGCTCCGACGCGCCGCCCTGCGCACCAACGAGGAAGGCCGCAAGGCAGCCGCGCAGGCCGCCCGCATGGCCCGCTACGACGCGCAGGTCCCCGCCGACATCACCGACGAGACGGAACGCGCCCGCATCCGGGCCCTGCTGCTGCGCGCCGACATGGCCGAGCTGGCACGCCGGTCCGCCGTGAAGCGGCGACGCACACACACCCCTGCATGACGGAAAGGGGCGGACGCCCTGGCCGGCGTCCGCCCGATCTTCCAATGCCCGCCGCCGGACCTGACCCGGCTCGGGGGGCTCATCGGAACCACCAACTGAAGGGAGCTGGTCCCAGATGACCGTCAACGTACAGGACCCACCGGATACCGGGGAAACCGTCGCCCACCTGCCGGCCGACACCCCCGACGACAACTGGGTGCGCCCCGGCGATGCGGCTGGTGCGCCCGTCACCGTCGCCGAACTGCGCGCCACCTACGGCACCGCCGACCCGGTCGAGCTGGCCGCCGCGTTCGCGCTCGACGAGGACGTGGCGACCGCCCGGGCCCTGGCGGGTGCCCGGTGAGCGCCTGGACACGACCCGGACGTGCACGCCGGGTCGGTACCCGGCTGGTGCCGCCCGCCCCGGCCCCAATTGAGCCGCTGGAGCTGGGCGTGGACCGCGACGACAAGGAGTCGCCGCTGCTGGACGTGCTGCTCGACTACGCGCCGCTCATCGTGGTGCTGGCGCTGGTGCCGGCCGGTTGGCTGCTGGCGCGGGTGGTGTTCGGATGAGGGTCAACCTGCCTGCGGGTCTGGGTGTCCTCGACCCGGTGGTGCTGCCTGCCGACGCGACCGTGGGTGCGCAGTTCCACCGGCCGTCCGGGTGTGGACTCGACCGGGTGGGCCGGACGGAGACGGCCGCGCTGGCGTTCGGGCTGGGGTGCCGGCCGTGCCCGGACTGCTGGCCCGACCCCGCCGCAGACAGCCCGGCGCAGGCAGTCCTGTCGTGGCCGTCCGGCTACCGGTCCCGGCTCGGGGTGGCGTGGGCTGCACCAGCGGACCCGCCCCGGCTGGGGGTGACGACCCCGCCCGCGCCCGGCACCCGGGTCGGCCTGGCCGGGCTGATATCGGAGAACGCGATCGACACGGTGGAGCTACCCCGGGCGGGCCGGCACCGGCGGGGACGGCAGCGGTGATCGGGTTCATGGTGAACAACGCGCCGGGCGGCTACCTGCTCGGCGCGCTGATGGCCTGCGTCGGGGGTGGGCTGATCTACCACCTGGTGCGGGAGTGGCGGCGGGTGGCGCGGCGGCGGGCGATCGCCCGGCAGCACGCCCGGTTCCGGCACCCGGCGACTCGGTATCGGATGACGCGGGTGGTGCGGGCGGTGGGCCGCGCCCCGGTTCCGGGGCCGCGGCCGGCGGCGGAACGGGCGGCGCAGCTGCCGGGCTGGACTGGTGGCCGGGTGCTGCTGCCGACAGTCGAGCGCGGGTCCCGCGTTCCTCAGCAGCGGGGCGGCGAGTGAACGCGGCGGACTTGCTGGGGGTCGGGGTGGTCCTGGTCGCGGGTGGTGTGTGGGCGGACGCGACGGGGCCGGTGCCGGGGGTTGGCGTGGTGGCGTTCTGGCTGGGTGTGGGCGCGCTGTGGCGCGGGTTCTGGCTGCTCGGGGTGAGGCACGGGCGCAGGGACCGGGAGGAAAACCGGTCGTAATTTCACAGCCAAACCCTATGGAGAACCGTAAGGAATACGGTAAGGTTTTGGGTGTTGGGAGACACCCGACCCGCACCGACAGGAGGCCCCATGACCGACCTCAAGCCCGGCGAACACGTCAACATCACCATCGAAAACGCGACCATCGTCGAGGTCAGCAGACACGCCCTGGCCATCAACCTGCCCGGCACGGAACCCAACGGGGTCAAGGGGTTCATCACGATCAACCCCAACCGCGAGGGTGTCGACGTCACCCGGGTCGCCCCCGCCGAGTGGCCGCCCATCCAAGGCGACCTGTGGCGCGACGCCTACAAGACCCTCTGGTTCGTCTACCGCTACGAGAGCGGCATCGGCACAAGCCACCGGGTCGAGACCCGGATGACGTCCGCCAGCGAGAACACGCACAGCGGCTCCATGTCGCCGGACCGGCTCCTGTCCGAGCGGGGCCCAGTGACCCTCGTGCACCGCGAGTACCCCGACCCGGACGACGTCGAGGACTGACCGCGAGGGCGGCCCGGACCGCTGGCAGCACGCCCGCCGGCCACCGTGCCCGCACCGACCGTCTCCGACGGGCCGGGCCGCCCAACCCCCCCAGGACCACCACTGACCACCGGCCGCCACCGGCCACGCACCACACAGGAGCACCACACATGGCACTGATCACCCGCAAGCCCACCGGCGAGGTCCCACCCCCGGTGGTCCTGCTGGAAGGCGAAACCGGGTCCGGCCGGAGCTGGACCGCCGCCGAACTGTCCGCCTCCGACAAGGTCGGCCGTACCTACTGGATCGAGCTGGGCGACGAGACGACCGCCGACCAGTACGGCGCGATCCCCGGCGTCCGCTACGAGATCGTCCTCCCCGGCAACCGGGCGAAGGTGTGGGACTACGCCGCCCTGTACCGGGCCGCCCGTGACTTCCGCGACGAGGCCGCCCGCGCTGCCGAGGCGGGCGAGAAGCCGCCCGTGCTGGTGGTCGACCAGCAGGGCGCGGTCTGGGACATGCTCAGCGAGTGGGCCGACAACCGGGCCCGCAACACCCGCGCGAACCGGGAGAAGCTGGCCGAGAACCCCAACGCCGAAATCGACATCACCTCGAACTTCTGGAACGACGCGACCGCCCGCTGGCGGAAGCTCATGAGCGTCTTCCTCACCACCCGGGGCATCGTGGTCCTGCTGTCCCGGGGTGAGGAGGTCACCGCCTTCAAGGACGGCAAGCCGGTCAGCGGTAAGACCACGTGGAAGGTCGCAGGTCAGAAGGGGTTCGCCTCGGCCATGCCGATCTGGGTGCGGATGACCCGTGACGGCAACCCGAAGCTGATCAAGCTGCGCGCGGTGGTCAACGGCATCCAGCCGGGGGTGGACCGGGAGCAGGGCCTTCCGGGCTTCACCCTGGAACGGCTGATCTTCGAGCGGTACGGGTGGAACCCGCAGGGGTCGAGCGCCCGGGAGATCGTGCCGATGGTCGCGGGCAGCGACGCGCCGCTGTCGGAAATGGCGTCGGTGATCGAGCTGGCGATCGAGTCGGCCGAGAGCACCCCGCAGCTCCGGCAGGCGTTCGCCAAGATCGAGCCCGCGCTGAAGGACGGGAAGATCACCGAGGTCGAGTCGCGGCACCTCACCCGACTCGTGCACGACCGCAAGCCGCAGATGCCCGACTCGCAGGAGCAGGCCCCGGCCAACGGCCGCGCCGCCCAGGTCGCGCAGGCCGACGACGAGCGAGGGTCACGCCGCAACGACGACGCGGACTCGTCGGCCGCGATCGCAATCGGTGCGACGTCGAACACCGACGCTGCCGTTCAGATCGCCGCGGCTGTCGCATGAACCGGGCCGAGAGGATCCGCGCCCTGTTCGCCTGCGACCAACTGGCGAAGGCCCTACGCCGCAGCCTCAACGCCGACGCGGAGAAGGAGTACGCCGACCAGGGCATCGTGCCGAGCTGGAAGACCCCCGGCATCACCGCGTCCGGATCAACGTCCAACCCGTCCGTCGCCGTCGTGGACGAGGCCGCGTTCCTGGCGTGGGTCGCCGAGCGGTACCCCACCGAGGTTGAGACGATCCAGCGGGTCCGCCCGGCCTGGCAGGGGAAATTCTTCGAGGGTGTCGTTAGCCGCGGCGCGCCCGCCTGCGACCCGCAGGGCGAGGAGATCCCCGGCGTGGAATGGCGGCCGGGCGGCACGTTCGGCTCCATCTCGCTGACCGCCAGCCGGGACACCAAGTCGCTCATCGTCCAGCTCGCCGACGAGATCGCCGCCGGCACGCGGCCGTTGGAACTGCCGACGGTGGCCGAGGTGCCGCAGCCGTGAAGCGGTCGGCCCTGTCCCCGATGTCGGCGAAGCGCCGCGCCGCCCTGGCCGCCGCCGGTAACCAGCACCCGTACTCGACGCTGGTCAACCGGTCCGCCCCGCTCGCCCGCACCGCCGGCCTCGACCGGAAGCCGACGGTGCGGGTGCAGCGGCCCACCGACACCGGCCCGGACGCGGCGACCGTGCAGGTCGTCGCCGTCCGGGACCAGGGCCGCTGCGTGCGCTGCGGCCGGTACGTGCTCGCCGGGATGCGCGGCCGGGACTGGTCGGTGCAGCACCGGCGGGCACGGCAGGGCCGCGACCACCGGCCGGACACCAACCGGCCGCAGAACCTGATCCTGCTGTGCGGGTCGGCGACGACCGGCTGCCACGGCTGGGTCGAGTCGTACCGGAGCGCAGCCCGCGACGGCGGGTGGGCGATCCGGCAGACCGAGGACCCGGCGGCCATGCCGGTGGACCACCACCTGCACGGGCGGGTGTGGCTGACCGCCGACGGCGGGTTCACCCGGCACGCCCCGACCGCGCCCACCTCGGCGTCTGTCTCTTATACCCACCTG
>NZ_SMKG01000318.1 GCF_004348525.1 Micromonospora sp. 15K316 | reverse complement strand
CCAGCCCACCGTCCTACCTCGGCCCCTCTTCCACGTCAAGGGCACGTGTCGGTGTACGGGTCAACGTGCACAGCCGGGTACAGCTGATCGTGCACAGCGTTGTGCAGACGGGCGATGAGACGAGCGACGCACGTCCGACGTTCAAACCGTCCGCGAGTTGACCAGCGGACTCAGCAAAACCCGCAAAACCGGTTTGGAGGGGGCATCGTGAGGTTCCGTTACGACGATCCGTCGTCGATCGTGTGGTGCATCCGCTTCTGCCGATGTGAGTGCGTCTTATACCCGCGGGACCAGGCTAGCGATGGTTAGTGACTGTGTCCCGCACCCGCATACCGGCAACTGCCAGCGACCGACCCCTGATGGAGTCCCGCCATGCCCGCTGAGCAGTACGGCCGCTGGAGCAGCGCCGACACAGCTGACTGTCCCACGACGACAGCCCAGCCGCCGCACTCGCACTCGCATGCAGCCTGCACGCCTCAACGAGGTGCCCAAGCTCACCAGCGGTGATGATGGGTTGGTTGGCCTTCGCTGTAGAGAGCTGCGCGCAGCCGATTCAGATGAGGCTTCCCGGGTGGATCATCGTAACGGGCTGTAGCGGTTCCAGGTTCCGCCTGCGGCGGCGTGGTGTCGTTGGGTGGTGTGGTGGTGGAAGCCGAGGGCGTGGGCGATGACCGGTGCTGGGCCTGGAGCACGAGCTGCCGGAGTGCGGCGAGGCGGCCAGGGACGGTCACCCGGCGAACTCGGGGCGCCTGACGATGAAGTCGTCCACGATCCGTTGATCCTCAGGCGAGAACGCCGCCCGCGGCACCGGGATCTGGCTCATGCCGTACTTCAGCAACCAGGTGTGGCGTCGCGGCCGAATCCGGGTGATGCCGGACCAGTCGATCTGGGTCCGGCTGCTCGCGGTCTGGATGTCGACGCCCGACGTGCTCACCTCGTACCGGAACGGCTCGACGAAGAGGCGGCGCTGCAACAACCAACCCAGTGCCGGAAGGAGTTCTGTCACGGCGAACGCGGCGCACAATAGCAGCACGAGGTAGAGCAGCCGGCCGTCGAACCCGGTCAGTGTCGCGAGCAGCGTGGCCAGCAGCACAGCCAGCGCCGTGAGGGCGAGCAGGAGCGCCCGCATGACGCGTTGCCAGCGGCCCTGTGCGTCTTGGCTTATCCGCCGCAGCAGGCCGTACGTCATCTGCACTTCCCCGGTCACGTGCACGCGCCGCAGTATGGCACGGCATCGCCGCAAGTCGCGCGTCGCCCAAGTGACAGCGATAGCCGCCCGAAGCGTCGGGAACCTGCCGAGTGAAGACCATGGTTCACCACGTCAGGCAGCTATCCGGCATCGCGCCCATGAGGCCCTCCGCCCGCCAGACGGATCATCTGTCCCTGCTGCGGCGACTCAGTATCCGGATCTGGCGCTGGTCGCACGCTCACGCCGATGAGCGGACCGCCGGGACGAGCTCACTCGTGGGGGACGTCTCCCGTTCGCGCCAAGTGCTCGCGACTCAGATACCGAACCGGCTTGCCGAGCGACTCCGCGTAGGCGATCTCCCGTCGGGTTGACTCACCTAAGTAGCCGCCCGGATCCACGATGTACACCTCGTCAGCCATGCGAATCTTTTGGAAGTGCACTCCGCCAAGCCGCCCCTTCAGGTCCGAGCTGTCGACTGTCCAGTCGTAGTCCGGCAGATCAGGGAGGCTGAACATCCCGAGGCTGATCACGACGCAACCTTCCATCGTGAGCCGCTGGTTGACCTCCGCGAACTCAGACTCAAACTTGGTCGAGCCGCAGAGCGTGATGACCTTCGCCTCACCCTCGGCCGACGGCGGCGCCTGCTGCTCCTCCATGAGGTTCATGATCAGTGAATAGGCAGGACAAAGTCCATCGCCGCGCCCTGGACGTTCGCTCATGCCGCCGACCGTGCGCTATGCAGCGTCACGGCAAGCGGATCGATCCGGCGTCCGGTCGTGCCGAGAACAGTTCAGGCGATCAACGCCTGCGAGGCTCCGGGGTGCCAGGCGCCAGCGGGGCGGGGCTAGCCTGTGCATGACGCCCACACCGCCGGGAGCTCCGTGATGCTCGACGACATGCGCGTCCTGCGGGACGCGGTAGCGGAGTACCGCGCGGCGGCGACAGCTGCGGGCCTCGACTGGCCCGAGCACCCCGAAGCGCCCGTCGGACAGCCACCCGACCTGGTGCACCGGCTCTTCGACGTGGACCACGTTGCCGAGCAGTTGACCTGGTTCCAGTCGCAGAATTGGCCGCCTCGGCGGCTGCTGCCCAACGGCGGATGGGTCATGCCATGGCCGACCGACGGGGGCGAGGAACTCGATACCCTGGCGATATCGATCGGCACACCGTTCCCGTGGCGGCATCAAGTGCGCCTGTTCAATCTCGAGAACCTGGTCTACACGTTCGTGCTCGCGGGCGACCACGAGGGTGAAATTTGGCGCTACGAGTTCACCCCCGATGTCTGGGGTTCGGCTCGGGCCGCCACCAGTCTCGCCGCGCTCTTTACCGGATGGACGAAGGGGATCAGCGCCGGCGCGATCGTCTACGACGACCTCAACGGTTGGCTTCAGCTCAGAGAAGGCGCGCAGGACGACATCGCCATGCTCCGGGAACGGGTGCCCGACGTCGATTTCCTGACCTTTCCGGTGTATGTGGCGGATGAGTCGCTGCTGCGGGCGCGGCAGTGCGAATGTGGGGTCGACATGGACTGCATCGAGCGGGGCTTCGACTGCTACGAGGAGTTGTTCGACACCGCCCAGGCCACTCGAAGGTCACTCGGCATCTGATCCGGCGCCGACCGCCCAGGGGACCACGAGGAGGATTGCTCACCGCAGCAGTGCGGTTATCCCGCGGGGCCGACCACGTAGGTGCCACGCCTAGGAGTAGCCGCCACACTCACACGATCGACTGCGCCATCCGCCACCGGCCGTGCGTCATCCAAGGTCACGTACACGGATCTGCCGCGACCGCGCGGCTCGGACGCCAGGGCAGTCACCCTTAGTAACCGTGATCTCGGCCCCGACTCGGGCAGCGATAGTCGTTGAAGTCCATGGCCAGATCGAGGGTAGAGCGCCGGTCCTCCGGGATCCGCACCGTTGAACATCGTTACGGACCTGTTGCACGTTCGGCTGTACCCGGTTGGGCACGTTGACCCGTACGCCGACAGCACGGTCCGGCTGGACCCACTACGGTGCCGAGGAGAGCAAGAGACGGAGCCTTTTTGTCGTTGGGGCGGCTCTCCCGGTGGGAGAGGTGGGGTCGGTCAATCGACCGATCCAGAGTTGGACGCCGGGTGCTGCCGATTTTTGCCGGCAGGGTGGCCGTTACGGTGGCCCGCGCTAGTGGTGCCTTGCTGGTGCCAGTGCCGGCGCACGGTCCGTTCCGACTTGCCGATTCGCGCGGCGACCTCCGCTGGCTGCAGCGCGGGCTCGCGGCGGCGCCAGTAGGCGACGGCGGACGCGGTGTCAGCTATCACGGCGACACTGTTCGATGGGGTCGTCAGGCCGTGACCGCTGGTGCCCTCCGCCGCTGATGGCGCGGCGATGCCCTCTGCCGGCGTGGGAGTCACCTCGGCGTTCGTGACGGGAGCCGCTTGCGGCGCCGTCTCGGACGGCGGCGGGCCTGATGCCTTGGCCCTGCGTACGATGGCCGGTCTGCCGGTCCCGGCGGTGGGCGATTTAGCGACGTCAGCTGCCAGAACATTGCCAGGTCCGCGCTGGTCGATGCCGGGTCGCGGCGCTGCCGGGTCGTCGCCGCCGTCAGCGTCGCTGCCGTCGGACGACGCAGTAGGGGCGTGGTGAAGCGAGGTCGGACGACGAGCGGCTGTCGCCGGCGCGGCGGGGCGCCCGGGATCCGCGCGTCGGTACCGGCGTGTGGAGGGTGCGGCGACGGTGTCCTCATCGGGGGCCGACAAGGTGGGGACCGCAGCTGCGGGCGCCCTGGATAGTTCGGCAGTGGCGGGGGCCGTGCGCGTGGATGCGGCTCTTATGCGAGCGGTGATTTCGACGAGGCTGACGCTGGCGACGAGAACGAGGCCGTCGACGGAGATGGGCAGCAGGTAGGCGGCGCCGTAGCCGGACTCGCCGTAGCGGGCGGCGACACCGACGAGGTGCCAGTACGACACCCAGGCGGCGATGAGGGCGATGATCGCGGCGGCGGTGATGCGGATCGCGCCGAGGTACCAGCGGTGGTGGGGCACGCGGGAGATGAGCTCGACGGTGAGCAGCAGTGCCAGGGGTGGCCACGCGGCGATGATCTGGCTGATCGGGTTCGGGCGGGCGTGCAGGACGTTCGCGGCGACTGACGCGGCGACGCCGAGGACGAGGGTGGCGCGTACGGCCCAGCGCAGCCGCCGCAGTTGCTTGCCGCCGAGGTCCGCGCTGTCTGCGGTGGGGAGGCTGGCCAGGGTGTCGTGGCTCATGCGCGTGCTTCCTCGTCGGAGGGCTGTGGGGTGCGAAGGCCGCGTCGGGGTTGCCGAAGTTCGGTGGCGAGGCGGTCGGCCAGGGTGAGGGTGTCGTCGGAGGGTTCCGCGTCGATCTCGGCGAGGCGTCGGGTGAGGGTGCGGCGCAGCGCGCGGATGGTGTCGAGCTTCCCGAGGCGGGCATGGGCGCGCATGGCCTGCTGGTACAGCACCTCGGCGTAGGGGTGGTGGGGCAGGGCGGTTTCGCAGACGGCGGCTTGCTCGGCGGGCTGGTCGGCGAGTTCCTCGATGAGAGCGGTGACGGCGTCGAGGGCTTCGCGTTGCACGGCGTGGCGGTGGGGTTCGAGCCATTCGTAGTCGCAGCCGTCGGCCAGGGGTCGGTAGGTGGCCACGGCGCGGCGCAGTGCCTCGACGCGTTCGGTGTGTGATCCGGCGGTGTCGGCGGCGCGGATCGCCGCTCGCATGCACCACAGGTCGAGGCTGAAACGGTCGGGGTTGAGCTGGTATCGGTGGTGGGTGCGAGTCAGGTAGGTGCCGGGTCCGGCGTTGAGGCGCAGTACGGCGCGCAGGTCTGAGATGTAGGTGTGCAGCCGGTGCGTGGCTTTGCTGGCGGGGGCGTCGGGTAGCAGGTCATCGAGGATCGCCTCGGTGGAGGCGTCGCCGTCGCAGACCGCTAGGTAGACCAGCAGTTCCAGGGACTTGGCGCGGAGAGTGCGCTGCGGGTCGGCGCCAATGATGGCGGGTCTGCCGAGCACCACCACCTCGACCGCATCGCGCCGCGGTGCCGCCGGTAGCGGAGCCTCATCGGCGTTGACCGCCGGCTCCGATGCCGCCACAGGTGAGGAGGGGCCGCTGCTGTTGGCGGCGGCGTTTCCGTCGGCCGGGGCGACGGCGCCTTGGGCGGGGG
>NZ_SMKG01000317.1:2500-5350 GCF_004348525.1 Micromonospora sp. 15K316 | reverse complement strand
AATGTCCGGCGGTGTCCTACTCTCCCACACCCTCCCGAGTGCAGTACCATCGGCGCTGGAGGGCTTAGCTTCCGGGTTCGGAATGTAACCGGGCGTTTCCCCTCCGCCATGACCGCCGTAACTCTATAGACATATCAAACAACACCCACACACGGGGTCTGTTGCTTGTTTGCCCAGAGTTGCACAGTGGACGCGTAGCAGCTTAGTAGTCAAGTCCTCGGCCTATTAGTACCGGTCAACTGAACCCGTTACCGGGCTTACATTTCCGGCCTATCAACCCAGTCGTCTAGCTGGGGGCCTTACCCCACAAAGTGGGTGGGATACCTCATCTTGAAGCGAGCTTCCCGCTTAGATGCTTTCAGCGGTTATCCCTTCCGAACGTAGCTAACCAGCCGTGCCCCTGGCGGGACAACTGGCACACCAGAGGTTCGTCCGTCCCGGTCCTCTCGTACTAGGGACAGCCCTTCTCAAGTATCCTACGCGCACGGCGGATAGGGACCGAACTGTCTCACGACGTTCTAAACCCAGCTCGCGTACCGCTTTAATGGGCGAACAGCCCAACCCTTGGGACCTGCTACAGCCCCAGGATGCGACGAGCCGACATCGAGGTGCCAAACCATCCCGTCGATATGGACTCTTGGGGAAGATCAGCCTGTTATCCCCGGGGTACCTTTTATCCGTTGAGCGACACCGCTTCCACACGCAAGTGCCGGATCACTAGTCCCGACTTTCGTCCCTGCTCGACCTGTCAGTCTCACAGTCAAGCTCCCTTGTGTACTTGCACTCAACACCTGATTGCCAACCAGGCTGAGGGAACCTTTGGGCGCCTCCGTTACCCTTTAGGAGGCAACCGCCCCAGTTAAACTACCCACCAGACACTGTCCCTGAACCGGATAACGGTCCGAAGTTAGATACCCAAATCAACCAGAGTGGTATTTCAAGATTGCCTCCACCCATACTGGCGTATGGACTTCACCGGCTCCCACCTATCCTACACAAGCTAATTCAGATACCAATGTCAAGCTATAGTAAAGGTCCCGGGGTCTTTCCGTCCTGCCGCGCGTAACGAGCATCTTTACTCGTAATGCAATTTCGCCGGGCCTGTGGTTGAGACAGTGGGGAAGTCGTTACGCCATTCGTGCAGGTCGGAACTTACCCGACAAGGAATTTCGCTACCTTAGGATGGTTATAGTTACCACCGCCGTTTACTGGCGCTTAAGTTCTCCGCTTCGCCCCCGAAAGAGCTAACAGGTCCCCTTAACGTTCCAGCACCGGGCAGGCGTCAGTCCATATACATCGAATTACTTCTTCGCATGGACCTGTGTTTTTAGTAAACAGTCGCTTCCCCCTGCTCTCTGCGGCCATACAACGCTCCACCCGCGCGGGGCTTCACGTCTCCGGCCCCCCTTCTCCCTAAGTTACGGGGGCAATTTGCCGAGTTCCTTAACCACAGTTCGCCCGATCGCCTCGGTATTCTCTACCTGACCACCTGTGTCGGTTTGGGGTACGGGCCGCTCGGAACTCGCTAGAGGCTTTTCTCGGCAGCATAGGATCACTGACTTCACCTGAATCGGCTCGGCATCACGTCTCAGCCCCGTGTGCTGCGGATTTGCCTACAGCACGGCCTACACGCTTACCCCGGCACAACCACCGGCCGGGCTCAGCTACCTTCCTGCGTCACCCCATCGCTTGACTACTACCCGCCAGGTTCCCACGCTCCCCCAGATCCGTCCGAAGACATCACCAGGCTCGGGTGGTTAGCACAACGAGGTTCATCAGGGTCGCTCCTACGCGGGTACGGGAATATCAACCCGTTGTCCATCGACTACGCCTCTCGGCCTCGCCTTAGGTCCCGACTCACCCAGGGCGGATTAGCCTGGCCCTGGAACCCTTGGTCATCCGGCGGAAGGGTTTCTCACCCTTCTTTCGCTACTCATGCCTGCATTCTCACTCGTGCCGCGTCCACAACTGGATCACTCCGCTGCTTCACCCCCGGCACGACGCTCCCCTACCCATCCACACACCTGCACACGATCCCGAAGAACCATGCGAAGTCAAAATGTGAATGCCACAGCTTCGGCGGTGTACTTGAGCCCCGCTACATTGTCGGCGCGGAACCACTTGACCAGTGAGCTATTACGCACTCTTTAAAGGGTGGCTGCTTCTAAGCCAACCTCCTGGTTGTCTATGCGACCCCACATCCTTTTCCACTTAGCACACGCTTAGGGGCCTTAGCTGGTGATCTGGGCTGTTTCCCTCTCGACTACGAAGCTTATCCCCCGCAGTCTCACTGCCGCGCTCTCACTTACCGGCATTCGGAGTTTGGCTGATTTCGGTAAGCTTGTAGGCCCCCTAGACCATCCAGTGCTCTACCTCCGGCAAGAAACACGCGACGCTGCACCTAAATGCATTTCGGGGAGAACCAGCTATCACGGAGTTTGATTGGCCTTTCACCCCTAACCACAGGTCATCCCCCAACTTTTCAACGTTGGTGGGTTCGGCCCTCCACGCGGTCTTACCCGCGCTTCAGCCTGCCCATGGCTAGATCACTCCGCTTCGGGTCTAGGACACGCGACTGAACGCCCTATTCAGACTCGCTTTCGCTACGGCTCCCCCACACGGGTTAACCTCGCCACATGCCACTAACTCGCAGGCTCATTCTTCAAAAGGCACGCCGTCACCCCGAAAGGCTCCGACGGATTGTAGGCGAACGGTTTCAGGTACTATTTCACTCCCCTCCCGGGGTACTTTTCACCATTCCCTCACGGTACTCGTCCGCTATCGGTCACCAGGAAGTATTTAGGCTTACCAGGTGGTCCTGGCAGATTCACGGCAGATTTCAGGAGTCCG
>NZ_SMKG01000316.1 GCF_004348525.1 Micromonospora sp. 15K316 | reverse complement strand
GCGCCGGGGCGGGCGCCCCGTGCGCTCCGTCAGCTGCTGGGGCAGGTGTTGCGGTACTCCTCGATCTGCACCCCACTCGGGCCGGGGCAGAGGAACTGCTCGTAGCGGGTGTCGTTGTCGACGAACCGCTTCAGCCAGGCCACGGCCTGCCGGGCGGTCGGCGTGTTCACCGTCTGGGGGAAGAAGTGACTCGCCCCGTTCAGCTCCAGGTACGCCTTCTCGGCGGACGCCGGGATGCTGTTGTAGAACGGGATCGAGTGGCTGGCGACCGGGGCGATGGAGTCGTTCTCACCGCCGACGATCAGCGTGGGCACCTGGAGGGTGTTCCAGGTCTTGTCCAGGTTCCAGGGAGCGAGCGGCACGGCGGCCTGCAGCGACGGCCGGGACGCGGCCGCCTCCAGGCTGCCGCCGCCACCCATCGAGTGACCGGCCACGGCCAGTCGGGAGCCGTCGATGCGACTACGCACCGAACTCCGTTCGACCAGGTAGTCGAGCGCGGCGAGCAGCTGCCGGCCCCGGCTGTCGGGCTGGTCGAGCCGGGAGTTGGTCTCGATGCCGATCACCACGAAGCCGTGCGAGGCGATCCGCGGGCCGAGCCAGCTGATGCTGGACCAGGCCGCGGTGTAGCCGGGCGAGATGGCGATCGCGCCGAAGGTGCCCTGACTGGTGTCGGTCGGGTAGTAGATGACGCCGCCACCGAAGCCGGTGACGCTCAGCGAGGAGACGGTCTGCGACGCCGTGGTGAAGGGGCCGCGGCTGGCCTCCAGCAGGGCGACGGTCGGGGCCGGGCCCCGCTCGTACGGGTTCTCGGCGGCCTGGACCGGGCCGGGCGACGCGGTGAGGGCGCCGCCCGCGACCAGGACGGCGGCCATCGCGGTACGGGCGATGCGGGACAGGACGGAACGGGGACGGGTGGTGGTGGGTGCGGACACGTCGGACTCCCTAGCGATGGGGGATATATCGACGTGTGTCAGTCTGTGGCGCACCCGCCCTCCGCCGCATCGGCGAAATCACCAGTCCCGCACGGGTGACGGGCCGCCGCTGCCGGTCCGCCGCCCGGAGGGCGGTGGATACGGTGGCGATGGCCCTTACCGGTCGCGGCGCACACGGCGCGTCAGAGGAGGCAGCCGCGGTGACGTCCAGTCCGCTCCCCCGCATCCTGCGCCGGCGCGGCGAGCCCGGATATCCGACCTTCCTGGAGCTCTTCTTCGACGTCACCTACATCTTCATGCTCTCCCGGATCGCCGCCGGGTTCGCCGACGACCTCACCGTGCGGGGCGCCGCCCAGGCGGCCGTCCTGCTGCTGGCGGCGTGGTGGGTGTGGGTGCTCACGGCGTGGCTCACCGACCTGTTCAACCCGCGGCTGCCGCTCATCCAGGCGACCGTCCTGCTCGTCATGTTCGGAACGCTGGTGATGGCGATCGCGGTCCCGCGCGCCTTCGGCGAGTACGGGTGGCTCTTCGTCGCGGCGTACTTCGGCATCCACGTGGTCCGCGACGCCGTGCTCATCCCCGGCACCCGGGTGAACCGTGCGATCCAGGCGCGCAGTGTCCGAGTGTTCTTCTGGTTCGTCGTCACCGCCACGCCCTGGGCGGCGGGAGTGTTCGTGGCGGGGTGGCTCCGGGTGGCGCTCTGGGGGTTCGCGGTGCTGCTCGACCTCGGCTCGGCCCGGATCGGCTGGCCGACGCCGCGGCTCGGGCGCACCGAGCTGGCGAGTCAGATCTTCACCGGGTCGCACCTGTCGGAGCGGCACCGGCAGATCTTCGTCATCGCGCTCGGCGAGCTGATCCTCACCGTCGGCCTCGGGCTGAGCGCGAACGGCCTCAGGACCCCCGAGTACGCGGCCTGCGCCGTCGCGTTCACCAGCGGGATCCTGCTCCTCCGGCTCTACTACCACCGGGTGCGGCAGCTCCTCGCCCCACCCGGCCTCACGACTGTGGAGCGGGTGCGGTCGGGCACCTCCACGTCGTACACCCATCTGGTGATGGTGGCCGGCGTGCTGCTGACCTCGACGAGCCTCTCGCTGGTGATCGACCAGCCGCTCGGCCCCACGCCGGCCGCGTGGACGGCCGTCACCCTCGGCGGGCCGGCGCTCTTCCTGCTCGGCAGCTGCCTCTTCGACGTGGTGCTGACCGGCCGGCCGCTCTGGTCCCGGGCCCTGGGCGTGGTGGCGCTCGGCGCGCTCGCGCCCGCGGTGGCCCTGCTCCCACCGCTGGGGGTCCTCGCGGTGGCGAACCTGGTCCTGCTGGTCGTCCTGGTCGCGGAGTCGGTGGCCCCCCGATCACGGCTGGTCGGGGTCCCACACGGCTGACGGAGTCGGCGGGCCGGCCGGGTGGCCAACGGAAGAGGGACCGGTCAGCCGAGGGCCGGCGGGGCGGGCGTCCGCTCGTGCAGCCGGGTGGCCACCAGGTTCGCCGCGGCGATCAGGGCGAGGACGAGCATGGCGAGCAGCGCGACGAGGACCGGCGGCAACAGGGAGGAGGCCGGCGCGATTCCGGCCAGCAGCACCAGCCCGACCACCCGGGAGCGGGACACCCGGCCGAACACGGTGAAGTCGAGCAACCCACGGCCGATCAGGAACAACGCCGGGCCGCCGAGGAGGACGGCGGCCCACGACGGTGGTGTCTCGCCGAACGGACGCACCACGACGAGGTCGCTCGTCACCGCCACGCCGACGATGCCGGCCACCATCGCCAGGTGGCAGACCGCGGCGGTGCGGGTGAGCAGGCCCGGGTCCGCCGATCGGGCGATCGCCTCGGTCAGCAGCTCGCCTGCACGGTAGATGTAGATACGCCACATCAGCACCACGATGGTGAACACGACGACCAGGGCGTAGCCGCGGTGCAGCGTGTACTCCTGCCGGCTGAACGTGGTGCCGGTCGTGAGCACCGCCGCCCCGAACGCGACGACGACGAACTGCCGGAACCGCTCCGGCACCCGCCCACCGCCCAGTTGCCACTCCAGCGATTTCGAGCGGCCGAGCCCCGCCACCGGCCAACCGAGCGCGGCGGCGCCGTACTCGACCGCCACCGCCGCCGCCCAGAGGCCCAGCCGGGCCGGGCCCTCGGTGAACGCCCCGAAGATCCAACCCACGGCCGCGACGGCCTCCCAGACGGCGAGCCGGCCGGTCCGCCGGGGATCGGCCGTATCCCGGACGACCAGCAGGAAGTAGGTGATCGAACCGAGGTGGAAGAAGACGTAGGTGCCGGCGAAGAGCAGGCCGCGATCGTCGAATGCGCGGGGCGCGGCGGCGGCCAGCAGCAGGCCGGCGGCGGCCGTACCGATGATGTGCGCCCCCACCGCCGGGCGCGCCAGCCTCGACGTGCCACCGGCCCACGTGGTCAACGTCCAGATCAGCGCGAACGCGAGGAGGAGCACCAATGTGCGGGCAGTCCCTGTCCAGCTCAGGTTGCCGGTCAGCGTCTTGGTGAGGGAGACCAACGCGAAGACGTAGACCAGGTCGAGGAAGAGCTCCACGAAGAGCGGTCGGCCGGATTCGTCGGCCGAATCGGCGTCGCCCTCCGCCATCGTCGTCATCGTGTGTCACCCGGCTCCGCCGCACCGACCCTGCCAGCCGACAGTACGGGACCACGAGGACGACCCGCCCCGATCATCTGATTCTTACAGGTTGGTAGCCATGATCTTTCGTTGAGAAGTCGAACTATTGCGATGCGAAGTCGTCGGCTGGCATGATGTCCGTCAATTCCCTCGATCCGGCGAAGGAGCCATACCCATGGCGCTCACCCGTCGCACCCTGATCGGCACCGCGGCGGCGGGTTCCGCGCTCGCCGCTCTCCCCGACCTGACCGCGCCCGCCCCGGCCGCCGCGGCCAGCCCACCCGGCGACGTGGTCGGAAAGATCTCCGTCGGCTACCAGGGCTGGTTCAGCTGCCCCGGCGACGGCGCCCCGATCGGTGGCTGGTGGCATTGGAGCCGCGATCGCTTCCAACCGCCGTCACCGGCCAACACCACTATCGTGTCCTGGCCGGACATGCGGGACTACGCCCACGGCTACACCACCGCCTACCCGAACCTCGGCGACGGCCAACCGGCCCGGCTCTTCTCCTCCTACGACCAGCAGACGGTCGACACCCACTTCCGGTGGATGCAGGAGCACGGCTGCGACACCGCCGCCCTCCAGCGGTTCAACCCGTTCGGCGACGAGGGGCCGACCCGCGACGCCATGGCGGTCAAGGTTCGCAGCGCCGCCGAACAATTCGGCCGCAAGTTCTACATCATGTACGACGTCACCGGCTGGACGTCCATGCAGTCGCAGATCAAGCAGGACTGGACGACGAAGATGTCGGCGCACACCGCCTCACCGGCGTACGCGCGGCAGAACGGCCGGCCGGTGGTGTGCGTCTGGGGGTTCGGCTTCAACGACGACGGGCGCCCGTTCCCGCCCGCGCCCTGCCTCGACGTGGTCCAGTGGTTCAAGGCGCAGGGCTGCTACGTCATCGGCGGCGTGCCCACCTACTGGCGGCAGGGCATCAACGACTCCCGCCCCGGCTTCGGCGAGGTCTACCACGCCTTCGACATGATCTCGCCGTGGATGGTCGGGCGCACCGGCATCCTCGACGGGCTGGACTGGTTCCACACCAACGTCAACGTGCCCGATCTCGCCGACTGCGCCGCCCACGGCATCGACTACCAACCCTGCGTCATGCCGGGTGACCTCTCGGCCGGGCACCGCCGGCACGGCGACTTCTACTGGCGGCACCTCTACAACCTGACCCGCCTCGGGGCGCAGGGGCTCTACGTCTCGATGTTCGACGAGTTCAACGAGGGCAACCAGATCGCCAAGACCTCCGAGACGCAGGCGAGCACGCCCGCCGGGGCCGGCATCCGGTCGCTCGACGAGGACGGCACCGCCTGCTCGTCCGACTACTACCTGCGGATCACCGCCGACGGCGGGCGGATGTTCAAGGGGCAGAGCCCGCTCACCCCGGTACGCCCGACCCCGCCGGTCACCGGCGGCGGCCCGCCGCCGAGCGGCAACCTGGCCGCCGGCCGACCCGCCTCGGCGAGCAGCCAGCACGGGCCGTACGTCGCCGGCAACGCCGTCGACGGCGACCGGGGCAGCTACTGGGAGACGACGAACAACGTCTTTCCCCAGTGGTGGCAGGTCGACCTCGGCGCGAGCCACCCGGTGAACCGGCTCGTCCTCGCGGTGCCGCCGGGTTGGGAGGCGCGTACCCAGACGATCTCGGTGCAGGGCAGCATCGACGGATCGTCCTTCAGCACGCTCGTGGCGACGAGCGGGGTGCGGTTCGACCCGGCCACCGGCAACACCGCCACCGTGGCGCTGCCGGCCACCCCCGCCCGCCACGTCCGCGTCACGGTCGCCGGCAACACCGCCTGGCCCGCGGCGCAGCTCTCGCAGGTCGAGGTGTACGCGGCCGGCGGC
>NZ_SMKG01000315.1 GCF_004348525.1 Micromonospora sp. 15K316 | reverse complement strand
GGGTTAGGCGGGGGTTACGGTCAGGGCTTCCTTGGTGGGGGCCAGGTCGACCTTGACCGTCTGGCCGTCGCGGATCTGGCCGGCCAGCAGAGCCTTGGCGAGCTGGTCGCCGATCGCGGACTGCACGAGCCGGCGCAGCGGGCGGGCCCCGTAGATCGGGTCGTACCCGTGCTCGGCCAGCCACTCACGGCCGGCGTCGGTGACGTCCAGCGCCAACCGGCGATCGGCGAGGCGGCTCCGCAGGCGGGACAGCTGGATGTCCACGATGGAGCGCAGATCGTCCCCGCGCAGCGCGGCGAAGACCACCACGTCGTCGAGCCGGTTGAGGAACTCCGGCTTGAAGTGCGAACGGACCACCGACAGGACGCCCTCCCGACGCTGCTCCTCGGCGAGCGTCAGATCGCTGATCACCGACGACCCCAGGTTGGAGGTGAGGATCAGGATCGTGTTGCGGAAGTCGACGGTCCGGCCCTGCCCGTCGGTGAGCCGGCCGTCGTCGAGCACCTGGAGCAGGATGTCGAAGACGTCCGGGTGGGCCTTCTCCACCTCGTCGAGCAGGATCACCGAGTACGGCCGGCGACGCACCGCCTCGGTGAGCTGACCACCCTCCTCGTAACCGACGTAACCGGGCGGGGCACCGACCAGCCGGGCGACGGAGTGCTTCTCGCCGTACTCGCTCATGTCGATGCGGACCATGGCCCGCTCGTCGTCGAAGAGGAACTCGGCGAGCGCCTTGGCCAGCTCGGTCTTGCCGACGCCGGTCGGGCCGAGGAAGAGGAAGCTGCCGGTCGGCCGGTCCGGGTCGGCGACGCCCGCCCGGGCCCGGCGTACGGCGTCGGAGACCGCGCCGACCGCCTCGGGCTGGCCGACGACCCGTGCCCGCAGCGACTCCTCCATCCGCAGCAGCTTGGCCGTCTCACCTTCGAGCAACCGGCCGGCCGGGATGCCCGTCCAGGAGGCGACCACGGCCGCGATGTCGTCCGCGCCGACCTCCTCCTTGAGCATCGCGCCGTCGGCCTGGAGCCCGGCCAGCTCCTGCTCGGCCCGCGTCAGCTCGGCCTTGAGCGCCGGGATCCGGCCGTACCGCAGCTCGGCGGCGCGCTCCAGCTCGCCGTCACGCTCGGCCCGCTCGGCCTCGCCACCCAGCCGCTCCAGCTCCTCCTTCGCGGTGGAGAGCTTGGTGATGTGGTCCTTCTCCAGCTTCCAGCGATCGGAGAGCGCGGTCAGCTGTTCGCGCTTGTCGGCCAGCTCCCGGCGCAGCCGCGCCAGCCGCTCGGCGGAGGCGTCGTCCGGCTCCTTGGCGAGCGCCATCTCCTCGATCTCCAGCCGGCGGACCGCCCGCTCGATCTCGTCCACCTCGACCGGCCGCGAGTCGATCTCCATCCGCAGCCGGGACGCCGACTCGTCGACCAGGTCGATCGCCTTGTCCGGCAGGAACCGGTCGGTGATGTAGCGGTCCGACAGGGTGGCGGCCGCGACCAGGGCGGCGTCGGTGATCCGTACGCCGTGGTGCACCTCGTAGCGCTCCTTGAGCCCACGGAGGATGCCGATGGTGTCCTCGATGGTCGGCTCGCCGACCAGCACCGGCTGGAAGCGCCGCTCCAGCGCCGGGTCCTTCTCGATGTGCTCGCGGTACTCGTCCAGCGTGGTGGCGCCGACCATGCGCAGCTCACCGCGGGCCAGCATCGGCTTGAGCATGTTGCCGGCGTCCATCGAGCCCTCGCCCTTGCCCGCACCGACGACGGTGTGCAGCTCGTCGAGGAAGGTGATGACCTGCCCGTCGGAGTTCTTGATTTCCTCGAGGACGGACTTCAGCCGCTCCTCGAACTGGCCGCGGTACTGCGCGCCGGCGACCATCGCGCCCAGGTCGAGCGAGACGAGCTTCTTGTCGCGCAATGACTCCGGCACGTCACCGGCGACGATCCGCTGGGCCAGCCCCTCGACGATCGCGGTCTTGCCCACGCCCGGCTCACCGATCAGGACCGGGTTGTTCTTGGTACGCCGGGAGAGCACCTGGATCACCCGGCGGATCTCCGAATCCCGGCCGATCACCGGGTCGATCTTCCCTTCGCGGGCGCGCGCGGTGAGGTCGACGCCGTACTTGGCCAGCGCCTGGTAGGTCTGCTCCGGGTCGGCGGTGGTGACCCGCCGATCCCCGCCGCGCACCGTCGGGAAGGCGGCGACCAGGTTCTCCTCGGTGGCGCCGGCGGCCTTCAAGGCGTCGGCCACCACACCACCCACCCGGGCCAGGCCGGCGAGCAGGTGCTCGGTGGAGGTGTACTCGTCGCCCAGCGGCCGGGCGATCTGCTCGGCGGCGCCGATGGCGTTGACGAACTCGCGGGCCAGGGTCGGCTCGGCGATGCTGGAGCCGCGCGCCGCGGGCAGGGCGTCGACGGCGCGCTGGGCGGCCCGGCGCAGCTCGACAGGCTCGGCCCCGACGGCACGCAGCAGGCCGGCCGCGGTCGAGCCCTCGGTGTCGAGCAGCGACAGCAGCAGGTGCCAGGGTTCCACGGTGGCGTGTCCGCGCTGGTTCGCCAGCGCGACGGCACCGGTGATGGCTTCGCGGCTCTTGGTGGTGAGACGTTCCGTGTTCATGACTCCCCCGGATCGACAGGTCCGCTAGGAAGGACACAACCAGAGTTGAGCCTATTCCGCTCAACCCTGGGCGTGTGACTCCCGTCACTTCCGGAGCTGCCACCGCCGGTCGACTCGCCGACCGGCCTCGCGCAGCGGGCTCCAACGCGCCACCGCCGACAACGCGCCCCATCCCGGCTCTGTCGCGCTGATCGGCATCGCGACCGACGGCCCCGAACTCCAACGGCAGGCCGCGGAGAGGATCGCCACCTTCCGGGCGGACGCGCACCCGGGCGCGATCGGCGGGCACCTGCTGTTCAGCCTCGACGGTGCCCGGGTGACCCTCTACGCCGAGTGGACCAGCGAGGAGGCGCACCGGGAGGCGATAGCCGGCTCCGAATTCGGCGGCCGGCGCGGGATCTTCGACGGCGTACCCGGCATCCAGGGACTCAGCATGCACCGCTACCAGCGCTACCGAACCGCCAGCCGGTGACCGTCCCGGCGCGGGGCGTCCCGGGTCGCGGGGCGGGCGCGAGAGAGACGAGGCGACAGTTCGGAGCCACCGGTCAGGTGCAGACATCGGCCGACGTTAACGGCCCGGGGATCGACCGGCCTGGACACGGTAGCGTTGACTGGGTGCGAGTACGTGTCGAACAGACCGCGCTGCCGGGTATCGGCGTACGTCATGACCTCGTGACGGAATCCGGACGCCGCGTAGGCGTGGTCTCCCACCGCAACGGTCGTCGTGACCTTGTCCTCTACGATCCGGATGATCCTGATTCGTGTCAGGCCGACATCCCGCTGACCGATGACGAGGCGGAGGCCCTCGCCGACATCCTCGGCGCGTCGCTGATGCTCGGTCAGCTCTCCGGGCTGCGGGAACAGGCCGCCGGGCTGCTCACCGAGCAGATCCTCATTCCGGCTGGTTCCCCGTACGTCAACCGGAAGCTCGGCGACACGAAGGCTCGTACCCGGACCGGAGCCTCGATCGTGGCGGTCCTCCGCCAGGGCGAGGTGATCGTCTCGCCGGACCCGGCCTTCCGTTTCGCCGCCGGTGACGTGGTGGTCGTGGTCGGGACCCGCCAGGGTCTCGACGGAGTGACCGCCATCCTCGCCGACAGTGACCCGGACGGCTGAGGCGCGGATGCACGAGACCAACACCCTGCTCATCGAGGTCGGCGCACTACTCTTCCTGCTGGGTCTGCTCGGCCGGTTGAGTCGCCGGATCGGCCTCTCGCCCATTCCGCTCTACCTGCTCGCCGGGCTCGCGTTCGGGCACGGCGGGCTGCTGCCGCTCAACGCCAGCGAGGAGTTCTTCGCGGTCGGCGCCGAGATCGGCGTGATCCTGCTGCTGGTGATGCTCGGCCTGGAGTACTCGGCCAACGAGCTCGTCGGCAACCTCCGGGCCGCCGCCCCCGCCGGGCTGATCGACGCGCTGCTCAACGCGCTACCCGGGGCGGCGTTCGCGCTGCTGCTCGGCTGGGACTGGGTGGCCGCGCTGGTCCTGGCCGGCATCACCTGGGTCTCCTCCTCCGGCGTGATCGCCAAGGTCCTCGGCGATCTGGGCCGGCTCGGTAACCGGGAAACCCCGGTGATCCTCTCGGTCCTCGTGATCGAGGACCTGGCCATGGCGCTCTACCTGCCGCTGGTCACCGCCGTGCTGCTGGGCGCCGGTCTGATGGGCGGCGGCATCGCGCTCGCCATCGCGGTCGCCACGGTCCTGGCCGTGCTCGTGGTCGCCATCCGCTACGGCGGGTTGATCTCCACCCTCATGTCCGCGAAGGACGCCGAGGCGTTGCTGCTCGGAGTGCTCGGGCTGACGCTCCTGGTGGCCGGCTTCGCCGCCGAGCTCCAGGTGTCGGCGGCGGTCGGCGCGTTCCTGGTCGGTATCGCGCTCTCCGGTCCGGTGGCGCATCACGCCACCCAGTTGCTCACTCCGCTGCGGGACCTCTTCGCGGCGGTGTTCTTCGTCTTCTTCGGGTTGACGACGGACCCGCGGGAGATCCCGCCCGTGTTGCTGCCGGCGCTCGGCCTGGCGATCGTCACGATGGCGACGAAGACACTCACGGGTTACCTGGCCGCACGCCGGGTCGGCATCGCCGAACCCGGTCGATGGCGGGCCGGACTCGCCCTGGTGCCCCGGGGCGAGTTCTCCATCGTCATCGCCGGGCTCGCGGTCTCGGCCGGCAGTGTCGAGCCGCGGCTGGCCGCGCTCGCCACGGCGTACGTCCTGATCACCGTGGTGACCGGGCCGCTGCTGGCCCGCTTGCCGGACTTCCCGTGGTTCAAGCGTTGGCTGCGCCGCCGCGCGTCCGTCCAGCGGCGGGAGCCGGTACGGGTCGCGGACTGAGCCTGGTCGACGCCACGCGGAGCCGGGTCGGCCGTACGGTCGGCCCGGCTCGGCCAACGGTTGACCAATTGCTCCCTGGAGGGTCTACCCCTACTGACCGGTACCGCGTTACCGTGTCGCCCCAGCAGCCAGGTCCGCGGGCGGCTGTGCCAAGTGCGGGCAAGAGCGGAAGGTTGGCCGGTGAGCGTGCAGGAGTCGACGTTCCACGGTTTCGCCAACCCTGTCGACCCGTCGCCGGCGGAGATGCGCGCGTGGGCCTACCACCCCGACTCGGTGCCGTTGAGTTCCATGCCGCCGGACTGGGACCTGCTGGTCTCCGGTGACCGGCTGGTGATGACGCTCTTCGACCTGGCTATGGACCCGTCGTGCCCGGCCCGCCGGTTCGCCCTGCACTGCCTCTACATCTACGCCGCGGACGGGATCCGGACGAACTTCCGGGCGCACCCCAAGCGCCGCTTCCGCAAGCTGGTCGAGCAGGCGGAGAAGAACGGCGACGAGATCATGCGGGTCTGGGCACACAACAGCCGGGTTCTCCTGGCCCGCCCCGAGCTCTTCGCGTACCGCGACTGGTGCGAGGGCGGCCTGGTCCGGGAGAACCGCCGCCTCGCCTGAGCCGGCCCGCGCTTCCCGGC
>NZ_SMKG01000314.1 GCF_004348525.1 Micromonospora sp. 15K316 | reverse complement strand
GTCGGCGGCGATGAACTCGGGGACGATCCGCGGGCGGGGCCGGACGTCGGAGCCGACCCGGGTGATCGGTCCCGCCGGCTCCGCCGGGGCGACCGGGCCGGTCCGGCCGGCCTCGGCGGTGGGATCGTCCGAGGCGACGGCCCGGACCAGCAGCCGGTCGGCCTCCTCGGCGCTGATCCGCGCCTGTGGGTCGCGGCGCAGCAGCCCGTCCAGCAGCTCGGTCAGCGTGCCGGCCTGCCGTGGCGGTGGTGGCGCCTCGGTGGCGAGCGCGGCCAGCGTCGCTATCGGGGTGGAGCGGCTGTACGGCGTTCGTCCCTCGACCGCGGAGTAGAGGGTGGCCCCGAGCGACCAGAGGTCGGCGGCCGGACCGACGACCCCGTCGGTGACCCGTTCGGGGGCGAGGTACGCCGGCGAGCCGAGGACCATCCCGGTTCGGGTCATGCGCGAATCCCCGGGCAGGGTCGCCAGCCCGAAGTCCGTCAGTACGACCCGCCCGTCGTCGGCGAGCAGCACGTTCGCCGGCTTGACGTCGCGGTGCAGTATCCCGGCCTCGTGCGCCGCGCGCAGCGCGCTCAGCACGGCCAGCCCGATCCGGGCGGCGCGGGCCGGCGGCATCGGCCCCTCGGCTTCGAGGACCTGCTGCAGGGTGCGCGACGGGACCAGCTCCATCACGATCCACGGGTCGCCGTCGGTGAGCAGCACGTCGAAGACGCGTACCACGTTGACATGGCCGAGGCGGGCGACGGCGCGCGCCTCCCGCATGGACCGTTCGCGCATCTCGTGCAGTTCGTCGTCGCTCAGCCCGGGTGGCGCCACGAGTTCCTTGAGGGCCACATCTCGTTGGAGCATTTCGTCAAGGGCCTGCCAAACGCGACCCATCCCGCCTTGACCCAGCGGGCGGACGAGTCGGTAGCGATCAGCGATCAATCGTCGAGGGGCTTCGGGCACGAGAGGAGACGGTACTTGACGATGTTTACGGACCCCATTGCCGGCGGGGACGGAATAGCGACAGTCGTGCAGGTCTCACCAGGCGCCCATCGCTTTCCCGGCACCCATTCGAGAATGAACTCTACTTTTGGTGCGTCCATTGTCGCCGGACGCAATGTTACTAACACGTAGAAGGGCGATTCGGGAGTGTAAGTGAACGGGAATCGCATTCTGGATTGCTGCGCGAACTCGATCCCGACGGCGTGGCAGGCTGTCTTCATGGAGGATCAGTCGCCACTGTCGGCCGACGAGTTGTTGGATGTCGTCGACGAGCACGACCGGGTGGTGGGGCAGGCGCGACGCGGCGAGGTCTACGCGGGCCGGCTCCGGCACCGCTGCGCGTTCGTGCTGGCCCGGGACGACGACGGTCGGGTCTTCGTGCACCGTCGTACCGCTCGCAAGCTCGTCTTCCCCTCGCTCTACGACATGTTCGTCGGCGGGGTGGTCGGCGCGGGGGAGTCGTACGACGAGGCGGCGCTGCGCGAGGCCGAGGAGGAGCTGGGGGTACGCGGCCTGCCCGCGCCCGTGCCGTTGTTCAAGTTCCTCTACGAGACGCCGGAGCACAGCTGGTGGTCGTCCGTCTACGAGGTGCGTTGCCCGTCGGCGGTCGCGCCGCAGCCGGAGGAGGTCGCCTGGCACGCCTTCCTGACCGAGGAGGAGCTGGAGCGGCGGCTCACCGAGTGGGCCTGGGTGCCGGACGGCTTCGACGCCTACCGGCGGCTGCTCGCCTGGCGGGCGACCGACCGGGCCGGCCGGTGATGACCGGCACGAGCCCGGTGCGGGACGAAGGCGTCCGGTCTGACCTGCGGGAGGCCGGCCGGACGGCCGGCCTCCCGATCAGCACTACGGACGCCAGGAACCGGCCGGCTGGAAACGGTGCAGGTACTCCAGCACCCCGTTCTTGTTCGCGACGTTGAAGACCAGCGTGCCGGTCCGCTTGCGGCCCGCCGAGACGTCGCCGGGCTCCAGGTTCTCACCGCAGCCGGCGAAGAGACCGGCGATGGCGTTCGTCTCCGTACCGTCCGCCGCCACCCACTGGAAGTAGAGCGGATTCACCGAGACGCTGCCCTTGGTGACCGCGACCGTGACGTCCGCGATCAGGTACACGCCCTTGTCCGGCTCGGGCGCGAACTCGTTGCAGCCCTTCGTCCGGGTGCTGAACTTCGTCACGGTGATCTCGACGGTGCCGTCGTCGTCGGTGATCACCAGCGTGTCGCCGACCGGCATGTTCCTGGTCTCGGCGTCGACCGTCTCGTCGGGACTGCCCGGCAGCGTCGGGGTGAGGACCGGCGGCTCGTCGGCGCCCCTGGTCGTCGGCGTGGTGGGCAGCGTGTCGACCACCTCGTCGACGTCCACCCAGCCCCACTTCATCGGGTAGGTGAACTCGTCGAGCACGTAGAACTTGTACCGCTGCTCGGCGAGGTCGCGCTGGATCTGCCGCCAGCCCTCCAGGGCGTCGGCGGCGTGGTCGGCCTGGTCGCCGCGCTGGATCCAGGACCAGCCCTCACCCATCTTGTGCCAGGTCACCGGGGCACCCTGGCCGGTACGCTCGTGCAGCTCACCGAGCGCACGGAGGGCGTTCTCCTCCCCCACCCGCCACTTGGCGCTCTTGACGAACTGGAACACCCCGATCGGCATGCCGGCGGTCCACGCCCGCAGCGCCAGACCGAACGCGGCCGTCGACTTGCCCTTCATCTGTCCGGTGTGGACGAGCAGCAGCGGACGGTTACGGCGCTGCCGGGTGGTGAGCCCGTCGGCGGGCACGTGGGTCGGCTTTCCCTGCGGCATCAGGCGACGCTCCTTGCGCGGCTGGTGTTCGACGTGTGGACGTACCCCGGCGCCGAGGCGGCCGGACGGGTGGCGGCGAGGCCGACGAGCGGGTCGGTGGCGACCCGGTCCAGCGGGTGGTGGTCGGCGCCCAGCTGGGCGGCGAGGCGCTGGGCGAGGCCGAGGCGCACGGGACCGGACTCGCAGTCGACCACGACGCAGGGGGCGCCGGTCGCCGCGAGCACGGCCGCCGCGCGGGCGGACCACTCCAGCGGACGTTCCCCGCTGGTGGCCCGCCCGTCGGTGAGCACCAGCACCAGCGGACGGCGGCGCGGGTCACGCAGCCGCTCCACCCGCAGCAGCTCGGCGGCGGCGAGCAGCCCCTCGGCCAGTGGCGTACGCCCACCGGTGGGCAGGTCCGTCAGGCGCGCCGAGGCGGCGAGCACCGACGAGGTGGCGGGCAGCAGGGTCTGCGCGCCGGTGCCCCGGAAGGCGACCACGGCGACCTTGTCTCGCCGCTGGTAGGCGTCGGTCAGCAGGGCGAGCACCGCCCCCTTGACGGCGGACATCCGCTGCCGGGCCCCCATCGACCCGCTGGCGTCGACCACGAAGAGCACCAGGTTTCCCTCACGCCCCTCGCGGACGGCCTCCCGCAGGTCGGCCGGGTGCAGCCGCAGCGGCCCGTCGCGGCGGCCCCGGTCGACCTGGTGCGGGGCGGCGGCACGCAGGGTCGCCGGCAGGTGCAGCGCGCCGGGGCGACCCACCGGCAGGCGCGCCCCGGTGGTGCGCCCGCGCCCGGTGCGGGCCCGGGACCGCCGGCCGGGAACGCCGTCGCCGACACCGGGCGCGGTGAGCAGCCGGGCCTTCAGCCCCGGAACGGGTACGGCCACGGGCTGGCCGCCGGCGGCCGGGCCGCCCCCCGACGGGTCCACGAACTCGTCGGCTCCACCGCCCTCGCCGCCGTCGGCCGGGCCGGGGCCGGCCGTCGGGCCCTGCTGCGGCGCCGACGAGTCGTTCCCGCCGTCGGGGCGGGCGTCGGTCTGCGCCTCGCCGGACGGCCCGGGCGCGTCGCCGCCCGCCGGGCCGTTCGCGTCGCCCGACGGGTGGCCGTCCGGCCCGCCACCGGAGCCGCCACCGTTCGGGCCGCCACCGTCCGGGCCGGAGTCGTCCGGGCCGCCGTCGGACGGACCGCCCGGCGGGTCGTCGTCGGGATCGTCCGCACCGGCGCGGTCGAGGGCCTCGTCGAGCCGCTTCTCGTCCAGCCCCGGCGTGTCGAACGGGTCCCGGCGCCGCCGGTGCGGCAGCGCCAGCCGGGCGGCCACCCGCACGTCCTCGACGCCGACCTGGTCCCGGCCGTGCCAGGCGGCGTGCGCGATCGCGGTACGCGCGGTGACGATGTCGGCCCGCATCCCGTCCACGTCGAAGGCGGCGCAGACCTCGGCGATCTGCCGCAGCGCGGCGTCCGGCAGGCGTACCCCGGCGACCCGCCGCCGCGCCCCGGCCACCCGCCGGGCGACCTCGGCGTCCGCGTCCGCCCAGCGGGCGGCGAAGCCGGCCGGGTCGGCGTCGGCGGCCAACCGGCGGCGGACCACCTCGGCGCGGACGGCCGGCTCCCGGCTCGCGCCGACCTCGACGGTGAGCCCGAACCGGTCGAGCAGCTGCGGGCGCAGCTCCCCCTCCTCCGGGTTCATCGTGCCGACCAGCAGGAACCGGGCGGCGTGACTGACCGAGACACCCTCCCGCTCCACGTGGCTACGGCCCATCGCGGCGGCGTCGAGCAGCAGGTCGACCAGGTGGTCGTGGAGCAGGTTGACCTCGTCGACGTAGAGCACCCCACGGTGCGCGGCGGCGAGCAGACCCGGCTCGAAGGCGCGCACGCCCTCGCCGAGCGCCTTCTCCAGGTCCAGTGAACCGACCACCCGGTCCTCGGCGGCGCCGACGGGCAGCTCCACCAGGCGCGCCGGACGCCGCTCGGCGACGGCGCCGGCCGGGTGCGGGCCGTCCGGGCAGCCCGGGTCCGGGTTCGCCGGGTCACAGCCGAAACGGCAGCCGGCCACCTGGTCGACCGGGGGCAGCAGGGCGGCGAGCGCCCGTACCGCCGTCGACTTGGCCGTGCCCTTCTCGCCGCGTACCAGCACCCCGCCGATCGCCGGGCTGACCGCGTTGAGCAGCAGGGCGAGCCGCATGTCGTCCATGCCGAGCACCGCGCTGAACGGGAAAACGCTCATGCCCGGTCCTCCAGGTCGCCCTCGCTGGTCAGGTACGTCTCCCGGAGCCGCTCCAGGGTCGCCGGGTCGGGCTCGGCCCAGAGTCCCCGGTCGGCGGCCTCCAGCAGCCGCTCGGTGATGCCGCGCAGCGCCCACGGATTCGACTCGGTGAGGAACTCCCGCGTGGTCGGGTCGAAGACGTACTCGGCCGCCAACTTCTCGTACATCCAGTCGTCGACCACCCCGGCGGTGGCGTCGTAGCCGAACAGGTAGTCCACCGTGGCGGCCAGCTCGAACGCGCCCTTGTAGCCGTGCCGGCGCATGGCGGCGATCCACCTCGGGTTCACCACCCGGGCGCGGAACACCCGGCGGGTCTCCTCGCCCAACGTCCGGGTGCGCACGTCGTGCGGCATCGCCGAGTCCCCCACGTACGCGGCCGGCGCGTCACCGGTGAGGTGACGCACCATCGCGACCATCCCGCCGTGGTACTGGAAGTAGTCGTCCGAGTCCACGATGTCGTGCTCGCGGGTGTCCTGGTTCTTCACCGCGACCGCGATGCGGGCGAAGGAGCGCTCCATGTCGGCGCGCGCCTCCCGCCCGTCCAGCCC
>NZ_SMKG01000313.1 GCF_004348525.1 Micromonospora sp. 15K316 | reverse complement strand
GGGCGAGCCGGGCGCCTAGTTATCAGTCGGTTCGGGGGTGGGCGCCTGGGCCCGGGCGCGGGATCACGTCGCGAGGCCGGTCCACCAGGTGCCCCTGATCGCAGCGCAGCTCGACGCGGACCTCGGCGCCGCAGTCCCGGTGCCCGACGCTCAGCGGTGAGCCGTCCGGGTCGGCGAGGTAGCGGTCGCCCCAGCCGAGGACGGCGACGAGCACCGGCCAGAGGTCCGCGCCCATCTCAGTGAGTCGGTACTCGTGTCGCACCCGGCTGCCCGGCTCCCGGTACGGCTCCCGGCGCAGGACGCCCCGCTCGACCAGGACGGCCAGGCGGTTGGTGAGGACCTGGCGCGGGATCCGGGTGCGTACGCGCATGTCGTCGAAGCGGCGGATGCCGTTGAACACCTCGCGGAGCACCACCAGGGTCCACTTCTCGCCGAGGATCTCCATCGCCCGGCCGATGGTGCAGTTCTCCACCGACCAGTCCAGCGCCGCGGGTCTCATGACGACCAGGCTAAGTCTCGTTGACAGACTCAGCAACGCCCTGCCAGGCTGCGTCCATGACGCAGACGCAGGACACGGCGCGCAGCCGCACCTTCTCCTGGTCCGACCCGGCCGTGAACGCCGCCGAGCTCGGCCGCCGCGGCGGGCTCGAGACACTCCGCGCGATGATCTCCGGTGAGCTGCCCCCACCACCGGTGATGCGGCTGCTCGACATCGGCCGGATGACCGTCGACGAGGGACACGTCACCGTCGAGATGACGCCACAGGAGTTCCACTACAACCCGCTCGGCAGCGTCCACGGCGGAATCCTCTCCACCCTGCTCGACACGGCCGCCGGGTGCGCCGTGCACAGCACGCTGCCGGCCGGCGTCGGCTACACCTCGCTGGACCTGAACGTGAAGTTCCTCCGGCCGGCCACCGTCGGCTCCGGCCTGCTCGTCTGCGTGGGCACCGTCCTGCAGCGCGGCCGGCGGACGGCGTTGGCCGAGGCCCGCGTCACCGACGCCGGCGCGCGCCTGATCGCCCACGCCATGAGCACCTGCCTCGTCTTCCCGGTCAACCCCGCGCCCTGAGCCGGGCACACCGGAGCGGGCCCGCTGCCAGGGCGTCGGGGTGGCCGGCGGCGCCGCTGCCGGGGAGCCGGGGCAGCCGGGCGGCCCGCTGCCGGGGAGCCGGGGTGGCCGGGCAGCGCCGCGAACTCCCGCCGCAACGGCCCGGCCACCTGCCGCGAACCCACCCCGACCCGCGTGACCGCACGCCGCTGCGGCGCCCGGCGACCGTACGAACGGGTCAGCTCACCAGCGGCTTCAGGTCGACCGCCGGTGGCGTCCAGGCGTCGGCCGTCGCCGCCACCTGGTCGCCCGAGCGGATGTCCTTCACCTCGTCACCCGCGCCCTCCGCGCCCGGGAACCAGACGTACGGGATGCGCCGCCGCTCGGCGTACCGGATCTGCTTGCCGAACTTCGCGGCGCTCGGCGACACCTCGGTCGGGATCCCCCGCCGGCGCAGCGCCTCGGCGACCCGGTTGCTGGCCACCCGCAGCTCCTCGTTGGTCACCGCGACCAGGACAGCGGTCGGCACGTCCCGGGAGATCTCCAGCGCGTCGGTGCCGAAGAGCAGCCCGAGCAGCCGGGTGACCCCGATGCTGATGCCCACGCCGGGGAAGCGGACCGCGCCGGAGCTGGCCAGGTTGTCGTACCGGCCGCCGGAGCAGATCGAGCCGTACCGCTCGTAACCGCGCAGCTGGGTCTCGTAGACGGTCCCGGTGTAGTAGTCGAGACCCCGGGCGATGCGCAGGTCGGCCACGCAGAGCCCCGGCGAGTGCTCGGCGGCGGTCTCCACCACCCGGACCAGCTCCTCGATCCCCTCGTCCAGCAGCGGGTCACTGACCCCGAGGGCGCGCACCGCGTCGGCGAAGGAGGCGTCCGGGGCGGAGATCTCGGCCAGCGCCAGGCACGCCTTCGCCTGCGCCTCGCTCGCCCCGGCGGTCTGGGCCAGCAGCTCCGCGACCTTCGCCGGGCCGATCTTGTCGAGCTTGTCGACCGCGCGCAGCGCTGCCTCCGGATCGGTCAACCCGATGCCCCGGTAGAAGCCCTCGCAGATCTTGCGGTTGTTGACCTGGATCCGGACCTCGGGGATCGGCAGCGACCGCAGGGCGTCCCCGATCACCAGCGGCATCTCCGCCTCGTGGTGCGGGGCGAGGGTGTCCCGGTCGACGATGTCGATGTCGGCCTGGACGAACTCGCGGTAACGCCCCTCCTGCGGTCGCTCCCCCCGCCACACCTTCTGGATCTGGTAGCGCCGGAACGGGAACTGCAGCTTGCCCGCGTTCTCCAGCACGTACCGGGCGAACGGCACCGTCAGGTCGAAGTGCAGGCCGAGCGCGTCGTCACCGGCCGGTCCCTGCTCGTCGTCGTGCAGCCGCCGGATCACGTAGACCTCCTTGGAGGTCTCCCCCTTGCGCAGCAACTGGTCCAGCGGCTCGACCGCGCGGGTCTCCAGCGGCGCGAAGCCGTACAGCTCGAACGTGGCGCGGATCCGGTCGAGCACGTACTGCTCGATCATCCGCTGCGACGGCGTCCACTCCGGGAAGCCGGAGATGGGCGTGGGCTTGCTCATGACGTACTCCTTGACTCCCGCGCGCCGCGCGGTCGGTCGGTGCCCGCGCCGTCGCGCGGGGGCGGATCAGAGGCCTCGGGTGGGTACGGCCGGGCGCGCGTCGCCGGACCCCGCCGCCTCGATGAGGTACGGGTTGGTCGCGCGCTCGCGGCCGATCGTGGTCGTGGGTCCGTGGCCGGGCAGGACGACTGTCTCGTCCGCCAGCGGGAGGATCTTGTCCCGCAGGCTGGTGACCATCGCCGGCATGCTGCCGCCCGGCAGGTCGGTGCGACCGATCGAGCCCGCGAAGAGCACGTCGCCGGAGAGGCAGATCTCCTCCGCCTCCCAGCGCGAGCCGGCGCCGGGCATCCGGAACAGCACCGACCCGCCGGTATGGTTTGGAGCGTGGTCGACGGTGATCTCCACACCGGCCAGCGTCAGGGTGGCGCCGTCGGTCAGCTCGGCGACGTCGTCCGGCTCGGAGTAGGTCAGCCGGCCGCCGAAGAGCGCGGCGAGATCCGGGGAGAGACCCTTGGCCGGGTCGGCGAGCAGCTCCCGGTCGCCCGGGTGGACGTACGCGGTGATGCCCCGCGCGCCGCAGACCGGCGCCACCGAGAAGGTGTGGTCGAGGTGGCCGTGGGTGAGCAACACGGCGGCCGGGTGCAGGCGGTGCTCGGCGAGCACGGCGTCGAGCCGGTCGAGTACGCCGATGCCGGGGTCGACGACCACGCACTGCTCCCCCGGCGCCGTGGCCACCACGTAGCAGTTGGTGCCGAAGGCGTCGGCGGGAAAGCCGGCCACGAGCACGTCCGCTCCCCTTCCGTCGACATGAGGTCCGTCCCTGATCAGCCTAACCGGCGGCGCGCGGCATATTCGCGGGACCATCCGTCCCGCCGGCACCGCCGGACACAGTGACGCGCTCCGATAAGCAGAGCAAGGACCTCGTACACCACATACACAGCTGGTAGCCGTACACTCTGGCGAGCGTGTGGCGTGGCGCACTGCCCCACACGGGCGTGCGACGTCCACGGCGCCGGTGACGACCAGGGTAGAGGAAGGGGAGCACGGGTGGCTTCCAGCAGGGACCGGCAGCGCAAACTGGCACGGGCCAAGCTCGATCGCCAGATGGTCCGCCGGGCGGCGCGGGTCAAGCGGCGGCGACAGATCCAGGCCGGTGTGGGCGCCGCCGTGGTGCTCGCGCTGATCGTGGTCGGCTCGGCCTGGGCGCTCGGTGCCTTCGAATCCGAGCCGAAGGAGAACACCGCCGCCGAGGAGGTCTGCCTCTGGACGCCCCAGGACGGCACCGCCAACGCCAACCTGAAGGACGTCGGCACCCCGGAGACCACCGGCCTGCCCACCGAGGGCACCCGGGCGATGACGGTGACCACCAACCAGGGCGCGCCGATCACCGCCGACCTCGACCTGGCCGCGGCCCCGTGCGCCGCGGCGAGCATCGCCCACCTGTCGAGCCGGTCGTTCTTCGACAACACCAAGTGCCACGAGATCACGGCCGAGGGCGCGCTGCGCTGCGGTGACCCGAGCGGCACCGGCCTGGGCGGCCCGACCTACTCGTTCTACAACGAGAACGTGCCGGACGCGCCGGAGCCGAGCCCGTCGGCCAGCCCGACCGGGAAGCGGCCGCCGGCGTACCCGAAGGGCACGGTCGCGATGATCGCCAACCCGCCGGGCTCCAACGGCAGCCAGTTCCTGCTCTTCTTCAAGGACTACGCCCCGGACGAGCCGACCTACCCGATCATCGGCAAGGTCACCGGGGGCCTGGACGTCCTGGAGAAGATCGGCAAGCTCCCGACCGTGGACAATGGGGCAGGAGCCAAGGTCAAGCCCCAGACCGACGTGGTGATCCAGAGCCTCACCGTCGGCGAGCCGACGACCGGCGCGCCGGCCGCCACGCCGTCCGGCTCGGTCGCCCCGCCGCCCAGCCCGAACGCCGGCTGAGCGACCCAGACCCCGCAACGGCACCCCACCGCGCCCGACGACAGACAGTCCAGGAGGATCCAGGCGTGACGTCCACCAGAGAGCGGCAGCGCGCGGCGGCACGCGCCCGGCTCGAGAAGGAGATGGCCGAGCGCGGGGCCCGGGCCCGCAAGCGCCGGCAGACGCAGGCGATCGTCGGGGCGAGCCTCGCCCTGCTGCTGGTGGTGGCCGGTACCGTCTGGCTCGCCACCAGCCTCGGCGGGGACGACGACGCCGCCGGCACCGACACGGCGGCGCAGGGCCTGGCCCAGTGCCCCTACGTCGAGATCCCCGCCGACCAGCGGACCAAGGAGATCAAGGACGTCGGGGTGCCGTCCAACCAGCAGTCGACCACCGGCGTCCAGACCTTGACCCTCGACACGAACCTGGGCCCGATCACCGCCAAGGTCGACCGGGCCCTGGTGCCGTGCACCGCGGGCAGCTTCACCCACCTGGCGGAGAAGAACTTCTTCGACAACACCAAGTGCCACCGGCTGGTCACCGAGGGCATCAAGGTGCTCCAGTGCGGCGACCCGAGCGCGACCGGCAAGGGTTGGCGGGAGACCGACGGCACCGGCGGCCCGAGCTACCGGATGGCCGAGGAGAACCTGCCGACCGACAAGCGGCCCCCGTACCCGGAGGGCGTGATCGCGATGGCGAAGTCGCAACAGCCGGGCAGCACGGGCAGCCAGTTCTTCATCGTCTACGGCGACTCGCCGCTTCCTCCGGACTACACAGTGCTCGGCACGATCACCGGCGGGCTGGACATCGTCAAGGACGTGGCGAAGGCCGGCGACGACGGCGCCTTCGGGCAGCAGGCCGGTGGCGGTCACCCGAAGAAGGAGATCGTCATCAAGAAGCTGACGATGAGCGCCCCGCAGGGCTGACCCGCACAGGTACCACGAAGCGCCCGCCGGTGAACCCGGCGGGCGCTTTCGTTCGCCCCCCTTGTCGGGACGCGCGTCGCCGGCGGGGCACCCCGCCGTTCGGGCGGCCGGGCGGCGGGGC